>NZ_JAGKQQ010000002.1:0-301945 GCF_017939745.1 Gemmata palustris | reverse complement strand
CCGTCGATCCGAAGTGCGCAATCGGGCTGCACACGGTACGAGTGGCGACCAAGCACGGCGTCTCGAACGCGCGGCCGTTTATTGTGGATACGCTCCCGCTCGTCGCTTCGACGAACGCGAACCGCGCGAAGGACACCGCCCAGGTGGTCACCGTGCCGTGCGTGGCGAGCGGCGTGGTCGCGGCCGAAGCGTCCGAGTTCTACAAGGTGAAGGTGAGCGCCGGGCAGAAACTCGCGTTCGAGGTGCTGGCCCGCCGGATCGGTTCGCCGCTCGACCCCATCGTCGTTCTGCACGACGCGAAGACGAAGCGCGAACTCATCGACCTGTACGCGGACGACACGCCCGGGATGCAGGGCGATTGCCGCCTCGCCCACACCTTCAAGGAATCCGGCGAGGTGCTGGTCGAGGTGCGCGACACGACCCACCGCGGCGGCGGAGATTTCTTCTACCGGCTGCGGATCGGCGATTTCCCTGGGGCGACCACCGCGTACCCGCTCGCGGCCGAACGCGGCAAGTCCGCGAGCATCGGGTTCTCGGGGCCGGATGCCATTACCGCCGTCAGTGTGACCGCCCCGAAAGACGCGGGCGTTGCGGCGTTCTATGCCGTGCCGACGGCCGGGAAGGATTCGGGCTGGCCGGTGCCCGTGTTGTTGACCGATTACCCGCAAGCGACCGAGCAGGAACCGAACGACGAACCATCGAAGGCGAACAAACTGCCGATACCGGGCGGGGTGTCCGCGCGCTTCGACAAGGCGAAGGACGCGGACCACTTCGCCATCACGGGCAAGAAGGGGCAGAAGCTCGTCATTTCTGTGTCCACGTTTGAGGTGAACTCGCCGACTGAGGTACTGGTTCGCGTGCTCGATGCGAAGGGCGCGGAGGTCGCGAAGAGCAACCCGGCCGCCCCCGTAAACCGGCTCGAATTCACCCCGGCCGCCGACGGCGAATACGTCCTCGCGTGCGAGCACCAGAATTTCCTGCACGGGCCGAACGAGGTGTACTACCTCTCCGTCGTCCCGTTCGGGCCGGACTTCAACGTCGCGCTGACGTTCGACCGCACCGAGGTGCCGGTCGGCGGGTCCACCGGCGTTTTTGCCACGGTCACGCGACTGAACGGCTTTGCGGGCGCCGTGGAGCTATCGATCGAGGGCGATTCGGCCCTGAGTGGTAAGGTGACGCTTCCCGCGAACCAGACGATCGTGTTCGTACCCCTTCAGGCGAAAGACGGGGCGAAGGCGGGCGCGTACCCGTTCCGCGTCAAGGCGACCGCCACGACAGGCGAAACGACCGTCACCCGCTACGGCACACTTCTGGACGCGGTGCGAGCGAACCTCGGCGGGATGCCGAACCCGCCCGCGGAACTTCTCAATCAGTGCGCGGTCGGGGTGATCGAGAAACCGCCGTTCGCGCTCAAGGTGACGTTCGACCCGACTTCTCTCGAGAAGGGCAAGCCGGGCAAGCTCTTGCTCGAAGCGACGCGCGGGGAGGGCGCTGGCGAAGACATCGTGATCGCGCCGCTGTTCCTCCCGCCGACCGTGGTGCCCGCCGTGAAGCCGATCGCGAAGGGCCAAACGAAGGGCGAAATCGGCCTGACCGTGCAGCCGGCAGCGCCCGTCGGGCCGACGCAAGTCGTGTTCCGCGCGACCACGAAGGTCGGCGGTAAGGACCACGCCTTCACGGTGGTCGCGACGGTCGATGTGATCGAGGCGAAGAAGGTGGAACCCAAGAAAGAAGAACCCAAAAAGGACGTGCCGAAGAAAGATGTGAAAAAGGAAGAGCCCAAGAAGGACGCGCCGAAGAAGGAAGAGCCAAAGAAAGACAAGAAGTAAGAGCACAAGTCGTTGATAGCACAGGGCTTCCGCCCTGTGCTACGTCAGACGGCCTCTCCGGGGCGAATACCAAAACTGTCAATGCCTTTCACGCCGCGGAGCGGCCGGCGTTCGTAGCACAGGGCGGGAGCCCTGTGCGCTACCTCCACGCCGCAAGCAGTCGCGTGTGGTCCGAGAGGTCGTCGAAGATCAGATCGGGCTGGCAATCGGCAAGCTCTTCGACCGGGTGCCAGCCGGTCGCGACGGCCACCGCGTTCGCGCCGATCGCTCGCGCGCAACTCACGTCCAAAGGCGTGTCGCCGATCACCCACACGTCGGCCGGGTTCACGTCCGTGCCCAAGTGCTCGCGCACGCTCACCAGTGCCGAGCGGGCTACATCATCGCGTTCGTAGTGCAGGTCGCCGAACCCGCCGCACGCGAAGTGCTCCCACAACTGGAAGTACCCGAGTTTGTGTTGCGCGCCCGCGCGCACGTTCCCGGTGAGCAACCCGAGCACGATGTCCGACTTGCCCCCAATCGCCGCGAGCAGTTCGGGAATGCCGGGGCACACTTCGCCGCCCCGTGTCTGTAAGCTGCCCGGCAGTCGCGCGAGGTACTCGTCGCGGAGCCTGTGTTGGTTTTCGAGTGTGGGGCTGATGCCGTGAACTTCGAGGAGGTCGCGCGTGATGGCGACGTCCGTGCGGCCGCTGTACTTCACCTCGTCTCGCAGTTCGGTCACCCCGAACGCCGAAACGAGGGCGGATTCCATCGCCGATTTACCGGCCCCGCCCGTGCGCACAAGCGTGCCATCGATGTCGAAGAGAATGATTGGCATGTAGTGATTTTAGTTAGATAGAATGGGTTGCCGGGTGTTGTGTGCTCCTCACGTCCCCGGAAGTTTGTCGTACCCCGTATCCCCACCGGCTGATACTGCAAAGATCTACGGCGCCGGCCACACGCTTAGCAGGGGCGAAAAGCCAGCTTATGATGCGAAGGGCTGCCCCTTTGCCCATCCACACATTAAACGGCCGGTGGGTCAAGGAATCGTTGGGGTTGTGCGTTCGAGCCCCTCACGGCATGATCCCGGCCGGTTCGCCCCATTTCTCGGACAAGGAGCGCGTGCATGTCAGGTCGGACGGTCCCGCGATTCGTCCCGGTCGGGTTGCTCGCCGTAGCACTCGCCGCCCCCGCCGTGGCTCAAGAGGGAGGGTTTCAACTCTCTCGGAATTCCGATCCCGTCCCGACTCAAACGCCCCGCGCCGTTGCGCCGATGCCGCGGGCAAAAGGCAGCCCTCCGCCTTACCGCTTGTACGGCGTTCGTACCGGAGCTGCGTCAAAGCCCGAGACGTGGAACCCGACACCCGCACAACCGCAAACGGATGGCCCGCGCTTCGGTAGCTACCTGACTATCCAAGAAAATGAATTTCAGGTGCCGCTCAACAGCGACAACATCCTCCCGCCACCCGCGAACAACACGCCCGGTTTCTACTGTGGCGGTGAATTCGCGATGGGGAGCGGTCGCGCCGCCACCGAGCGGGGGCGCGTTTCGTCGGCACAACCGGCGGTGCTCGTGATCGGTACGCGAGGGCTCGAGCGCGTCGGGCCGGGCGCCGATCTGCACGGCGCATCAGTGGTTGTGAAATGCAAACAAGCCACCACCGGCACTCTTGTCTTCGGAAGTGAAATCGTAGGCTCCTGCGCGAGTCTTCACGACGCGCCGCCGCTCCCGCCGTGCGAATCGATCACGTGGACGTTCCCGCTCCAGAACGTTGTGCAGTACCAGTTCGAGGCGAAAGCTGCTGATACCGTCACGCTCGCGAGCACGAAAGCGAACCCGCCCGTGAACGCGCTGAACGGGACGTGGTACCGCGAACAGCCCGGGATGGTGATCTCCGCGACCTTCACGCACGACGAGTTGAAGCTGTGCATGGTGCAAGCCGCGGACGGGGACACCGCGACGTTTACGGTTACCGCACATTACACACTGACGAAAGACGGGCTCGTGTACGGGGCCGTCACCGGCACCGACGCGGACACGAAGCGCGACCCGGGCAAGCCGAGTAACGTGCCGCTCAGCATGGACTTGGCCGAACTCGCGATGACACTGCAGGCGTTCGTGGATGCCCCGTTCTCGTTCCGCACGAAGATGACTTCGGCGGGGCTGATGGTGAGCGGCCTGAAGTGTGGCCCGCTCCTGGATAAGAGCGAAGCGAATCCGTTCGGCGGGATGTTTAAGTTCGCGAAAGACGGCCGCGTACCGGCGCCGGTACCGCTGAACACAAACACGAGCAAAGCTGACGTGTCTTTAGGTGCGGTAGTTGGCACCGCGTTAGGCACCGCGGTGGGAGCGACAATTGGTAATACAGGTGCGGCCGACAAACTGATCCCGGTCCCACAAGCCGGAACGAGTCCGGCGGATTGCCCGCGCATCGGAATCGACTTCAACTTCAATCCGCCCGTGATGAACCCGCCGAAGCCGAGTTGTGACGCCTGCATGCCTCCGCCCGCGCGTCTGATGATGGCGCCTCCCCCAGCGGGCACCGCGCCGCGGACCGCGTGTGAACCCGCCGTGCCCGACACGATGAAGTCGCTGGTGTCGGAAGCGTTCGGCCAACTGCTCCAGAAGAGCGGCCAGGGCGGGATGACGCTGCCCAGCCCGCGGTACCTGGAGCACTACCCGCAATACTTTGCGCCGGACCCGGCGTTCCCGCTCCCGCGCGAACTGGCGATGCAAGAAGACCTCGACGGCGCGGTGCGGCGCACGGGGGCAACTGTTCCCGCCCGACCGATGGCGTCCGCGGAGCCGCTCGCCAAACCGGGCGTCGTGGGGACGTGGTACCGCGACGTGGCCGGGAAGCAGTGTGTGGTGAAGGTTTCCCCGGACCACCTGACCCTCAGCGTGAGCGAAGCGCACGAGGAGGACGGCAAGGTCTCGGTCGCCAGCCTCGTCATCACCGCCGATTACCACATGACGCGCGACGGCGTGACCGCGGTGGGGCTCATCACCAGCGTCGATGTCAACTTTGAAGGCGAGTTCCCGCAAGAAGACTCGAAGCCGTTCTTCGAGATGCTCGGTGAACTGCAAAAGGCCCTGGAAGACAAGCCGTTCGCCCTGACGTTCCGCCCCTACGGGGATTCGCTCGTGGTCGGTAACGTGCGCATGCCGACGGTATCGGACCGGATGGACGTGCAGCCGGCCGGGTACATGGCCGGGCGCTACAAGAACGCCGGCAACAAGCTCCCGAAGCCGAAAGTGGTCAAAGTAACCGAACAGAACCGGCAACCCGCGCCGGGCTTACCGGGTGCGCCGCTGCCGCCCAGTTCCGCGTACCCGCAACCGTACAGCGAACCGCAGCCCGGTGGCGGATACCCGCAACCGTACAGCGTCCCGACTGCGCCCGCGCCGACCGGCGACCTGCTCCCGCCGCAGTCTCTTCCCGCCCCGCGCATCGTTCCGTCGGGTGGTTCGTGGACCGCGCCGCAACCGACCGCTCCCGTTCCGCAAATGCAGCCGCCGACTCCGCCCGGATCGGTGAGGGAAGTGGTTCCGACGATGAGTGAACCGGTGAAGCCGGTCACGAGTCAAAAAAAAGTGACGCCGTCGAGCGATCTAGTTGTCCTCATGCGGCAATTGCTGAACCAATCAGAAGATCTTCGGGTCATTAATAACGAGTGGCGCCGGTTCTGGTTCAACGACCAACCTAGTAAGCTGACCCCCGAGCGAACTAGCGGTAGCATCTATTGATGCTGGTATAAATGAGTCCAACGCACCCGGGGCCGACGAAGTATGACTTCGTCGGCCCGGCCCGTTTCTGCTCGCGCGTGAAGGTTGCGTGAGGTCACCTCGGACTCGTTGCCACCACTCGGCATTAAAACGCATACTAATCTATCACGGACCCCAACCCCGGAGGAACGGACATGCTGCGCTGGTTCAAACGTCGGCTCGCACAGGCCGATTCGCAGACCACCGTGCCGGCCCTCCCACCGGTAGATGAGGTAATCGAGATCCCGCACGACAAGATCGCGGCACGTGCGGCGGAAATCTGGGACCGGAAGGGCCGACCGCACGGTCAGGACGTACAGAACTGGATGGAAGCCGAGGTGGAACTGCGGGCCGAGTTCGCCACGAACCTTTCTCCCGAACCGCTGCCGCGAAAGTCCCGATGACACTGGCGTTCCGTCACCGTCCTGTACCCGATTCTCCCCTCGCGCGCTGGGACGCCCGCTGGAAACTCGCGGCCGCGCTGATCGCCGTCAGCGGCATCGCGGCCCTCGATCACCTCACATCGGCGGCGGTTGCGCTCGCGCTCGGCCTCTTCTTGCTGGTGCTCGCACGATTGCCCGGCGGGTGGGTTCGTTCGCGACTGTTCCTCTTCGGGTTCTCGGCACTGCCGTTTCTGCTCGTGCTGCCGTTTACTCTGGACGGCGAAGGCTGGGACATCGGCCCCGCGCGAATCTCCGCACGCGGACTCATCGCGGGCTCGGCGGTGTTGTGCCGCAGCCTCGCAATCGGGTGCTTCGCGCTACTGTTGGTGGGAACGGCGCCGCTCCACCACACGCTCGCCGCGGCGCACAAACTCCGAATGCCCGGCCTACTCGTGCAACTCACGCTGCTCGCGTACCGCTATGCCTTCCTGCTGGCCGAAGAGATGCGCCGGCTCCGCGTCGCGATGCGCACGCGGGGGTTTCAGATGCGGGCCACGCGGCACGGCTACCGCGCACTCGGCCACGCGACCGGCGCGCTCCTCGTTCGCGGCTCCGAACGCGCCGACCACGTCGCCGCCGCGATGCGCTGCCGCGGGTTCGATGGCGCATTTCATACACTTTCGCGGTTTCGTACTACGCCCGCCGATATCATTTCCTTCGTGGTCCTCACGGCGGCCATTGTCGCCCTTGTGCTCTGGGACCGCGTGGTCCTGGGTTGAGATGCCGAGCCGAAATGATTTGTATTCTTGTGTCCACTAGCGTATGATTTAGCGTGTTGCGCTGCCGAGACCGTGCTAACAGCACAGCGAAAGCCCGGCGAAACGCTTTGGGCGAACGGCCGGTGTAAGCCGGCCGGTGAGAACAACGACCTACCCCGAGCGCCGGGTGCCTGTGGAGCCTTCACCGGCCGGCTGACACCGGCCGTTCGCCCGAGATACCGGTGGGTAAACGAGCCGCGACCGCAAGGGAGCGGTGCTGGGGCTCTCGGCGTTGGGTGCGGTCTCAGAGAATCGGTGACGCCTCCCGCTCCCTTGCGGTCGCGGCTCGTTAAAGCCGAGGCGACACGTAGCTCCGAAGCTGACACCAGCCGTTCGCCTGAAAGCGCCGGCAGACTCACGCTGGGCCCATTAACAGTGCGGCGGCGTGGACGTTTTTGCTTGTGGAAGTGACTAATCGGGGTTCGATGTTAGCCGAATGTTAGCCATTGTTGGTAACTGCCACCGGCTCTCAAGGGACGCGACATCGCCGAATGCCAAGCAATACTAGCAATCGGTGCGTACCACAACCAGGCGGCGGTCCCAACAGCCAAAAATGTTAGCAATTGTTAGCCGGGTTCGGGGGGCACTGAGATCATTGTTTCAACAAAACAACCGTCCGGGACAGTCTTGACTCACGCGGCACTGAGCGCCCGGAAGTTATCTCACCGTTTCGCAGACGGGCGAGTTGCACTCGATGACGTATCCTTCGCGGTGGAACCGGGCGAATGTGTTGCGATCGTCGGGCCGAACGGTGCGGGCAAAACGACGCTATTCCTGCGACTGTGCGGCGTCCTGCCCGGGAAGCCGGGGCAGATCGCGGTGAGTGGGCTCGACCCCGCCGTACCCGAGCACCGGAAGAAACTGCCCGAAGTGGTCGGCGTGGTGTTCCAGAACCCGGACGACCAGCTCTTCAGCCCCACGGTCGCAGAGGACGTCGCATTCGGCCCGCTGAACATGGGGGCCACGGCCGCGGAAGCCAGCGCTCGTGTTACTGAAGCGCTTTCTGCGGTGGGGATGACCGATGCGGCCGAGCGCGTGCCGTTTCAGTTATCGGGCGGCCAGAAGCGTAGGGCCGCACTCGCGGGCGCGCTCGCAATGCACCCTTCGGTGTTGCTCCTCGACGAACCGAGTATGTTTCTCGACCCGCGCGGTCGGCGCGAACTGATCGCAGTCATACGCGGGCTGCCCGGGACGAAGCTCATCGCGACACACGACCTCGATTTGGTGCTGGATTCGTGTCCGCGTGTGCTGGTGCTCGATGCGGGACAACTCGCCGCCGATGGCCCTGCCGAGCAGCTCCTCGCTGACTCTAACTTGATGGAGAGACACGGGTTAGAGATCCCGTATCGGTTGCGTTAGGGGCTGTGTTGGTGACCCCGCCCGCAAGGGCGGCGGGTGATGGGCCATAAGGACACTCAAGCCGCCGCTTGTTGTGAGCACCCGCCGCCCTTGCGGGCGGGGTTCACCAAGAAGGACAGGATTTCGGGAATTCGGACACTACTTTTCGCATCATATACTGAACGGAACGTCGGTTACGTCACCTACACCACGATTCACCCTCATGCCTTCCACCCTGCTCGCCGAGCCGCCGCTAAACCCGGTCCACGAAGTCTTTCACGTGGACCGCATCCTGAAGCCCGACGAAATCACACTGCCCCGCAAACACAAGATCATTGCCGTACTTCCGGCTTACAACGCCGAAAAGACCCTCGCCGCCACCATCGCGGACTTCCCTGCGGGGAGCGTGGACGAAATCCTCCTCGTCGATGATGGCAGCAAAGACAACACCGTTGCCATCGCGCGCGAGATGGGGCTGACGGTCATCGTTCACCAGAAGAATACTGGGTACGGCGGCAATCAGAAGACGTGCTACCGCTACTGCTTAGAGCAGGGCGCCGACATCGTGGTGATGATCCACCCGGACTACCAGTACGATGCGCGGGTGATTCCACACGCCTGTGGGATGATCGAACTCGGGATCTGCGACGTGATTCTGGGCAACCGGGTGCGGAGCCGCGCCGAAGCGCTGAAGTGCGGGATGCCGTGGTGGAAGTACGTGAGCAACCGTGGGCTGACCGCGTTCGAGAACCTGATGCTCGGTCAGAACCTCGGTGAGTTCCACAGTGGGTTCCGCGTGTACCGCCGGAACGTGTTGGAAACGCTCCCGTTCGAGCGGAACAGCGACGACTTCGTGTTCGACACGGAGTTCCTGGTGCAAGCGGTCCACTTCGGGTTCCGGTTGGGCGATATCCCGGTTCCCGTGCGGTACTTCGACGAGGCCAGCCAGATCAACTTCCGCCGCAGCACGAAGTACGGCATCCAGACGCTCACTACCGTGAATAAATACTGGATGAACAAGCTGAAACTCTGGAAAAGCCCGCTGTTCAAGCCGAAGGGGTAACGGGCGCTGGAAAGTGGTTCACACGTGGGCGAGCCACGGCTTCGGGAGCGGTTCGAGGTCCGGTTCAACGAACTTGACCTTCGCCTCTTCCGAGAACAGTTGGGCCGGCGAGTAGTGGGCCAGCAGCGCGGAGAGGTTGCGGTCGAAGAGGTCGGGGTTGCGCTTGCGGAAGCTGGCGAACTTTTCCCCGGGTTCCGCCCGCATCGCAATGACCCGGATGAACGCCGTCGTGATGGTTTCGTGGAAGCCGATCGGCTTGGATTCGGCTGCGGGTTCCGTGCTCGCATCGTCCGGCCGGGTCGCGCCACACGGCCGGGACTCTTGGGCGATGAACGCGGCGTTCAGTTTCTTGATGCCGGACCGCACCTTGTTCCGGGCGGTTCGGTACGTCTCATTTCGCGTCACGTACAGCCACGCCATGCGAACGTGAGCCTCGTGCGTCCACTCTTCACGGGTGATCGTGCGCTTTTCAAACTTGGTTAGGAATTCGCTGTCGGTCATCGGCGGTTCCTCCAGATGGGGTGGTTGGATAGACCTGATTGTTGGGTGGAAGGTTCGCCAACAATCACTCTTTCACACCGATATACCCCACCAAATCACGGGTCACCATCTCCGTTGCGTAACAAAAGAACAGGTGAACTAATGCGTTTCCGATTGGCCGCGCCGGGCGCAAGTGTTCAACCCGGCAACGGTTCCAGGTCGGGCTTCAGGAACTCGGTTCTCGCGGGAAGGGAATAAAGTCGTTCGGGTGAGTAGTGCCGCAGAAGTGCGAGAAGTGTGCGGTCGAAGAGATCGGGATTGCGAGCACGGAACGTGGCGAAGTCTTCACCGGGCTTTACGCGAGACGCAATCACAGTCACGAACGCGACGGTGACCGTTTCGTGGTAGCCATCTAACCCGCGTGGGTCTTTGGGCTTGGGCGGCCGATTCGGGTTCTCCAGTTGGTCGCGGTGAATGAACGTTGCATTCAGTTTCTGGATGCCGCTGCGCACATAGTCGAACGCAACGGCTTTGGTTTCGACGCGCATTAAGTACAGCCACGCCATGCGGATGTGGGCTTCGTGCGTCCAGTCGGTCCGCACGAGGCGGCATTCCTCGAACGCAGCCAGGAATTCGTCGTCGGTCACGAGGGGAACCTCCACGGGAATTGTGGAGGGACATTGCGTGCCGCGGAGTGGTTCGCCTACGTGATCTCCACGCCCACCGCGCCGTCCCGCACGTCGCCGATCTTCCACGCGGAGATGCCGTCCGTCGCCAACTGCTTCACGATGCCGTCGGCCGCGTTCGGGTCCGCAATCACGACGAAGC
The DNA here is from genome assembly GCF_017939745.1 of Gemmata palustris. NCBI lineage: Bacteria > Pseudomonadati > Planctomycetota > Planctomycetia > Gemmatales > Gemmataceae > Gemmata > Gemmata palustris. Next base: position 291,464 of record NZ_JAGKQQ010000002.1, on the reverse strand, counting down.
CGATGCCCATGTTGAACACGCGGAACATCTCAGCGTCGGCAACGTTGCCGCACTTCTGGAGCCATGTGAATACGGGCGCCGCGGGCCACGAACTGCGGTTCACATGCACGTGCTTATCCGGCGGAAGAATGCGGCCGACGTTGTCCGGCAACCCACCGCCCGTGATGTTCGCCAGACCGTGAATCATGTTCGCGTGCGCGTCGAGCAACCGGCGGATGGGTTTCACGTAGAGGCGCGTGGGGGTGAGCAGTTCTTCACCCACGGTCTTACCCAATTCCGGCACGCGGTCAGTCACTTTCAGACCCGCGGCCTCGAACACGACCTTGCGCACGAGACTGTAGCCGTTCGAGTGGATGCCGCTTGATGCGAGGCCGATTACGGCGTCCCCGGCACGAATCGCCCGGCCGTCAATGATCTTGTCGCGCTCGACCACGCCCGCGGCGAACCCGGCGAGGTCGAAATCGCCCGGTTGGTAAAAGTCCGGCAGGATCGCGGTTTCACCGCCGACGAGCGCGCACCCCGATTCGAGGCACCCGTCCGCAATTCCCTTCACGAGTAGCGAGGTGAGGTCGGGATCGTCCTTCGGCATGGCCAAATAGTCGAGGAACGTGAGCGGCTCACCGCCGGTGCAGATGAGGTCGTTCACCGACATTGCGACCAAGTCGATGCCCACGGTGTCGAACTTCCCCACCATGCACGCGACTTTGAGCTTACTACCGACGCCATCGGTACATGTAATCAGCACCGGGTTCGTGTACTTGCCCGCGGCCGAGAGGTCGAAGAGGCTCGCGAACCCGCCCACACCCTTTCCGCCCTTGCGTGGCGGGAACGGCGGCGGGATCACGCCCGGGCGCTGCGCGCGCCCGATGTGCGCTTGAATGCCGGAAATGGTCTGCTCGTACTTGTCGAGATCCAGCCCGGCCTTCTTGTAATCCCACTGTTCGGACATCGAAAACCCCTTCGCGCTCGTTTCGCTCGCCCGTTGTTTGCTGGGCGAAACGGAAGCCGGTGGCTGTGTACCGCAATTAATCCCGTTCCCCTGTATGTCTTAGGGAAGAAACTGCGGAGCGGGTCTTTCCCCAAGACCCGGCATTGACCCACTTCTCATAATCCCGCTATAGTCCTCGCCCGCGGCGGGTTCGAGCGAGTTCCCCGTCCGCGTCAATGCGCAACCAAGGACGGTTGGTAATGTCTCTGTCGCTGCTCGCATCGAACACACCACCAACCGTGGAACCGGTGTACCAATCCGGGTTCGCGTACTTTCGTTGGCTCCACGACCTGCTGCCGGCCCCGTTCTTCCACACGCAGGCGTTCCTCGCGTTCTTCGCGCTCGTGCTGCTCGTGTACTGGAGCATCCCGCGGCGCTACGCAATGACGCGGGTCTGGGTGCTCGTGGTCGCGAGCTTCCACTTCTATGCCGCGTGGAGCTACGAACTCGCGTTCCTGGTCACCGGGACGACGTTCGCGGACTACCTGTTCGGCCGGATCATGGGTTCGTCCGAGCGACCGCGGTTCCGCAAGTTGATTCTGTACACCAGCATCGGGATGAACCTCGGCATCCTGTGTTACTTCAAGTACCGCGGGTTCTTCCTGAACGAACTGTTCGACGGGATGCGAAACCTCGGCATGGAGCCGGGCTACGAGAAGCTGAATCCGGTCGCGATCTTCATCCCGTTCGGGATCTCGTTCTACACGTTTGAAGCGATCAGCTACGCGGTCGACGTGTACAAGCGGAAGATCGCGCCGGAAAAGAGCCTGCCGCGGTTCCTGCTGTTCATCCTGTTCTTCCCGCACTTGGTTGCGGGGCCGATCGTCCGGGCCGGCGACTTCCTCACACAGACCCGGCGCCCGAAGCGGTGGAACTGGGTCCGCGTGCAGGTCGGGGTTCAGCTTTTCCTGGTCGGCGCGTTCAAGAAAATGGCGATCGCGGACCGAATGGCGATGTTCTGCGACCCGGTGTTCAAAGACCCGGAAGCGTACAACTCGGTCGCGGTGTGGTTCGCGGTGTTGGCCTACGCCATCCGCATCTACTGCGATTTCTCCGGCTACTCCGACATGGCCGTCGGCGCCGCGCACCTGCTCGGCTACAAGCTCATCAACAACTTCAACATGCCGTACCTGGCCACCAACGTGTCCGATTTCTGGCGCCGGTGGCACATCTCGCTCTCGACGTGGTTGCGCGACTACGTGTTCATCCCGCTCGGCGGGAGCCGCGGGTCGCGCTGGCTGAACTACCGCAACTTGCTCATCACGATGACCGTGGGCGGGTTGTGGCACGGCGCGGCGTGGGGGTACATTCTGTGGGGGTTCGCCCACGGCGCAATGCTGGTTGGGCACAAACAGTTTAAAGACTTCTGCGCGAACAAACCGCGGCTCACGGCTTTCCTGGAGACCGCGTTCGGCACGGGACTGCGGATCTTCTTCACGTTCCTGTGCGTGGGCCTGTGTTGGGTGCTGTTCCAGCCCGAGTTGAGTAAAGCGCTCGCGATCTTCGAGAAACTGTTCCACATCCAGCGCGGGCTGAAATTGGACATGAACAACCGCAGCCTGTGGTATACGGTCGTGTTCCTGTTCGCGTGCCAGTGGCTCGTGCGGTCGGGCGCGTGGGCGAAGATCTACCCGCGCCTGCCGGCCCCGGTACTAGGTGTGGGCTACGCGGTGTGCCTCTGTGCCGCACTCGTGCTGGCGCCCGACAACGGCACCACATTCATCTACTTCCAGTTCTGAATTTCGGGTATCCACTTCGGTGGCGGCGGGCTACACGAGCCCGCCTCACCGAACAGGCACGTTTACCCGCGCTGTACCGGATGGCGGCTCGCGACGTGAAGTTGAATACGCTCACCTTCGGTTGGCTCAAACCACTTCTCGCGAAGCGGCCCCGGATGGCCCCGGCGCGCGGACCAGCGCGGCGCCGTGCCCTCGTTGCGGTCGCCGCGGGTTTTTTGGTGTTCGTCGCGATCCAGGCGACGCTGTCGGGCACGTCTGCCGTCACGCACTTGGTCGCTGACCCGGTGTACGGCGACAAGGTGCGCCGGCTCCAGCGCCTCGAACGCACTGCGCCGCCCAAAACGCCGCGCGTGATCCTGCTCGGCACCTCGCGCACCGGCTACGGTTTCGTTGCGGGCCGGGTGCAAGCAGCCGCGACCGAAGCCGGCACGCCGGCGGTGGTGTTCAACTTCGGCGTTCCCGGCGCGGGACCGATCACGCACCTGATCTACCTCAAGCGGTTGTTGGCCGACGGGCACCGGCCGGATCTGCTCATTCTGGAAGTGCTCCCGCCGCTACTCGCGAACCTGCCCGACGGCCCGTTTGAAGGGCGCATGTTAAAAGGCGATCTGCTCACGCGCAGCGAGATCGAATTCGTCGGCCGGTACGCGATGCCGGTCGATCGCCTCCTCGGTCAGTGGCGCGACGCGACCCTCTCGCCCCTTTACGAACACCGGTTCAAGCTAGTTGGTCGGATCTTCCCCAGCGCGATCCCGTGGCAGCTCCGGTACGACTGGGGCCGCACCCCGGACCCGAACGGCTGGAACGCTTCCGATTTGGAGACCGTCAGCGACGAGCAGCGCGAGCGGGGAATCGCGGGCGCGACCGCCGAGTACCGCGACCTCCTCCGACACGACCTCCCCGCCGGTCCGTCCGTTGCGGCCCTGCGCGACTTGCTGGCGCTGTGTCGTGACGAGCACATTCCCGTTGCACTGACGGTCCTCCCAGAAGCCACCACGTTCCGTGCTCTCTATCCAGCGTCTACGGAACTGAAACTGTCACGCTTCTTCACTGAATTGACTGCCGAGTTCGGGTGCCCGATCACCGATGCACGAACCTGGATCGGTGACGACGTGTTTCTCGACAACCACCACCTGCTGCGTACCGGCGCCACGACTTTCACTGACCGACTCGCGGGGGACGTAATCCTGCCCTTCCTTCGCGCGCGAAGTTTGCGGGAGGCGCGCTAGTGGCCGTCACCGTGCCAACGAGTTGGCTCCCGCACCGGACGCGAACGGGCGCGGGCGCGATTTCGCAGCGCTCGCGTCCCGCTCACGGACGGAAAGCTCGCGGAGCGGCCCTCGCGGTCGCGCTCGGGTTCACGGTCGCGTTGGCGGCTCAAATCGTTACCGGGTGGGTCGCACATACTAATTGCGTGCCGCTCAGCGACCCACAATACAGTAACAAACTTACCCTTCTCCGCGCCCACCCTGGCTTTGCGGGCGGGAACGACGGTCAGACGACGCTCCTGTTCCTCGGCAGTTCGCGCACGTTCGACGCGATCGATGCCGGGGCCATCGGCTCGGCTCTGTCGCGCGACCTCGGCACACCCGTTGAGGCGTTCAATTTCGCCCACGCCGGCGCCGGCCCGGTCACCACCGCGGTCTACTTGCGCCGGTTGCTGAAAGCGGGAGTGAAGCCGAATGCGGCGGTGATCGAAGTTCACCCGGCGTTTCTGGCCGAACAAACGTCACCGCCCCCGGAAGCGCGGTGGCTCCACCCCGTCCGGCTGCGCCCGGACGAACTCGCACTCGTGAGCCAACTTGGGCTCCCGATACCCGCGCCATCGGCCCACGGCCCGCGCGGGTGGATCGCGCCGTGGCACGAGTACCGCGTTCAGTTGCTCGACCGCTACGCGCCCGTGTTTTCGGCCCTCCAGTTCCGCCTCGCGGAGCACGCGACCGACCGGCACGGTTTTGTGCGCGTTCCCGAATTGTCCGAGGCTCAACGCTCGCGCCTGCGCGAACTGACCCGCAAACAGTATTCCGATTGCTGGGCCGACTACCGCCCGGGTGGTAGCGGGGTGAAGGGGGTGCGCGACGCGCTCGAAACCTGCCGCGCCGCGGGCATCCATGCGGCGCTACTCATCACACCCGAATCGACCGAGTTCCGCAGTTGGTTCCCGGAACCGGGGCGCTCGCAGATTGTGCCGCTCGTGTCCGAACTCGCAAGTGAGTTCCGCGCGCCGTTCTTCGACGCGCGCGAGTGGCTCGCGGACGAGTTCCTCGGGGACGGACACCACCTGAGTGGCGCCGGCGCCGATGTGTTCACCGCGCGCCTCGGGCGCGAATCGCTCGGCCCCTGGCTCCGCGCCTGCGTGACGGGAGGCGCGCCGTGATCGCAACCCGCACTGCGCCGCGCACGCGCCTCAACATGCGGTTGCGCCTCGTCGCGCTCCTGCAAACGCCCGAACGCAACCCGCGCCGGCCCGCGCGCCCGCGGATCGTGCTGGGGTGGGTCGGCGCGGCCGCCCTGCTCCTGAATGTTGCCGCACTTGTTGCGCTTGACGCACCCTGGCCGAACCTGCGAGATCCGGAATACGGGATGCGTGTCGCGCGCCTACGTGCGCGTGTCGCCGAGAACCCGAACCGGCCACTGGTACTGGTTCTCGGGTCGTCGCGAACGTGCATGGGTGTGAAGCCGGCCGCGTGGGAAGCCGTGCGTCCCGGAACGCCGGGTGACCCGCTCCTGTTCAACTTCGGGACGGTCGGTGCGGGGCCGATTCAGCAACTCATCGCGCTGCGGCGCGCGTATGCCGACGGGGTCCGCCCCGCGGTCGTGTTACTCGAATACTGGCCCCCGGTGCTCCGCCAGGACGGGGCGTTCGCGGAGCAACACCGCGTCGGTCAGAGATTGCGGTTCGATGACGCACCCGTTGTTCGCGACTACTTCTCCGATCCCGAGCGCGTCGAGCGATCGATGGTGACGGCACGCGCGAACCCGATCTTCGCGAACCGCGAGCGCTGGCTGGCGCTGGCGTCGCCCAAGTACCTCGCGATGAACCAGCACGCCAACGTCCCCTGGAGGGAACTGGACCGCTGGGGCTGGTTGCCCGGGATGGACGTGCGGTCCGACGACGCGGCGACTCGGCGCGTGTTCCTCGATCACTACCGCCCGGACTATCAGCGCCAGTTCGCCGGGCACGCGATTCACCCGGACTCGGATCGCGCACTGCGCGCGGCCGTTGCGTTCGCTCGCGCGCAAGGCGCGCGGGTCGGTTTCTTCTACCTTCCGGAATCGCCCGAGTTCCAGAGTTGGTACCCGCCGGGCGTGGAACGTGCCGCGCGCGAACACTTCGCGGGTATTGTGCGCGAATTGAGCGTTCCCGTGATTGACGCGCGGAACTGGGTGGCGGAAGACCAACTCGCGGACGGTCACCACCTGTCGCGCAGCGGTGCGGGAGCGTTCACCGCGCGGTTCGGCCGTGCCGTTAGTGCCGCGTTCCCCGCGCCCGGAGTGTACCCGTGAACCAAGCGCCCGGCGCATCGCCGCTCACCCGCTCGCGGTTCCTTCCGCAGCTGCGTAAGCCCGTTTTCGTGCAGACGGCGTACCCGCCTGCTTACAGCGCCCGCCGGCGCGCGGGGCGAACGGTCTTGTGGGGCGCGATTGCGCTCCTGGTCGCGAACGCGGCCCTGTCCGTTTCGGTCGAGACGGTGCTGCCGCAGGTGCGCGACCCGGAGTACGGTTACCGCCTCGTGCGCCTGCGGGCACAACAGCGCGCGCACCCGGGCCGGTCACTCGTGCTCGCCATCGGCACGTCGCGCACGCAGAACGTGATCGACCCGACCGCGATGGGTTTCCCCGACGAGCCCGGATCGCCCCTCGTGTTCAACTTCGGACAGTCCGGCGCCCGCCCGCCGCACCTGCGACTCGCGCTCCAGCGCCTGTTCGCCGAAGGCGTGCGCCCGGCCGCGGTCGCGGTCGAAATCCTGCCCGCGACGCTCGCCTATGACGGGTCCGTCGACGACCTGTTCCGCGAGCAGCCCGCGCGCCTGACCGCGGCCGACCTGGCGCGCCTGGCGCCGTACCTCGACGACCCGGCTGTGCTCCGGCGCCGGTGGCTCGGCACGCGGGTGAACTCGTGGGAGGCGTTCCACATGACGATCCTCAGCCACCTCGCGCCGGAGATCCAGCCGTGGCCGGAGCGCGTCGCGTTCCAGTGGACCATGACCGACGCGCACGGGTTCAGCGCCTACCCGCAAACAATTTCCGCCGCCGATCGCGAGCGCAAGCGGGAGCGCGCGTTTGCCAGCTACGGCTCTGCCGCGCGCGACCTCCAGGTGCGCCCGCTCGCCGAGCGCGCGTTCCGCGACCTCGTGAGCGATTGCCGCGCAGCGAACGTTCCGATCGCGTTCTACCTCGCGCCCGAGTCACCGATCTTCCGAAGTTGGTATTCGCCCGAGTCCCGAGCGACGCTGGCCGCGTTCGCGCGAATGCTGTCAGACGAATTGAAGTGTCCGGTATTTGAAGCGCCGACGGATTTCGCGGAAGAGGACTTCGCCGACGGGCACCACGCCCTGCGCCCTGCGGCGGCTCGATTCAGTCGCGGGCTCGCCGAGCAGCACCTCAAGCCGTGGCTCGGGTCCGTTCGGTAGGCACACTTACTTCCTTCGCCAGGTTCGCTGATGCCCGGTTCGCCGCGCCTGAATTCGCTGATATTGGGTCAACTGTCCCGCGTCGTCTCGTTCCGCGAGCGCCGCGACGGGTCGGACGACGCGCGGCCACTCGAAAGCGGTGACGCTTCTCGGGAACGGGTCGTTGCGGCCCGGTACCGGGAAGTCAAAACCAACACCGCAGGCCGCTCCTCTCGCCCGCGAAACGTGACTCGCTCGGCGCGCACGAGCCGAGGTCGATCGGCCCGGATCGCGCTGGGGATCGGGTTCGGACTGTTCGCGGCACTCACCGGCGCGCTGACCATAGCATCAGAAACGGTGAGGCCGGAGTTACGAGACCCGGAATACGTGTACCGGCTGAAGCACGCACGGAAGTGGCAGGCCGAGCGCCCCGAGCGCCCACTGGTTCTGGTCCTCGGCTCGTCGCGCGCTCAGATGGGCGTCGCTCCCGCTGCGATGAACTTCCCCGACGAACCCGGCGCGCCGGTCGTCTACAACTTCGGGTACCGCGCCGCTCCCCCGCTCGTTTCGTGGCTGACGCTCGCTCGTGCCCTTGATGACGGCGTGAAGCCCCGCGCGGTACTGCTGTTTATCGGTTTGGCCGAAACGGTCACGGGCGGGCCGGCCGAGGTACAAGCGTGGCCGCGGCGCGACGGACTTTCGGGTGCCGACCTTCGCCGACTCGCTCCTTACGACGCGGGCGGCACGGAACTGCGACGCGCACTCCGAACTGCGCGAATCAACCCCTGGGCCGTGCGCTGGGACGCGATCCTCGGGGAGTTGGCCCCGAGCACGCGGACCGGGTCCGTGAAGTTCGAGAGCCGATCGTGGGAGGAGATGGATTCGTTCGGCTTTGTCCGGTTCCCGGTCGAACACCTCTGGGAATCGAAGCGCGACCTGTTGCGGGAGAACGCGCGCGCGCAGGCCCGCGTGACCAACCGCAAGAGCATCAGCGACGTTTCGGACCGGGCGATACGCGACTTGGTGGCGCGGTGCCGCGCGGAGGGGACCGCGGTCGCGGTCGTGTGGGCACCCGAATCGCCGTGGTTGCGCGGGTTGTACTGCCCGTGCGCGCACGGGCGCGTCGAGTACTATACCCAAACGCTAGTAGACGAAGTCGGGGTCACGGTGTTCCCGGCCCCGACCCACTTCGCCGAAGAGGATTTCGTAGACGGCTACCACCTGACCCCGGACGGGGCCGCGAAGTACAGTCGGTGGTTCGCCGACACGCACCTCCGCCCCTGGTTGGCGCAGGTGGGCGAATAGCAACTTACTTTTCCGCCTTGCCCAACAGGTCGCGGCTTTTCATCCAGTCGAGGAGTCGATCGGGCCACGTCTCGACCGACTTCTCGCCCCCGGTCCACTTCGGGTCGCGGCCCAACCCGACCCCGTGCCGCCCCTTCTCGTAGATGTGCATCTCGATCGGTACGCCGGCCTTCTTGCACGCGAGGTAGAAGCGCACCGCGTTCTCGGGCACCACGGCCGTGTCCGCGCTCGTGTGGAACAGGAACGTCGGCGGGGTGTCCTTCGTCACCTGTTTCTCGTTCGAGTACAGGTCGATGAGTTTCGCGCCCGGGTTGTCGCCGAGCAGGTTCTTGCGACTCCCGCCGTGTGTCACGCCGTCCTCCATCGAGATGACCGGGTACGCGAGGACCGCGAAGTCCGGGCGGCAGCTCTCCTTCTCAACGTCGTCGTCGTTCTTCAGCTCGCCCTGATTGAAGTGCGTGGCCGCGGTGCTCGCCAAGTGTCCACCCGCCGAGAAGCCCATGATGCCGACGCGCTTGGGATCTATGCCGTAATCCTTTGCCTTCGCGCGCACCAGTCGGATCGCGCGCTGTGCGTCCGAGAGCGGCGCCTCACCGAGTGGACCGGGGCGGTCCTTCCCCACGATCCGATACTTCAGCACGAACGCGGTTACGCCGGCTTTGGTGAAGAACTCCGCGACCTGCTTGCCCTCGTGGTCGTCGGCCAGGAACCCGTACCCCCCGCCGGGGCAAACGACGACCGCGGCGCCGTTGGGCTTCGCGGGCCGATACGCAGTGAGTTCCGGTTTGTCGGTCGCCGAATCCCCGACCGCGTGCGGCGCCTTGCCGGACCACAGCGGGATCGGTTTCGGGGCGGGATCGGCCGCGACGAGCGCGATAACGAGAGAGGCACAGAACATGCTTAAAGACTCCGCAGAGAGAAACGGGTGTGAAGCAGTTCGGGGCGAACTTTTTTCCCGGGGCACGAATCGTATAATACCGATGCCTATCAAAGGAGTAGGTACTTAAACCGGGGGCGATCTGGTATCGACCGGGTGTCGGAAGTGTTCGGTGGCGTGTCGTGGTTGATCAGTTGGCCACGTAAAAAACTGATCAAAATTTAACTGCTGAACCGCAGTACTCCCTCGCGGCGTAATAACCCGTGAGCCGTCCCGGCCTCTTCGCCTGAGAGGTGCCGGTTCGGACGCAAGTCAGGCTCGTGGGAACTCGAGGGTCGGGGACACCACCCGGTCCGGCTCGGCGGCCGTTCCCGCTAAAAAATCTGGCCGATAGTTGTCCCGGAGTCCCGCCCGTTGGAAACCGGTTCAACAAACGCGCGGTAGCCCCGTAAGGGACGTACCGCGGAAGTAAACGGGCTACACACGTAGATGCCGGCGCGGAAGCGCCTCGGGACCGGGGTTCGATTCCCCGCGCCTCCACTGTTCAGATTTTCAGTGTCTCGCAGATTGTCGCACGGAGTAGCGTAACCCGCTACTCCGTCGGCGTTTACGCTCCCCTCTTCGCAACTCACTGCTGAGTGAGCGCAAAACGGCACTCACATTACCGTCGGCGCTGAACGCCGCCGTAGCGAAACACTGTTACCCTTTCTTGGGAGCGGATTTCTTCTTCGCGACGGTGGTCTTTTTCGCGGGCTTCTTCACGGCCTTCTTGGTGGTCTTTTTCGCGACCGGCTTTTTCGGAGTGCCCGAAGCTGTTGGAGGTACCGGGGCGCTGCCAATCTCGATACCGAAGATGGCTCCCAGATCGCCGGTTGCAATCACCGGGGCCGTACCCTTACCTGCGAGCGGGGCGGCAGGGATCGCCTGCTCGATCAACTCCATGTGGTCCACGCACCGGAGCGTAAATAGCAGTTCCGGTGTGGAATCGAGGCGGTTCCCGATCCCGTACATCGTTGCGGCGACGTGCTTGCACATGCCCGCGTAGTCCGGGCAACTGCACCGCATCTTGATCTCGTCCGGCTTCGGGAACAGTCCCTTCTCTCGGTCCGTGACCAGTTCCATCACCGCTTTTGATAGTTTGCCTTGCAGCAGTTCCACGAGCGTGCCGATCTTGCCCACACACAACTTTTTCAGCGCCTCCCACTTCGGCCGCGGCAGGGTCGTGATGTCGACCTCGACCTCGTACAACTCCGACCCGCTTACCAGGGCCTTGATGCGCCCCTTTTCGATCTTCAGGTCCACGACCGAGCCGTTGCGGACATAGCTCCGGCCGCGCGGCAAGCGGTTGGCGAAGTCGCTGTAGCTTTCCAGGTTCGTACACCACGCCTTCCCCCAGAACGTCGAGGCGATGGCCTTGCCTTGAACGTTCACGGGCGCAACCGGCTGACCCTTTTTGGTCCGCTTGGCGACTTCCTTCGCGGCCTGCGCGCGGCGCCGGGCCACCGGAACGTAGGGTTTGAAGCCGTACCAGCTCATATGTGGCCTCCCAAACGGGAACATCAGCCGTCGGTGGCTTGATGCAAGTCCAGTTTCACGAATTTTAGCAGCGTATCATTGTCCATTTCGGTCAACAAGACTTCCCCGCCGTCGCTCCCGCCGAGGGCCTCGTCCGCGACCCGGCGCTTCCGAGCGATCATCTCGTCGATTCGCTCCTCGACCGTCCCCCGGCAGACGAATTTGTGAACCAGCACGTTCTTCTTCTGGCCGATCCGGAAGGCGCGGTCGGTGGCCTGGTTCTCGATGGCCGGGTTCCACCAGCGGTCGAAATGGATCACGTGCGCGGCGGCCGTCAGGTTCAGGCCTGTGCCGCCCGCCTTCAGCGACAGCACGAAGAACGGTGGGCCGTCTTCGCTCTGGAACTGGTCGACGAATTCCTTCCGCTTTTTCACGCTCGTTCCCCCGTGGAGAACCAATCCGGGCCGGCCGAAGATCGTGGCGAGGAACTCGGCCAGCGGCTCCGCGATCTCCCGGAACTGCGTGAAGACGAGGGCCTTCTCCTGACGGGCAGCGACCTCCTCGGCGATCTCCGCCAGGCGGCGGAACTTGCCGCTCCGGTCGGCCGCGTAATCGCCCGTGCCGGCCACCTGAGCGGGGTGGTTGCAAATCTGCTTCAGCCGCATCAGTTGTGCCAACACGATGCCCCGGCGCTGGAGGCCGTCCGCGTGCTCCAGCTGTCGAGCGAGTTCCTCGACCGTGTGCTGGTAAAGGGCCGCCTGGTGCTTGCTCAACGCGCAGTACGCTTTCACTTCCGTCTTGTCCGGCAGGTCGGAGATCACGCGCTTGTCGGTCTTCAGGCGCCGGAGGACGTAGGGCCGTACCAGGTTCCGCAGCGGCTCGAACGAGGGCGTTGAGGCGCTTTGCAGGCGCTTGACGAACGAACCGAACTGCTTAGCCGTTCCCAACAAGCCGGGGTTCAAGAAATCGAAGAGTGACCAGAGGTCCGAGAGGCGGTTCTCGACAGGCGTGCCGGTCACGGCGATCCGGCTGTCGGCCGCCAGTTCCTTCGCCGCACGGGTCTGCTTCGTGCCGGAATTCTTGATCGCCTGGGCCTCGTCGAGAACGACCAGCCGCCAGCGGTGTTGAGTCACCCAGTCCTGGCGCACGAGCATTCCGTAAGTGGTCACGATCAGGTCGAACGAGTCGGCGGTGTCGGGGCTTATTTTACCAGCGCTCACTTCCGAAGGGTGTGTCACCGCCAAGGAGAGCGACGGCGCGAACTTCGCCAGTTCCGACTTCCAGTTCGCGATGAGCGACGCGGGCACGACCAGGAGGCTCGCCTTGTTCGGCCCGTCGCGCTTCAGATCGAGCAGCAGCGAAATCACCTGGATCGTTTTGCCGAGGCCCATATCGTCGGCCAGGCACACCCCCAACCCCAGGCGGGCGGCGAAGCGCAGCCAGCCGTAACCGGTCCGCTGGTACGGTCGGAGTTCTGTTTTCAAGCCGGGCGGGGCCGCTTCGCGCTGAGTGCCTGGGGAGCGCAGATTTTCGAGCACTGCATCTAGCCCCGGCCCGGCGGTCAGACCGGACCACTCGCGGGTCGCCTCCGGGAGTTCTTCCTCCTCCCCTTCAAGGACGTTCGCCCCGGAAAGAAGACGCATGCCCTCGAAGAACGAAAGCCCCTCGCGGCGCACGTCCCGCTCGACTTCCTTCCAGTGCTTCAAAGCTTCTTGCAACTTCTCCCGGTCCACCTCGACCCACTTCCCCTTTAACGGAACCAGGCCCCCACTGGATTCGAGCAACTGGGCGATCTCGTCCGGTGCGAGCGTTTCCCCGTCGAGGCTCATATCAACAGAGAATTGCAGCATCGCATCGACGTTGATGCCGGCGGTATTTTTCGAGTCGATCTTCACGCTGACGCGCGGGCGGGGTGGCTTCTGGGCGTGCCACCAGTCCGGCACACGAACAATTAGCCCACTCGACTCGAAGAGGGGAATCGCCCGGAGGAACTCGTATGCCTCGCGCGGCGACCACGCGAGGGGCGAGTAGATTTCCCCGGAATCGACGAGGCGCTGAACCAGTTCCGAGGACTCGGCCGCCCGAGAAACCGGCAGTAACAGGTTCAGCATCGCCGCGCGGTTCCGCTCCCCGGCGTACTGCTGAAGTGCCCGGCCCAGTGGCTCGTGTCGCACCTTGCCCTGTGGCGTCAGACCGTTAGCGAACGTCGCCAGGAACGCGAACGGGTAGTCCGGGTTCTGCTTGTTCTCGGCGAGGTGAAACGTAACGCGGCCGACGAACCGCCAGTGCGGATTGCGCTCCCGCAAGTAACCGGACACGCCGCCCGAATGCTTTGCGATCTCGCCTCGAACCAGTGAATCGAGGTCGCGCCACCACGTCGCTAAGACCTCTGACGTCAGATACTCCAGCCCGGTCATGGGCGGAGCTTGGAGGACGGCCCGGTCCAGGTCAGCCGCGGGTGGTGGGATCTCAGGAACAGATTCGCCCGATTCCGCAGTGGTGGCCTTGCAAAGTGTGGTCAGGTAGAGCCGGGTGATCGATCGCGCGAACTCGAAGGAGGGCGGCAGTGCCGCATCCGCCGCTTCGCTCGCGGAGTAAAGCATCCCTCGGGCCGCGCTCGCGTGATAGGCCTCAAGTAGCCCCTTCGAGGGCTCCTGCTTTGAAGCGCCGAGCGGCTCCTCGCGGACGAGGAGGTGCCCTTGCGGTGTGATCGTCAGGTCGTGCATCTTGCCGCTACTCGCGACGTCCGGAGAGGGGGCTGGCACGGGTACCCAGTTATTCTACACCGCCAATCTTCCGAACGGCCTCACTCCGCTGGCACGGGGCGAATAACGCCTGTGATTGCCGGGCTGTAGGAACCTAAAGTGCAGCTCACTTCCCGGACCGCTCTCAACTATCTTTACTTTCCTGGTGCCCAAGAGAAGGAAAATGAGATCGTATCACCTCTACGAGCCGAAGTGCGGGCACAGGGTGCCGCGCGCCCCATTCAAGGGCAATCATCGCCCCGCGCCCGATCGGCCGGATCTCCGGTATCGAGGCGGAGGGCGCGGCACCCTCGCGTCGTGCAGTTTTTTCAATGTCTTCTGCGACACACCACCCATTGTTGGCTTCCCCAGCAGCGGCCGGAAGGACAACCAGAGCAACATCGAGACAAGATTTGAAATTACTGCGAGAACGGGAGGTATGCTCGAAGCTCAGCGCCTCCGATTGCTATCGAGAACCGCAAATTGTCGCAGCTCTCGGTGGCTCTGTTATGTAGGAGAGCCTCGAATCGTGGGTGCGCGTCTCAAAACATCTCGCGTTCGGTCTGATTTCCCTTATGGGTGCCATGCCAGCGCGGGTTCAAATTGCTTCACATCCTCGAATCGTTCGCCACGAACGGTTCCCGGTGAGGCCGACCGACGAGACGTGCTGACCTTAGACTCGACTACTCGGTTCGCAGCGAATCAAATCGCGCCCGCTTGCCGTACTTCATGGGCCGCGCTCTGGAGATCCGCAACTCACGGGGCTTGGTCTCTTCACGTTCACTTGGCGCTATCGGCACGAGGGTTGCTTTAAAAATCGCGATCCTCCGCACGGCGGTATGTGCCCCACACATACGTGGTCGCTAAAAGCGATCCGCCAGCTCGGTGCGGTGTTGGACGAGATCGCGCTCCGCGGTATCTTCGGAACAGGGCGGAGCGGTCGAACGTGGAGCTACCATGTCGAAACGGGTACTTTGGGGCGGATCGTGTCTGGGTGCGCTACTCATCGCATTCACCGCCGGCTGTCGCCAGAAGCCGGCCCAACAATCTGGTCCCGCCCAGCCGGTGGTGCCGGTCAGCCGCCCGGTTCAACGCGAGGTCACCGAATTTGTCGAGTACACCGGCCGAACGGACGCTGTGCAGTCGGTTGGCATCCGCGCCCGCGTGACCGGGTATCTGGTTCGCTCCCCGTTTAAGGAAGGCGATATCGTGCGGGGGCCGTCCACGATCTTCGGGGCGCGGCTCCGGGAAGGCGATCTCCTCTTCGAGATCGACCCGCGTCCGTACAAGGCCCAACTGGAGCAGGCCCAGAGCCAAGTGAAGCTGGGCGAAGCTCAACTCAAACTCTCCGAAGCGAACTACGCGCGGGCGAAGGACACGTTCGATAAGGGGGCCGGGAGCAAGCAGGATCTCGACACGGCGAAAGCAACGGTCGATGAAGCGAACGCGCGGATCGAAGCGGCCAAATCCTCGGTGAAACTGTACGACCTGAACCTGAGTTTCGCACAGGTTCGCGCACCGATCAGCGGACAGGTGAGCCGGTACTACTACACGCTCGGCAACCTGATTAACCAGGACTCCACGCTGCTGACGACGGTCGTTTCGGTCGACCCGATGTACGCCTACTTTGATCTGGACGAGCGCACGCTCCTGCGGGTCCGAACGGCCATCAACCAGGGGAAGATTCAGGTTCGCACAGAAGGCACCGAGATACCCGTCGCGATGGGGCTTGAGGGCGAAACCGGGTTCCCGCACGAGGGCACACTCAATTTCGTCAACAACGTCGTCAACCCGTCTACCGGAACGATCGCGGTTCGCGGGCTGTTCCCGAACCCGAAGCCGGAAAATGGTCGGCGCCTTCTCTCCCCGGGCATGTTTGTGCGCATCCGGCTGCCCATCGGCCAACCTCGCCCCACGCTACTCGTTGTGGATCGGGCGCTCGGTTCGGACCAAGGGCAGAAATACGCCTACGTCGTGAACGAGGAGCACAAGATCGAGTACCGGCGCGTCAAGGTGGGCGCGTTACAGGACGACGGGCTGCGGGTGATCGAAGAGGGGCTGAAGCCGACGGACTGGGTCGTGGTTGGTGCGCTCCAGCAGTTGAAGCCCAAAATGGAAGTCGATCCCGAGCAGACCGCGATGCCAACTCCCGGCGCGCCGACACAAGATCCCAGCGCACCCGCTCCCCCAAAACAGTGAGGACCAACCGTGTTCTCACGTTTCTTTATCGATCGACCGATTTTCGCATCGGTGCTGTCGATCGTCATCACGCTCGCGGGGGTGCTGGCGCTGCTCAACCTGCCGGTCGCACAGTACCCGGAGATCAGCCCGCCGTCGATTTCGGTCTCGATCAGTTACCCCGGGGCGAGTGCCCAGGTCGTCGCCGATACCGTCGCCGCGCCGATCGAGCAGCAGGTGAACGGCGTCGAGGGTATGCTCTACATGTCCTCGCAGTCCGGCAACGACGGATCGTATTCACTGAGTGTCACGTTCGAGATCGGAACGGACCTGAACACCGCGCTGGTGATGGTCCAGAACCGCGTGATGCTCGCGATGCCCCAACTCCCTTCGGAGGTCCAGCTCCAAGGCATCACGATCCGCAAGAAGACGCCGGACATCTTGCAGGTCATCAGCTTTTACTCGCCCGACAACCGGTACGACATCATCTACATGAGCAACTTCGCCACGGTGAACGTGCGCGACGAGTTGCTGCGCATCGATGGCGTATCGGACATTAACGTGTTCGGTCAGCGCGACTACAGCATGCGCGCGTGGTTGGATCCGCAGAAGTTAGCCGCACGCGGGCTGACCGCGACCGACGTTGCTGCGTCGGTCCGGGCACAAAACAAGGAAGCCGCTCCCGGACAGATCGGACTTCCCCCCAGCGGGCGCGGGCGGGCGTTCCAGTTCCCACTCGACACGCGCGGCCGGTTGGTCGAGGAGGACGAGTTCGGGGACATCATCATCAAGGCCGGACGAGCCAGCCGGCCGCAAGCCCTGATCGCGAGCGCGAGTACCGGGAGCGGCGCGCGATCAGCCGGAACGCTCGGGGGCAGCTTCGCTGGCGGTGCGGCGACCAATACCGGGACGCTGGGCGACGCTCCGAACCTGAGCGCCATCTTCCCCACAACGACGAGCGCGACGAGTTCCACCAACTCCTCGGCGACGCCGGCGACGTTCAGTTTCCCGAGTTACGTCACAAATTCGTCCCCGGGCAGTTCCGCCACCGGCTCAGCGACCCTCGCCACCGGTCCCGCCACGACCGGCCCGGCGCTCAGCATGTCGTCTTCGGCCGGAGCTTCGGGGGCAAGCAGTTCGACCGATCCGACCGGAACGGCCTCGGACGTGACGGACAACGGGAGCGGAATGTCCGCGAATTCGCCGTTGGGCACGGTCGCGCCCGGGATGAGTTCTTCCGCCGGCGCGACGCGAGCCGCACCCGTCACGGGTGGAACCGTCGGGATCAGCGCACTGAACGGTGGATCTCTGGACGGTGGAACGACGCCCTCTGCCGCCATCGTGCGTTTGCGCGACGTGGCGCGGCTCGAGCTCGGTTCCCAGTCCTACACGAACGGCGCGACGTTCGATGGCAAACCGTCGGTCGGGCTGGCGATCCACTTGCTCCCTGGCTCGAACGCACTGGAAGTGGCCGAGCGCGTCCGAATGAAGATGGACGAACTGAAGGCGCGGTTCCCGGACGGGATCGAGTACCAGATCGCCTACGATACGACCCCGTTCATTCGCGAGTCGATCCAGGACGTGGTGCAAACGCTGTTCGAGGCGATCGCGCTCGTCGCCCTCGTCGTGTTGCTGTTCTTGCAGAACTGGCGCGCCGCGGTGATCCCGCTCGTCGCGGTACCGGTCGCGATCATGGGCACGTTCGCGGTGATGCTCGTGCTCGGGTTCACGGTCAACAACATCTCCCTGTTCGGTTTGGTGCTGGCGATCGGGATCGTAGTCGATGACGCGATCGTGGTGGTGGAGAACGTGGAGCGCTGGCTCGAACAGGGGTTGGAACCGCGCGAGGCCGCGTACAAGGCGATGGAAGAGGTGACCGGGCCGGTCGTGGCCATCGCGCTCGTGTTGTGTGCGGTGTTCGTGCCGTGTGCGTTCGTGGGCGGTATTACGGGGCAGTTCTACCGTCAGTTCGCGGTCACGATCACGGCCTCCACGGTGTTCTCCGCGCTCAATTCGCTCACCCTCAGCCCAGCACTTGCAGCAATCCTTATGCGGAAGCGAGAAGACAGCCGCGACTACCTGACGCGCGGGCTGGACTTCGCTCTCGGTTGGTTCTTTCGACTGTTCAACCGCGGGTTTGCGTTCGGCACGCGGATGTACACGGCAACGGTGGGGTGGTTACTCCGGCTCAGCCTGATCGTGCTCGTTTTGTACGGCGGGTTGCTCGTCGCGACGTACTGGGTTTTCCAGAAGGCGCCCACCGGTTTCGTCCCCGATCAGGACCAGGGCCGGCTCATCGTCAGCATCCAGTTACCCGACTCGGCCTCACTGGAGCGCACACAAGAGATCATGGCGCGTGTGGATCAGCTCGCGCTGAACACGCCCGGCGTGCAGCACACCGCGTCCGCGGCGGGCATGTCGCTGCTCATGTCGGCGAACAGCTCGAACTTCGGCACCGTGTTCCTCATTCTCGATCCGTTTGAGAAGCGCCAGCGCCCGGACCTCACGGCCGACGCGATCATGGCGAAACTGCGTAAGGATTTCGCCCGCGAGATCCGCGACGCGGACGTCAAGATTTTCGGGGCGGCCCCGGTGCCCGGTTTGAGTGTGGCGAGCGGTTTCAAAGTGATGGTGCAGGATCGCGGTGGGATCGGGCTTCCCGAGCTTCAGAAGCAGACGGACGCGGTCGTCGGCAAGCTCCAACCGAACCCCGCGACCGTGGGAGTGCTCACGCAGTTCCGCTCGAAGACACCGCAACTGTACCTCGATGTTGATCGAACCAAAGCGCAAGCGCTCGGCGTACCGCTCAACGACGTGAACCAGGCGATGCAGATCTACCTCGGGTCGCTTTACGCGAGCAGCTTCAACGAGTTCGGTCGCCACTGGCAGGTGACGCTTCAGGCCGAGGGGCGCTACCGCACGCGGATCGAAGACGTGAACCTGCTCCAGGTGCGCAACAAGTGGGGCGAAATGGTGCCACTGGGCACGCTCGTGCAGCTCCGCGAGATCAACGGCCCGGTGTCGGTGACGCGGTACAACCTCTACACTTCGGCCGCGGTGAGCGGGAACGTGCCCCCCTCTGTCAGTTCCGGGGAAGCGATCAACGCGGTCAACGCGGCCGCCGAACAGACGCTCCCGCGCTCGATGAGCATCGAGTGGACCGAACTGATGTACCTCCAGTTACGGGCCGGAAACACCGCGATCTACGTGTTCGCGCTCGCGGTCGTGTTCGTGTTCCTGGCGCTGGCGGCCCTGTACGAGAGCTGGGCGCTTCCGCTGGCCGTCATTCTGGTCGTCCCGCTGTGCCTGCTGTGCTCGATCGGCGGGGTGCTCATCGCGCACAAGGCTGTAGACGTGTTCGTCCAGATCGGGCTGGTCGTGTTGGTGGGGCTGGCGTGCAAGAACGCCATTCTCATCGTCGAGTTCGCCGAGGTACTGCACCGCGAGGGAAAACCGCGGCGCGAGGCCGCGCTCGAAGCGTCGCGGTTGCGCATACGGCCGATCCTGATGACCTCGCTCGCGTTCATCCTGGGCGTGCTGCCACTCGTGGTCGCTTCGGGCGCGGGCGCAGAAATGCGCCGGAGCCTGGGCATCGCGGTGTTCAGCGGCATGCTCGGCGTCACGCTCTTCGGGGTGTTCCTCACGCCGGTGTTTTTCGACCTCATTCAGCGCGGCGTGGACTCCAAGGTCTTTTCCGAAACGCTGAGCCGGGGATTCGGGGCAGGCATACTCGGCGCGCTTTTGGGGTACACGGTGGCCCACGTGTTCGTGGGGCTGGAGTTGGCACGGTCTCCGTGGGCGGAAATCGCGGGCGGGGTTTCCGGCGCGGTGTTGGCGAACGTGATTCCCCCCGCGTGGCGGTGGATCAAGGGGCACGTGAAGTGGGAGCGGTAACCCTCGGCTCAGCTAACGGAGGACTTCGGGCGTGATTTCCCACTTCTTCATCGACCGGCCCATCTTCGCGGCGGTACTGTCGATCGTCATCACGCTCGCGGGGGCCGTGGCCGTATTCAATTTGCCCGTCGCACAGTACCCCGAAGTCACGCCGCCGACAGTGGTCGTCACCGCGTCGTACCCCGGAGCAAACGCTCTGACCGTGCGCGACACCGTCGCCGCCCCGATCGAAGAACAGGTGAGCGGGGTCGAGGGCATGATGTACATGTCCTCGCAATGCACCAACGACGGGACGTATACGCTCACCGTCACGTTCAAGTTGGGCACCAACGCGGACATGGCCCAGGTGCTCGTGCAGAACCGCGTGAGCCTCGCGCAGCCGGTCATTCCCACGCTCGTTCAGCGCGAGGGGATCACGGTCAAGAAGCAGTCGCCGTCCACGCTCATGATCGTGAACCTCGTTTCCACCAACGATCGGTACCGCGATCTCGAGCTGAGCAACTACGCCACGATCGAGATCCGCGATGAACTCGGTCGGCTCCCCGGGGTGGCCGGGGTGGGGTACCTGGGTCAGCGCGACTACAGTATGCGGGCGTGGTTGGACCCAGAGAAACTGGCTGCACTCAACCTGACCGCGGCCGACGTGGTGAACGCGATCGGCACGCAAAACGTGCAGGTCGCAGCGGGGCAAATCGGTCAGCAGCCCGTTCCGAAGGGTCAACAGTTCCAGCTCACGATCAACACCCGCGGGCGGCTCATTGAGCCGGACGAGTTCGCGGACATCATCATCAAGGTGGGCCAGGGCGGACCGGCCGGTGCCCAGACGTCGCAGATGACGAGCGGAGCGACCGCGAGCGGCACCAGTAGTTCCGGCACTTCTGGCAGTTCGTCTCAATCCACTTCAACCGACCAGGCGGGTACCGCGGCTAGCCCCACCGGGCAGTCGGCCGCAGTCGTTCGGCTGCGCGATGTTGTGACTCCGCGGCGCGAAATCATCGACGAAACCGGGCGGAAGCAGACCGTCGGCGGGGTCGAACTCGGCGCACAGCAGTACGACCAGTCCGCGACGCTCGACGGCCAGCCGACGGTGGCGCTCACCATCTACGGCCTGCCTGGAGCGAACGCGCTCGATACGGCCAGCGGCGTGTACAAGAAGATGGAGGACTTGAAGAGGCGGTTCCCGGAGGGGATGGATTACCGCATCGTTTATGACACGACGCCGTTCGTCCGCCAGTCGGTCAACGAGGTGTTCAAAACGCTCCGCGACGCGATCATTCTCGTGGCGATCGTGGTGCTCGTGTTCCTCCAGTCGTGGCGCGCGGCGCTCATTCCGCTCGTAGCGGTTCCGGTCGCCGTGATCGGCACGTTCGCAGTCATGGCCGCGTTCAAGTTCTCGCTCAACAACCTCACGCTGTTCGGTTTGGTGCTGGCGATCGGCATCGTGGTGGATGATGCGATCGTGGTAGTCGAGAACGTCGAGCGCTGGCTCGAGAAGGGGCTGGAGCCGCGCGAGGCCGCGCGCAAGGCGATGGACGAAGTGACCGGCCCGGTCATCGCGATCGCGCTGGTGCTCACGGCCGTGTTCGTCCCCGCCGCGTTCATTACCGGAGTGACGGGGCAGTTCTTCCGCCAGTTCGCGGTGACGATCGCGGTCAGCACGCTGATTTCGGCGTTCAACTCGCTCACCCTCAGCCCGGCACTCGCGGCCCTGTTGTTGAAACCTAAAGACGCGCCGAAGGACGTGCCGACGCGGGCGCTCGACTTCGTACTCGGGTGGTTTTTCAAGCTGTTTAACAAGGGATTCGGCCTGACCACCGAGTGGTACGCGGGCGGGGTCAAGTGGCTGGTGCGCCTAAGCTTCATTGTGCTCGCGGTCTACGGCAGCCTACTCTTCCTGACTTACCGCGAGTTCACCCATACTCCAACGGGGTTCGTGCCCCAACAGGACAAGGGCTACCTGCTCCTCAATGTGCAGCTCCCGGACTCGGCTTCGGTCGAACGCACCCGGCGGGTGATGGCGCGCATCGAGACGATCGCCAAGAACACACCGGGCGTGGACCACACGGTCGGCATTTCCGGTCAGTCGCTCATTCTGAACGCGAACGCCCCGAACCTCGGATCGCTGTACGTCATGCTCAGACCGTTCGACCAGCGAACCGGAGACAACCAGACGGCGGACGAGATCGCGGCATCGATCGAGGCGCAGTGCCGCAAAGAGGTCCGCGGCGCGAACGTATCAGCGTTCGGCGCCCCACCGATCGAGGGGCTGGGAACGACCGGCGGGTTCAAGATCATCATCGAGGACCGCGGGAACCTGGGCCTCGCGGATCTCCAGAGGGCGAGTGACCAGATTGTCGCCGACGGGAACGCGACTCCGGGCCTTCAGGGGCTGTTCAACAGCTCGCGGTTCGACACCCCCTGGGTCTACCTCGACATCGACCGCACCAAGTGCGCCGCTCTCGGGCTGTCGATCGACGACGTGTTCAACACGCTCCAGTACAACCTGGGGTCGTACTACGTGAACAACTTCAACGAGTTCGGCCGGAACTGGCAGGTGAACGTGCAGGCCGATCCGATGTTCCGTGACCGAGTGCGCGGAATCGGGCAGCTCCAGTTGCGTAACTCCCAGGGGAACATGGTGCAACTCCGCACGGTAATGACCGTGCGCGACACGAGCGGACCTGTAATGGTGCAGCGGTACAACATGTACGCCGCCGCCGCGATTACGGGGAACGTCAGCCCGGGCACGAGCACCGGGCAGGCGGTCCCACTCATGGAGGGCGTCGCCGCGCGTGCGCTCCCGCAATCGATGGCGACGGACTGGACCGAGCTGACTTATCTCCAGAACCAGGCTGGCAACACCGCGGTGTACGCATTCGTGCTGGCCGTGGTGTTTGTGTTTTTGGTACTGGCCGCGCAGTACGAGAGCTGGAAACTCCCGCTCGCCGTTATTCTTGTGGTGCCGATGTGTTTGCTGTTCGCCGTCATCGGGGTGAACGTGGGGCATCAGGACATCTCGATCTTCACACAGATCGGGCTAATCGTACTGGTGGGGCTGGCGTGTAAGAACGCGATCCTCATCGTCGAGTTCGCCAAACAGCGCCAGGAAGACGGGATGTCGCGCCAGGAAGCAGCGGTCGAAGCGAGCCGCCAACGGTTGCGGCCCATTCTGATGACGAGCTTCGCGTTCATCCTGGGCGTGGTGCCGCTCGTGATCGCAGAGGGCGCCGGGGCCGAGATGCGGCGCTCGTTGGGGATCGCGGTGTTTAGCGGCATGCTCGGGGTGACGCTTTTCGGGATCTTCCTGACGCCCGTGTTCTTCTCCACTATTCAATCGATCGGCTGGAACTCAAAGCCCGCGACCGAGCGCAAAGAGCCGCCGAGCGATTCGCACGCGGAGGGCGAGAACAAGCCTCCGGCGCCCTTTGAACGCGCGAAATCCGAGCCACAGCAACCGCCTGCAAACACGACAACGCCGGAGTAGCGCGATCCGGCTCAGGCGATCACGTCCTTCACGACGCGCCCGTGAACGTCGGTGAGCCGGAAGTCGCGGCCCGCGAACTTGAACGCCAGTTTCTCGTGGTTAAGCCCGAGTTGGTGCAGGAGCGTTGCGTGCAGGTCGTGCAGGTGGACCTTGTCGGTCGCCGCTGCGGAGCCGAACTCGTCGGTCGCGCCGAACGAGAACCCCGGCTTGAACCCGCCGCCCGCGAGCCACACCGTGAACCCGCCCGGGTTGTGGTCGCGGCCCGTCCCGTTCTTCTCCGCGTAGGGCGTCCGGCCGAACTCCCCGCCCCACCACACGATCGTGTCTCCGAGCAGCCCCCGGCGCTTCAGGTCCGCGAGCAGCCCCGCGATCGGTTTATCGACCGCCCGCGCGTGGTCGCCGTGTTTGGGCAGGTTCGAGTGCTGGTCCCACGCCGGGTTCGCGGTGTTGTCGCCGTAAGTGACCTGCACGAACCGCACGCCCGCCTCGCTCAACCGGCGCGCCATCAGGCACTGCTTGCCGAAGGTGTCGGTCTCCTTCGTGCCGATGCCGTAGAGCTTCTGCGTCTCCTTCGTTTCCTTTGCGATGTCCATCACGTCCGGCGCGTTCTTCTGCATCCGCCACGCGAGTTCGTATGACGCCGCCACCGCTTCCAGTTCCGCGTCACCGGGTTTCGTTTTGAGTTGTTCGGCGTTCAGCTCGCGGAGCAGGTCGAAGTGCTCTTGGGCGGCACCGGCGGGAAGACCGGGCGCGAGGTTGCGGATGGTCGCCTCGCTCGCCGGTGCCCCCGCGCGCCCGACGGGCGTGCCCTGGTAGATCGCCGGGAGGAAGGCGTTGCCGTAGTTCCGCGCCCCGCCGTTACCGCTCGAGGGGGCGATGCTGACGAACCCCGGCAGGTTCGCGCTCTCACTGCCGAGCCCGTACAGCACCCAGCTCCCGAAGCTCGGGCGCGCCAAGCTCGTCGACCCGCAGTGCAGGAACAGCGTCGCCGGGCCGTGCGCCACGCCCTCCGTGTGCATCGAGTGGACGAAGCACAGATCGTCGATCACTCCGTTGACCTCGGGAAACAGGTCCGATGCCCATTTTCCCGATTGGCCGCGCTGGGCGAATTTCCACAGCGGTTTCATCACCCGTTGTGCGCTCCCGCGCATTCCCGTGTTGGCGACCACGCGGGCGTCGTCGAACTTCATTTGCTTACCGTCTTCTTTGTCGAGGATCGGCTTGTGGTCGTAGGAATCGACGTGCGACACGCCCCCCTGCATGAACAAGAAAATGACCCGCTTGGCCTTTGCCGCGTGGTGCCCCGGCTTCGCGGCCAGCGGGTTCGCGACGGGGGCCGCGCGCGCCTCTTGCGAAGCGAGGCCGGCGAGCGCGAGCGCGCCGAACCCGCAACCGGTGCGTGAGAGGTAGTCGCGACGGGAGAGAATCGGCAGCATGGCGGTTCTCGTGCGGAGACTCGATGGGAACCCCGTGACCCGGGCGAGTTCGTGCCAGTGGCCGGTCGTGCGGGGCCGGGCCAGGAAATCAATTCACGTAACGGAACTCGGCCGACGCGAACAGCGCGTGGAACACCGCCGTCCAGCCGTCCGCGTCGGGCTTGCCCTTCAGGAAGCGTTCGGCCACCGCGCGCTCGCCCAATGTCGGCTCGCGACCGAGGGTCAGACGGTACGCCCGGGTGATCCGGGCCGTATCGTCGGCGTGCTTTTCCCCGAGGAGCCGCGCCGCGGCCCGCTTCGAGTGCTCCAACACAAACGGGTGGTTCATCATGAACAGCGCTTGCGGGGCCACCGTCCCGGTGTTCCGCTTACCCGTCGTTACGCTCGGGTCGGCCGCATCGAACACTTCGAGCATTTCCGGCAGCGCGTTGCGGAACTGCGGGAGGTACACGCTCCGGCGCGCCGAGTTCGCCTTGTACCCGTAGTCCGCCGCGAGCGAATCCGGGAACGTCGGCCCGCCGCGGGTGAGATCGAGTTGACCGTTCACTGCGAGAACCGTGTCGCGTATCTCTTCGGCTTCGAGGCGCCTGCGGTTCGCCCGGCCGAACAACCGGTTCTCCGGGTCCGCGGTCACGGTTACGGACTGGCGGTACGTGCGGCTGAGAACGATGTACCGGACGAGCTTCTTCACGCTCCAGCCCATCCCCCCGGTCGCGGGGTCGGCCGGCGCCTGAAATACACTCGCCAGGTAGTCGAGCAGCTCCGGGTTGCTCGGAGTCTCGCCGGTGGTGCCGAAGTTGTCCACGGTGCGAACCAGGCCGGCGCCGAGCAGCCAGTACCACACGCGGTTCGCCGCGACGCGGGCAGTCAGCGGGTTGTCGCGTGAGGCGATCCACTCCGCCAGTTCCGCCCGCCCGCTTTGATTTTTGGGAATCGTGAGAGGCGCGCCGTATCGCGCCACCGTCAGGACGCCGCGCGGGGCGACGTCACCCAAATTGTGAACGCTCCCGCGCACGTGAACGTTCGTGTCCTCGATCACCTTCTCCTCGGCGACCGACATCGCCATCTCGCGCTTCGGCCCGGTCGCCTGGAGCTTTTTCAGTTCGACTTCGAGTGCTTTCACGGTGTCGGGTTCCGCCCGGGCGGGTTCGTCGCCCTGTTCCTTCCTGTCGAGCGATAGGAATACGACCGCGTCCGCCGTGACGTGCCCCTTCGTACCCTCATTGGAAATCATGACATATGCCTGCCCGCCCTTCTCGAACCGGTACTCGCCCAGCGAGACGAACCGGCCGTCGATCGCGGGGGGCTTCGTCATATCGACGCTCACCTCGGCCTCGCCATCGGCGCTGAAGACGTGAACGACGACCTTCGCGGCCCGGTTCGTGCCCGGCGAGTACGCGAGTCGCACCTCGAATTTGCCCGGCGGGACCGCGTCCGGCTGAAACGTCAGCGTCTTTTGTCCTTTTCCTCCGTCGCTGTCGTGAATGTAGCCGGCACCGATAAACGTCTTGTTGAACGTGGACGATGCCCATGCGCCGACCTTCTTCGCCCGGGTGTCGTCCACCACGATTCCCGGAACGTCCTTCACCGCGAGCGCGCCCGCCGCTGTGGTGCCCGCGGCCTTCTTCGCGGCCGCGATCTGCGCCTGAAGTGAAGCGAGCGCGGCTTCGTGTTTCTTGAGCGCCGATTCGGTCGCGGGGTCGGCCGGTAGCGGCACCTCGACCCACTTCGACACGTTCGCGTGTTCCATCGCCTTGACGTTGCGGAGGATGCCCGCCAGCGCGTAGTAGTCCTTCGTCGGGATCGGATCGAACTTGTGGTCGTGGCACCGGGCGCACGTCACGGTCTGCGCCAGGAAGCCCTTCGTGATGACGTCGAGTTGCTCGTCCACGACGTCCATTCGGAGGGCCTTCTTGTCCTGCTCTTCGAGATTGGTATTCCCGAGTTGAAGGAACGTCGTCGCGACGAGTTGGCGTTTTCGATCGTCCAGAGTGGCCGCGGGAAGCAGGTCGCCAGCGAGTTGTTCCTTGATGAAGCGGTCGAAGGGCACGTCCGCGTTGAACGAGTCGATGACGTAGTCGCGGTAGCGCCAGGCGTGCGGGTAGACGAACCCGCGCAGCGTGACCGACTCGGCGAACCGGGCGATGTCGAGCCAGTGGCGCCCCCACCGGACGCCGAACTCCGGCGACGCGAGTAACTTGTCCACGAGCTTTTCGTAAGCGCCCGGGGCCTTGTCATTCACAAACGCATCGGCTTCTTCGGGGGGCGGCGGCAACCCGGTGAGGTCGTAGTAGAGGCGTCGGGCGAGTGTTGCTCGGTCCGCTTCCGGGGCGGGTTTCAGCCCCTTCGCATCGAGCGCGGCGAGAACGAATGCGTCGATCTCGTTCCGGGCCTCCCACTTCGGGTTCTGGACATTCGGCACCAGAGGTCGGACGGGGAGCTTGTACGCCCAGAATTTCCGGCCCTCTTCAATGGACAGCCCGATCTGCTTCTTCGAGCCGATCGGGGCGTTGTCGCGCGGGGTCGGGGCGCCCATCGCGATCCACTTTTCAAAGTCCTTGAGGGCCGCAGCCGGGAGCTTGCCCTTGGGGGGCATCTGCACGTCCCCGTCGTACTTCATCGTTTTGAGGAGGAGACTATCGGCCGGTTTGCCGGGCACGACCGCGGGGCCACTGTCGCCGCCCTTAAGCATCCCCTCACGTGAATCAACGAACAGCCCGCCCTTGAGCTTCTTGTTCTTCTCCGCGGCAACGGAGTGACACGCGGCGCAGTGCTCGACGAGTACGGGCCGGATTTTCTTCTCGAAGAATTCGAGTGCGGCTGGGTCGGGGTCAGCGGCGCGGGCGGGCGGTTCGATACGTGTGAAGGAGACCAAGGCGAAGAGCGCAGTTACGGTGACGACAGCAAATCGCATCGCGAGCACCCCGGCAGCGGGCGAGTGATAGCCCGAAGATCAATTATGCCGATTCGCTGGGCAAACGCACTCGGAATTCGCCGGTACGGGCAAACCGCCGTGAGGTCGTTTATCGCTTTCGGAGTCGCGCTGAAAGCCCGCCGAACCCGCGCCGCACCACTTGAAGTCGCACGGGTCACGAAACCCAAAGATGGCCGATCGTTACATCGAGCCCCTGAAGATATCAGGGAGACCGCCGGTGATCGGCCGACCTGGGGCCGATTCACCGGCCGGCAATGGGAAGTGCGGTCGGATCGGCCGCCCCTTCAGTGAGCCGCCACCAACGGCGACCGGGAACCTCTTCGTAGACCTGCTCGCGACCGGACGGCCAGCGCACCGTCACCCGCGCCACCCGGTCCCCACCCAATCCGATCAGTTGGCGCCGTTCGCTGGCCGACAGGTAGCTCCCGCCTCCGTTCACGAACCGCACCTGCACTCCGCTCGCGGTCCGTACTTCGATCCGCGCGCCGATCGCGTTCCGGTTGCTGCGTTTGCCGTCACCGACCAGTTCTAGGCCGAGCCAGTTGTTAGTCGTCTCGGTGCGGTTGTGGAGCACCGCCGGAGGGCCGCCGACGTGACTGAACACCAGATCCGGTTTGCCGTCGTTATCGAAATCCGCCCACGCGAGGCCGCGCCCGACCCGCGGCTCCCGGAAGTACGCCCCGATTCGATCCGATGCGTCGCGGAACGATCCGGGGCCGGTGCCGACGAAGAGTTGTGCCCGCTGAGCATACGGCGCGCGGTACACCTCGGCGGCGTCCCGGTGGAGGTGACCGTTGGCCACGGCCAAGTCGGGCCGGCCGTCGAGATTCGCGTCGAGTACCACCGCGCCGAACCCGAGCCGGTCCCGGCGCCCGGCCAACCCGGTTTCAGTCGCAGCCTCCAAGAACCGCATTTTTCCCCGGTTGCGGAACAGGACGTTCGGTTGGTTGTAGAAATTGGTGACGAACAGAGACGGGCGCCCGGTGCCGTCCGCGTCGAACGCTTCGACTCCCATGCCGGACACGGGTTGGCCGGCCGGCCCCAACCCCACCCCGGAGAGCAGCCCCTTCTCAACGAACCGCCCGCCCCCCTGGTTGTGGAACAGGTACTGGGCTTTGAGGTCGTTGGCGACAAAGAGGTCGAGGCGCCCGTCGCCGTCCAGGTCCGTGGCGACGACCCCGAGACCGGGGGCCGGAGGTGCGTCCGCGATCCCGGACGGAACGGTTACGTCCGTGAAGGTGCCGTTACCGTTGTTGCGGAACAGGCGGTGGCGGACGTGTGGGAAACTCGTCGGCGGGCACACGAACAACTTTCCGTCCCGCGCGCACCGCGGATAGCGGTCAATATCGACTTCGACGTAGTTACAGACGTAGAGGTCGAGGAACCCATCGCCGTCGATGTCCCCCCACGCGCAACTCGTGCCCCAGTGCGGGTTGGTGAGTCGTGCGGCCGCGGTGATGTCTGTGAATGTCCCGTTCCCGTTATTGCGATACAGAGCCAGCCCGCCCATGTAGGTGACGACCAGATCATCAAAGCCGTCGTTGTCGAAATCCCCGACGGCGCAGCCTTGGCCGAACCCGGTGCGCGCGAGTCTGGCTTTCTCAGTGACATCGGTAAACGTGCCGTCGCGGTTGTTGCGGTACAGGCGGTTGGTAGTGGGCGGCGGGCCGGAGCTGCGGACCGGGGCGTCCTGAATACAGAACAGGTCCGGCCACCCGTCGGCGTCGTAATCGATCCAGCCGACACCGCTCCCCATCGTCTCCTGGATGAAGTGCGAATCAGTCGTCGGGTCGAAGTGAACGAAGTCGATCCCGGCGTCCCGCGTCACGTCCACGAACCACGGGCCTCCGGGCTCGGGGCCGGCGTCGATTTCGGTGGGGGATGGGTCCGCGTTCGGCTTCCGGCTGGCAAAAAAGGTCGCCGCGCCGACCGCCGCGGCGATCGCCCCGAGTACACCCAGGAGCCACATCCGGCGGGGAACGGTCATGGGGCGTCCTGAGCGGTTCGCCGGCGGTGTTCGGCGGCCTGTGCGGGTTGGCCCACGCGGTCGTAGTAGGTGGCCTTAGCGCGGTGGGCCGGGGCGAAGTTGGGGTCGGCGGCGAGAACCGCATCGAGTTCCGCGTTCCCGTCTGTTAGTCGGCCGACGCCGAGCATGGCCTCGGCGATCTGAACGCGCATCGCCGGGTTGTTCGGAAAGTGGTCGTTCGCGACCGCACCGGTGAGGTTCAGCAGGTCCACTTCGGCCAACACTTTCCGCGCCTCGTCGGGCCGCCCGGTTGCGGCCAGCGCGAGTCCGAGTCGGTACAGGCACTCGCGGCGCGGGCACCCGTTCAGGGCGAGCGCCTGTTGCAGCAGCGGGACGGCCCGGTCGGGTTGCTCGCTCTCGTGGTACAGTACCGCGCGGAGCAGCAGTGCCTCGGCGAAGTCGGGCCGCGCCCGCACGACCGGGTCCACAGCGGCCTCGGCGTCGGCGCGCTTCCCCTGGGCGTGACAGATCTTGGCGAGGAGGTAGTTCAACCAGCCATCACGAGGGGCGGCCGACAGGCAGCGCCGGCATTCGACCTCCGCATCGAAGAACCGCCCCACTTGGAGGGCGAGCCACGCGACCTCGCGCCGAACCGGATCGTTGGCGGGGTCGAGTTCCAGCACCTGCTGTCCGTCCGTAAGGGCCGTTTCCAGCACCCGGTGCCGGTCGGCTTGGAGCACCATGCCACGAGCAACGCGGTGCCGCAGGTCCATGCGCAGTTGGAACGACCGCGCTTCCGTGGGGCGCAGCGCGCACCACCTCGACAGGTACTGTTCGGCGGACCCGGCGTCGGTGCCGCCCAGTTTCGCGAGCGCCAGGGCCGCGACGACTTCCGCGTCGTTCCCGTCCCGCTCGGCGGCCGCCAAGAGGAGCGGTTCGGCCTCAACCAACCGGCCCTCTTTGGCGAGGCGGAGCGCCTCCTCACGCCGGTCCGCGGTGCCACCCCATTGCCAATAGGCAACAGCGCCGAGCAGGACCGTAGCAACGGCCAGCACCACGCGCCACCGGGTACCTAGTGCGGGGCCGACGGTTTTGAGTCGCGGGTTACTCATCGGGTGCCTGATAAATCTAATCAATAAGAACAATTTGAGTTTCAGATTTGTCACGGGGCCGCGTGTCCGACTGAAGAATGATCCCCGTCCCGTATTCTCGCAACAACGGGCGCGCCCGTAGCCGAGACCCACGATCTGCTTCTGCGGTCAACCGCGGATGCCTCAACGCATTCTGCGCGCCCGGCAGAGTGAGCACAAGTGTCAATCAGTATCGCGTCGGCGGGAGGTCGCAGCGCGGGAGATTCTGGAACGGTCGTCGACGTAAGCCGAGGTCGGGGCGAGGAGGGATCGCGACAGCGCCACCGTCGGCGCGGACCGGATAGGAGAGGGGGCGGCCCGTTGGGGTGGTGCCGGGGATCAGTGGGATCGAATGTAAGGCGGCAAGTCGTGGGGCCGTAATGCTTCTCCAGAGGAAGGGGCATCCTAACCGCCCTACCATTGCTCCGCCCGGAAATGATAGAGACATCCGAGGTTGGGTAACTCGGCTAGACACCGCCGGCGGGCGTGCTATGAGGCCCACCAAATTGGCCCCGCGAACCGGCGGAGAATAGCAATGCGCGGAATGGGCTCTCTGGGTCTCGTTGCAGTCGGACTGGCCGTCGGAATGGCCGCGACCATGTTCTACTTCGGCCAACCTCGGCCGGCGGTCGCGGCGTCCAACGACCGCTTCCAGGACTACATCATGGCGACGGGCGCCGTATCGGTGAACCCGCGCGTGCAGACCGACGGCGTTTGGCTCCTCGACTACAAAGCCGGCAAACTGCTCGGCACCGTCATCGACCGCACACAGGGCAAGATCGTCGGCTGGGCCGAAGTCGATCTCACCGCCGAGTTCGGGCTGAAGGCCCAGCAGGACGTTCACTTCATGATGACCACGGGGTACGTCACGCAGGGGCAGTCGGCGCTGTACTTGTCGGAAACCAGCACCGGGCAGTTCGGCGTGTACACGATGGGGCCGGGCGCGAACGGCAACGGGATCGTCATCCGTCGCCACGACATGACGAAATTCCGCCAGCAGGTCGCGGCGCAACCGCAAATCGGTGTGCCCCCTGCGATCCCCGCCCCGGGCGCTGGCCCCGGGATTCCGGGAATTCCCGAACTGGCCCCGAACAAAATGCCGTAACCTTCGGCGACACGATCGAGACGAACACCCGCGGCGCACCGCGGGTGTTCGCGTTTCTACTGTTCGCGTATCTACACTAAATGCAGTACACGAACCGCGCTCCTTCCCCGCACGAGTCGGGCGATGATCGACGTCCACATCCACGCCGTTCCGCCGAACTTGCCGGGGGTCGGCTCGCTCTCGCAACTGCTCCGCGAATCGCCGGAGCGCGTCGCGTCCGAGTTGCGGCGCGAGATGCAGACCGCGGGCGTGTCGCATGCCTTCGCGATGGGGGCGTGGAGCGCCGGGGACGACGACCCACTCGGTATTAACCGCACGCTGGAGATCGCCCCGTTCGTTCCGGGCCTGCGTCCCATCGGGATCGCGGACCCGACGCGGACCGATTCCGAGCACTTCCGGAAGGTGGAACTGATTCTTGCAAGCGGGGTTGTGGTCGCACTGAAAGGCTACCTCGGATACCTCCACTTTGAGCCGGCTCACCCGAACTACCAGCGGTACTACGAACTCGCGGCCAAGTACCGGGTTCCCGTGATGTTCCACACGGGCGACACCTACTCGCCACAAGCGAAACTGAAGTACGCGCACCCGCTCGGCGTCGACGAGGTCGCGGTCGATCACCCGGAGTGCCGGTTCGTGATGTGTCACCTCGGCAACCCGTGGATGACCGATGCGGCCGAGGTGATTTACAAGAACGTCAACGTCTGGGCCGACCTCTCTGGCCTCCTGGTCGGCGATGACGGGAGCTTCGCTTCGGAAGAGGGGCGCGAAGCCGCGTCCGAACTCGCGCACGGGATTCGGCGCGCGATGAAGTATTCCGAGCGCCCGAACCGGTTCTTGTACGGTACCGACTGGCCACTCGCGCCGATGGCCGCGTACCGCGAGTTCGTCCGAGAAGCCGTGGCGCCCGAGCACCACGAGCAGGTCTTCGAGGAGAACGCGCGGCGGTTGTTCCGCCTGGGCTGAGTACGTTCCCACCCGCGCCCGCGTCGCCCGCGGCCCGAATCGCACGGTCCCGACGCGCCAACTTAACGCAGCAAACGGAACTCGCCCCGAGCAAGGTGTTGCGGTCCGCCGCGCTCTGCCGTACCCTCTGGTTCTCGCCTCGTTCACTCCCGCCCCGTAAGGAACTCATCACCCATGAAGAAGATCACGCGCCGAAGCGCCCTCAAGGTCGCCGCGGGCACGTTCGCCGCGCCGTTCGTGTGGCGGTTGCACGCGCACGCGGCGCCGAGCGAAACCGTTCTGCACGCGAGCTTCGGCGCCAGCGGCATGGCCGCGGCCGACATCAGCGATCTCACCAAAGGCAAACACCTGAAGCTCGTCGCGGTCGCGGAGGTCGATGAGAACCGGGTGGCGAACATCAAGAAGAAGTTCCCCGCGTGCGTCATTTACAAGGACTACCGCCAGCTCCTCGACAAGGAGAAGACGCTCGACTCGGTGAACGTTTCCACGCCCGACCACATGCACGCGCCGATCACGATGCGCGCGATGAACCGCGGGCTGCACGTGTACGGGCAGAAGCCCCTGACCCAAACGATCCACGAGGCGCGCCGGATCACCGAAGTGGCCGCGGAGAAGAAACTCATCACGCAGATGGGGATTCAGATCCACTCGCACCCGGTTCACAAGCTCGTCGTCAAACTGGTGCAGGACGGGGCCATCGGGAAGGTGAAAGAGGTTCACTCCTGGAGCGGCAAGTCGTGGGGCGACACGGCCCCGAAGCCGGACCGGAACGACCCGATACCCGCGGGGTTCGACTGGGATCTGTGGCTCGGGGTCGCGAGTGAGCGGCCCTTCATTGGCGGCGAATATTACCACCCCGGCAACTGGCGGAAGCGGCTCGACTTCGGCACCGGCACGTTCGGCGACATGGGGTGCCACATCCTCGACCCGGTGTTCGGCGCGCTCGGCGTCGGGAACCCTCTCTCGGTCCGCTCCGAACTGGCCGGCCCGAACGACTACAACTGGACGCTCGACGTTCAGGTGAAGTACGTGTTCCCCGGAACGAAGTTCACGACCGATACCGTCGCGCTGACGTGGTACAACGGCAAGGTACTGCCGCCGGCCGACGTGCAGAAGTTGGTGGGCCGCAAGCTGAACGATCAGGGCTCGATCTACATCGGCGAGAAGGGCGTGATGTACTCGCCGTACATTGCGGCGCCCGTGCTGCTCCCGGCCGATGGCTACAAGGACTTCAAGATGCCCGAGGTGAAGGGCGACGACCACTACCTCCAGTTCGTCGAAGCCGTTCGCGGGAACGAGAAGACGTCGGCCCCGTTCAGCTACTCCGGCCCGCTCACGGAAATGGTGCTCCTCGGGTGCCTCTCGACCCGGTTCCCCCAAACCGACCTGAAGTGGGACACGAAGGCGCTGAAGTTCACAAACAACGACAAAGCGAACGCCTTTGTTAAGAAGGAATACCGCAAGGGTTTTGAAGTGGAAGGACTGTGAGTTCTCTGCGGCGCGGGTTTTTCGACTCCGTGCCGCGCTGCTTGGTGGGGCGAAGGGTAAACCCATCGTGTGAAAGTCAGCCAGGGGTTGCGCTCGCGTAGCTCGCTTCACCCCTGGCTACCATCGGTCGCCCCATCCGGGGCTACAAAACAAACATACGTCCCTGTCCTCTGATCTTTTGTGTCTCTTGTGCCCTTGTTGCCAATGCGTCTTTACTTCTCTCGTGTCTGATCCGTGTTCTCGGTGTTTATCCGTGGCTCTTCTGCTCGGTCTTCTTTTGTGCCTTTTCGTGGCCATTCCGCCTTCTGTCTTCAATCCGTGGTGCCCGTCACCCCGCCGCCTGAAAGCCGTTCGCCGCGATCCGGTATCCGCCGTAAGAAAACGTGCAGTATCGTTCACCCCGGGCGGGCTATGCGAATCGCGTTTATTACCGCCGGTGCTGCGGGCATGTACTGCGGCAGTTGCATGCGCGACAACACGCTCGTCACCGCACTCCGGCGCCTCGGGCACGACGCGCTGCTCATCCCCGCGTACATGCCCATCAAGGTGGACGAGCCTGATGCGTCGCAGCAAAAGGTGTTCTTCGGTGGCGTGAACATCTACCTCGAACAGAAGTTCTGGCTGTTCCGCCACACCCCGCGGTTCCTCGACCGGCTGTTCAACTTCCGCTGGCTGCTGAAGTGGGTATCGCGGTTCGCCGTGCGCGCGAAGTACAGCGAACAGGGCGAACTCACGATCTCGATGTTGCAGGGCACGCACGGGAAACAGTCCAAGGAAGTCGAGAAGCTGGTGGAGTACCTCCGGGACGAGAAGCCGGACGTGGTGCTGTTCACCAACGCGCTCCTCTCCGGCGTGATCCCCGCCGTGAAGAAGGCGCTCGGGGTGCCCGTGTTCGTCACGCTCCAGGGCGACGACATCTTCCTGGACGAGCTTTCCGAGCGCGAACGGCAGCGGTGCTTCGCGCTGATTCGCGAGAACGGGCGCTCCGTGGACGGGTACATCAGCACGAGCGCCTACTACGCCGATCACATGGCCGAATACATCGGCATACCGCGCGAGAGCATTCGCGTCGTCCGGCCCGGTATCAACCTCGCGGGCCACGGCGGAGCCGCGGACGCGCGCGGCACGCGCCCGCTCACGGTGGGGTACTTCGCCCGGATCTGCCCGGAGAAGGGCTTCCACCGCGCGGTCGAGGCGTTCATCACGTTGAGGCAAACTCCGGGCGCGCCGGCCGCGAAGCTCAAAGCCAGTGGGTGGATGGGAGAGAACAACCGGGCGTATTTCGACGCGCAGGTGAAGCGGCTCACGAGCGCGGGGCTAATCGATGATTTCGAGCACGTGGAAAGCCCGACGCACGAAGATAAAGTGCGCTTCATGCGAGCTATTGATGTGCTCTGCGTGCCCACCGTGTACCGCGAACCGAAGGGGCTGTACGTCCTCGAAGCGTGGGCGAACGGCGTGCCCGTCGTGCTGCCCGCACACGGCACGTTCCCGGAACTGATCGACTCCAGCGGCGGCGGGCTGCTCGTTGCGCCGGATTCCATCGACGCACTCGCTGATGGACTGCGACAAATACTAACCGACGACGAACTCCGCACTCGCGCCGGGCGCGCGGGCGAAGCCGCCGTGCGCGAGCGCTTCACCGCGGATGTGATGGCGCGCGAAACCGTCGCGTTGCTCGATCAGTTCATCTCTAATCAGGTACCGGTCACCGTATGACCCCATTTCGCATCACGCGCCGCGTCGAGTTCGGGGACACCGACATGGCCGGCATTATGCACTTCTCGAACTTTTTCCGCTTCATGGAAGTGGCGGAGACGGACTTCCTTCGCGCGCGCGGCTTGTCCGTCAGTTGGATCGAGGACGGCGTGAAGTGGGGCTTCCCGCGCGTCTCGGTGACCTGTGACTACCAAAAGCCGGCGAAGTTTTCGGACGTGCTGACGATCGCGGTGAGTTTGGAGAAGCTCGGGAAGAAGTCCGTGAGCTACCGGTTCGATTTCACGAACCAGCGCGGCGAACCGGTCGCGGTCGGGCGCATGACCTCGGTGTATTGTCGGGGCACCAACTCGGACCAAATTGAGTCCCTGGAGATCCCGACCGCCGTGCGCGAGATCCTGGAGAGGCCACTGTGACCGAAGCCGAGCCGTATCTGATGCGCCTCACGACCCGGCTGCTCGAAGGCATCGAGCGGTTGCCCGCGGACCAGCGCGAACGGAACACCACGTACCTGCTCGAAGCCCAGAACCCGGACGGCGGGTTCTCCGGGCGCGAGGGCGGGTCCGACCTCTACTACACCGGGTTCGCGCTGCGCTCGCTCGCGGTGCTTCAAGCGCTGAACTCAGACGTGTGCAATAAGGCCGCGAACTTCCTCCGCACGAAGATGACCGGCAGCGCGGGCGTGGTGGACTTCTTTTCGCTCGTCGTGAGTTGCTACCTGGTTCCGTTGGGCGGTGGTCCCGATGTACTGGCAGACGCGCCGACCGACTGGCCCGAGCGCGTGGCGTCCACACTCGAAACGTTCCGCTCGCCGGACGGCGGGTACGGCAAGACGCCCGGAGCACTGTACGGCAGCACCTACACCAGTTTCCTCGTTACGCTCTGTTTGCAACTCCTCGGCCGCTCCAATCCCGAAGCCGATCGGTTGGCCGCGTTCGTGAAATCGCGCCGGCGCGACGACGGCGGATACGTGGAAATTTCCGCGATGAAGCGGAGCGGGACGAACCCGACCGCCGCAGGTGTGGGACTACTTCAAATTCTCGGCGAACTCGACGACACCGCCCGCGCCGGCACCGCGAACTTCCTCGCGGCATTGCCATCGCCCTTTGAAGGCGGGCTGCGAGCGAACGACCGCATCCCCGCGGCGGACTTGCTCTCGACATTTACGGGCGGGTGGACGCTGGACCAACTCGGCTTCGCGAACAAACTCGATTGGGAAGCCGTTCAGCGCTACGCCGAGGAGTGCGAGCGGCCCATCGGCGGGTTCCGCGGTGGGTTGTGGGACGAATACACCGACGTGGAGTACACCTTCTACGGCCTTGGTACGCTCGCGCTCGCGGCCCTCATGCTGGAATGAGCCTGGGGCCGTGGGCGCCCGTCCGCATTGTTGGAGATGATGTCCGCCGGAAGACACGAAGGTTCACCAGTCAGGGTTTCCGGGAGCTCGCCAGGGGTTGCGCTAGCGCTTCACCCCTGGCTACACGCTGTCGCCCCTATCGGGGCTAAAAATCATTCCCCTGTCTGATCTGCGCGATCCGCGGCTCTGTTCTCTGCCTTTTGAACTCTGCTCTCTGTCTTCTGACCTCTCTGTCTTGATCCGCGTAATCTGCGTTTATCCGCGGCGGCATTCGGCTTTCGTTCGCCCTTATCCGACCGGCGACGGGTTACGCTCGACGAACCCGCGCTGGTGCCAGTAGGGGTAGGCGAGTGTCACCGCGCTGGCCGCGTCGAGCTTCGCGACTTGGGCCGGTGTGAGGTTCCAACCCACCGCGCCCAAGTTGTCACGTAGTTGTTGTTCGTCGCGCGCGCCGATGATGACGGTCGCTACCGTGGGGCGCTGTAACAGCCAGTTGAGCGCGATTTGCGGCACCGTTTTGCCAGTCTCTTTTGCTACCGCGTCGAGTGCGTCTACGACCTTGTACACGTACTCGTCGGCGACCGGCGGACCCTTCTCGTTGCTGATCTGGCTGTTCAAGCGGCTCGTCTTCGGGAGCGCCTGTCCGCGGCGCATCTTGCCCGTGAGCCGGCCCCACCCGAGAGGACTCCACACCACCGCGCCCACGCCCTGATCGATCCCGAGCGGCATCAACTCCCACTCGTAGTCGCGACCCACCAGCGAGTAATACGCTTGGTGCGCGACGTACCGCGACCAGCCGTAACAGTCGGAGGTGGCTAGCGACTTCATGAGGTGCCAGCCGGAGAAGTTCGAGCACCCGATGTAGCGGATCTTCCCGGCTCGCACCAGATCGTCGAGCGCCGCGAGCGTTTCTTCGACCGGGGTGGTCGCGTCGAAACCGTGCATCTGGTAGAGGTCGATGTAATCGGTACCGAGGCGCTTCAGTTGCGCCTCGCACGAGCGGACGAGGTGGAACCGGGACGAGCCGACGTTGTTCGGTCCGTCGCCGAATCGGAACGTGGCCTTCGTGGAAATGAGCACTTTATCGCGCCGGCCTTTGATGGCGGCCCCGAGCACTTCTTCGGCCAGACCGTTCGAGTAGATGTCGGCCGAGTCGAACATCGTCAGTCCGGCGTCGAGGCACACGTCGATGAGGTGCGATGCGCCTTTCGCGTCCGTGTCGCCCCACGCCTTGAAGAACTCGTTCCCCCCGCCGAACGTCCCGGTACCCAGGCTGAGTACCGGAACCTTGAACCCCGACCGACCCAACTGACGGTATTCCATCGCGTCCTCGACGTGCAGTGATTCGGGCGACACTCTGCACGCCGTTATACTCCGATACGACCACGAAGCTTACGTAGTCGGCGTTTTGCCGGCGCGGGGAAAGGCGGTTGCTCGGCCTCGATCACGCGGCCCCGGATTGAGGGAACGCACCCAGCGCTTTCCGAAGCGGGCAGTTCTCCGGGATGGCTTCCCCCTTTCGGTAGCGGTCGAGCAGTTCCTGCGACCGGCGCGCGAGCATGCGCCGGACTTCCCGGCGCTTGCCTTTCACGCGCGCGATGCTCATGGAGTCGTAGGCGGTAGTCTGGTGCCGCATCCACGCGATGACGGCGGCTTCGGCGCGCTGTTCGACCGGGATGCGCTTGGTGCGCGCGACCGTTCCGCTGCCGACGGGCGTGGCGTGGTCGGCCACCGCACGGGCGAGGCGGTCCGCAAGTTCGGCGTGCGGCGCCGAGAAGCGTAAGAATGTGCGAACCGCGATCCAGAATTCCTCGACGTACTCGGTCTGAGCCTTTTCGCGGCGCCCCGCGTCGGCCTTCTTGCGGCGCGCGTAAGATTCCGTGGAGCGCTCGGCTTCGAGTTCGACCTTCACCGCATCCACGGTCGCGGCCGGTGCCCACACGCCGCGCGAGAACACCTTGCGCCCGCGCTTCTCCGCGACGGACCAGCTCTCGCCCGCGGCCCGGATGCGGCGCGTGAGCCCCGCATCGCCGGGCGGCACGAGTACCCAACCTTCGGGGATCGTGCTAACCGTGCCATCGGGTGCCCGCACCGAGTTCGGGGTCGGGCCGGGCGCGAACGTGGGGGGAGTGTCGTTTGTGCGCATTGGTGCAATATCGGCCAAACGGGGTCGGGGCTTCAGTCGTTCGTGTCGGGCGCGGAGCGGTTCGGCCCGCAGGCGCGTGTATCCGCTGAAAGAGCGCCACGCGAGTCGCCGTAATGACTCTGACGGTGGCGCGAAACCGACACATATGGGACGAAACAATGAAGCGCATTCTGCGGACGCTCGGCGTCATGAACAAGAACAAACTCGGGAGCTGGAAGCGGTTCAACAATCTGGTAACCACGGCCCGCGATCTCATCGCGTTTCACGGGGATAACCGGCCCCCCTCGATGATCCTTCAAGCCGGGGGGCTGCACCGTTACATATCCAGTACGACCAGCTCGAAACCCACGATCATGGACGGCGGCGGGACGAAGAATACCGTGACCACCACGACCCAAGTGGACGTGGCGGCGAACTACGCGACCCGGGGCGGCTCCGCGCACCCGACCGCGGTCACCGGGGGCGGCTGGCCCCGGTACATCTACGCCGTGTTCATCCGCGCCGGCGACGGGATCTACCTCCCGGACGCGCTCCCGGAAGACGATATCGCGCTGCCCGGAGTCATCACCACGGCCAACATCAACACCCACGAAGTATTGACCCTCGACGTCCCCATCGCTCAGGTGATCGGGTGGCGCGGGGTGGCCCAATCGCGAAACGTTGGAGGACTGAGTTGCGAAGCGGGCAGTTTCTTGGCCAACCACCTGTTCAACCGAACGCTCTTCCCCGGCACCGCGGACGGGGCCGCTCTTCAGCAGTTGCACATTCTGAAGACGGCCAGTCCGCTCCCAGTCGCTCAAACCGTTTGACCGGCGCCGGGGACTCAATTCGTGCCGGTTACAACTTGATGGCACGCAATCTGAGTGCGTTGGCGATCACGGACACGGAACTCAAACTCATGGCGGCGGCCGCGATCATCGGGCTCAGGAGCAACCCGAACGCGGGGTACAACACGCCGGCCGCGACGGGCACGCCCAGCAAGTTGTAGGCGAACGCGAAGATCAAGTTTTGTCGGATGTTCTGCATCGTCGCCCGGCTCAGGGTACGGGCCTTCACGACGCCCCGCAGGTCGCCCTTCACCAGCGTCACCCCGGCCGATTCCATCGCCACATCGGTACCCGTGCCCATCGCGATTCCCACATCGGCGGCCGCGAGAGCCGGAGCGTCGTTCACCCCGTCGCCGGCCATCGCCACCACGCGCCCCTCGGCCCGCAACCGGCGGACGGCTTCGACTTTCTGTTCCGGGAGAACGTCGGCGAGCACCTCATCAATGCCGAGCTTCTTCGCGACCGCCTCGGCCGTCGCGCGGTTGTCGCCCGTCAGCATGACCACGCGGACCCCGGCCGCGTGCAGTTGTTTCACCGCGTCGGGCGTCGTCGTCTTGATGGGGTCCGCCACGCCGACCAAGCCGGCCGCCTTGCCGTCCACCGCGACGAACACGACGGTCTGCCCGTCCCGGCGAAGCTCCTCGGCGCGAGTGGCGAAGGCGCCCAAGTCACGGGCTCCCTCGGCCTCCATCATCGCCTGATTCCCGAGCGCGACGCGCCGGTCCGCGGCGCGCCCCCGCACACCCTTCCCAGCGACCGACTCGAATCCCTCGACTGCGGCCGGCGTCACCACGCGGTCTTGTGCGCCCTTCAGAATTGCAGCCGCGAGCGGGTGCTCGCTCCCGCGCTCGAGTCCGGCCGCGAGGCGGAGTAATTCGACCTCGGTGAACTCGCGCGTGGGCAACAGTGTGACCAGTCGCGGCTTGCCTTCGGTCAGCGTGCCCGTCTTGTCCACGATGACGGTGTCCAACTTTTCCATGCGCTCCAGTACGTCGGCCGAGCGGATGAGGACGCCGGCCGATGCGCCGCGGCCGACGGCCACGGTGACCGACATGGGGGCGGCTAACCCGAGGGCACACGGGCACGCGACAATCAGAACCGCGACCGCGTTGACGAGCGCGTAAGTGAGTGCCGGTGTCGGGCCGAAAATCATCCACGCGCCGAACGTGAGAACCGCGACCGCAGCGACCGCGGGAACGAACCACGCGGCCACGCGGTCAACGAGCTTCTGAATCGGTACGCGGCTGCGCTGGGCCTCGCCCACGAGCCGGACGATGCGGGCCAGCACGGTCGCGCTCCCCACGTTCGTCGCGGTCATCACGAACGAACCGGTGGCGTTCACGGTGCCACCGGTCACCGCGTCGCCCGATTGTTTCGGCACCGGAATCGGTTCGCCGGTCAGCATCGACTCGTCCACCACGCCCGAACCTTCGGCCACCGTGCCATCGACGGGTACCTTCTCGCCGGGGCGCACGCGCAACTTGTCACCGACGTGAACGTGGTTGAGAGGAATGTCCTCCTCCGCGCCACCCGGACCGACTCGTCGCGCGGTCGCGGGGGCGAGCGCAAGCAGCGCGCGAACCGCGGCTCCCGTACTGCGTCGGGCACGGAGCTCGAGCACCTGACCGAGCAGCACGAGCGTGACAATGACCGCGGCTGCTTCAAAATACGTCGGGATCGTGCCGTGGGCATCGACGAATTCGGCCGGGAACGTGTCCGCGGCGAGCGTCGCAACGGTGCTGTACGCCCACGCCGCGCCCGTGCCCAACGCAATGAGTGTGAACATGTTCGCGGTACGGTTTCGGAGCGCCTGGATCGCTCGAACGAAGAACGGCCAGCCGGCCCAAAAGACGACCGGCGTAGCCAACACGAGCCCGATCCCGTTCGCGGCTTGCATCAGGGCGTGTGGCAGGTGTACGCCCGGGATCATCGGGAGCATCGCGAGGACGAACACCGGAAGCGTGAGCACGCCCGCGACCACGAACCGCCGGCGCATGTCGCGCAGTTCCGAGTCGTCTTCTTCGCCTGCTTGTGGAACCATCGGTTCCAGGGCCATCCCGCACTTGGGGCAGGTACCGGGGCCATCGTTCACCACTTCCGGGTGCATCGGGCAGGTGTACTTTGCGGCCCCCGTCGGGTCCGTCGTCGCGGGCGAGTGCTGATGCTCGGCCTTCGCTCCGCCACAGCACGAGTGAGCTTCAGGTACGGACGTGGAAGACGTGAACCGGGCGGGGTCGGCCTCGAATTTCGCTAAACAGTGCCGGCTGCAAAAGTGGTACGTCGTTCCCGCGTGGGTGGTAGAACCGGCCGCTGTGGGGGGATAGACGGTCATTCCGCACACGGGGTCGATCGTCGGTTCCTGCGCGAGTGGTAACGAGAGGGCAGGGCGGTTCCCGCTGTTATGGTTGTGGGTTGTCATGGCGCGTTCACTCCGAACGTTTCGTGTCTCACTGCTTGAAGTTTACGGTCCGTACCTAAGTACGGAGTCAAGCGGTGAGTGGGAGAAACTTTGGGAACGCGCAATCGGTGTCACTCGGTGCGAGCGATTGCGGTGAGGATCGGGCAACCGACCACCGGCCCGGAACCGTGGCAGGTCGCAACGAGTTGAGTCAGGTCGGTGCGCATCGCCTCCAGGTCGCGAATGCGCTGGTCGATGTCGGCTAACTTGGCCACCGCCTTCGCGCGCACCTCCTGGCGATCAGCGCCGGGATCGTCGCGTAGCGCGAGCAGTTCCTTGATGTCTTTGAGCTGGAAGCCGAGGAGCTGTGCGCGGCGAATAAATTGTACCCGCGTCACGGCGTCGGCCGGGTACTGGCGGTAACCGGACGTGCGTCGCGTCGGTTCGGGCAGTAGTCCTTCGCGCTCGTAGAACCGGAGCGTCTCGACCCCAACCCCGGCTTGCTTGGCCACCTGCCCGCTCGTCAGTGTCATCGGATTCGCTCCGCGGCCGGTTCCGTGTACACACGGCGCTCACGCCATCGGGAGCGGGCGCCGGCCTTTCACTTCGGGTTCCGGTTCGGAAGTCGCACACTTGCCGCAACCCGAACCGCAACCGGATTTCGACGTGCGGAACCACGTCTTCCACGTCGCACGCAGAATGTAACCGGCCGCGAGCGCGACGACCGCACCAACCGTGACGAACTGAAGTGTTGTGGACATATTTCGCCTCACCGGTCCGCGCTATAACGACGCCAACTTTGTCACACGCGGGTTCCGACCCACCCGATCCCCTCCCAGCGGTAACAATTGCTAACATTTTGGGCCGCAGGGGTTGTGTGCGGCGGATGATCGAGCGAATAACGCAACAAGTCGTTGATAGCTAAAGGCTTTTGACGTTTTCGCCCCTGCGCTGTTTCACTCCGGTGGCTAACAATCACTCACATTGTCGCGATTCTGGGCCAAAATCTGCCATATTTCTTGGCTTTATAGAGTGTGTTACCCATCGGTTCTTTAAGAATCGATGGGCACTGGCCGCTTCATGAAAAGACACTCGGCTACACCCAATTATACCACACTGGACATAGGAATACAAACGGTTCCCAACGGAACTGCAGGGCCGTTGAGTTCTCGTAATTGCGTGACTCCACCCGCTCGTTAACACTCGCGGTTCGCCTGAGTCTCTTGGCGAACCGCGAGTGTTAACGAGCGGGTGGAGTCACATTGTTGGGGTTGACAAGTGGTTGTTTGGAATGGGTAATCGTTTGCACCCGAGGAGGGGTCGCGATGAATCCGTTACCGAAATCGTTCGGGGCTCAGGAGTTCGGTGATGTGGAGCTGGGGGACGTGCGGCGCACGCGCCGGCTCGTGGCCCTCGCCGATGCGTGCGCGTGCGCTCCGGGCCACGCGCTCCCGGACAAGTTCCACGACCCGAGCGGTTACCAGGGTGCGTTGCGCCTGCTCCGGAGTCCGCACGTCACGCACGCGGCCGTGCTCGCCCCGCACCAGGCGCGCACCCTGGACCGGGCCGAGGCCCACACGGGCACGGTACTCATCGTTCACGACACCACGGACCTGGACTTCTCCGGGCACCGGACCCTGGCCCCACAACTCGGACCCATCGGTAACGGGGGCGGGC
Source organism: Gemmata palustris (assembly GCF_017939745.1). Taxonomy (NCBI): domain Bacteria; kingdom Pseudomonadati; phylum Planctomycetota; class Planctomycetia; order Gemmatales; family Gemmataceae; genus Gemmata; species Gemmata palustris. The sequence goes on along the minus strand of NZ_JAGKQQ010000002.1, from coordinate 246,983 downwards.
GCGGGCTCCTGTGCCACAACAGCCTCGCGGTCGACTCCGGGACCGGGGAGATCCTGGGCCTGGTGGCCCAACAGCTCCACGTGCGCGTGCCCGTGGGGAAGAACGAGTCCCGGGGCACCAAGCGCGCGCGGGCGACCCGGGAGAGCCGCCTGTGGACCCGGGCCCTCGACGAGATCGGGCCGGCCCCGGGCGCGAACCGGTGGGTCCACGTGGCGGACCGGGGGGCCGATGCGTTCGAGTTCGTGTCCCGGTTGGCGCGCACCGGTGAGCGGTTCGTGGTGCGCGCCCAACACGACCGGTCCTTGGGCCCGGGGGCCAAGCTGTTCGCTACGGCACGGGCCACGCCCCCGGTGGGCGCGTGGGAGCTCGAGTTGCCCCCCACCCGAGCCCGCGCGGGGTGCCGAGCGCAGGTGCGCGCGAGCCTCACGACGGTGACCGTGCCCCCGCCCCACAACCGCAAGGGCGAGTACCCGGCGCTCCCGATCCGGGTCCACGTGGTGCGCGTGTGGGAGCCGGACCCGGGGGCCGGGGCGGACCCCGTGGAGTGGTTGCTGTTGACCTCGGAACCGGTGACGGACGTGCCCGGGTTGCGCCGGGTCGCGCACTGGTACCGAACCCGGTGGGTGATCGAGGAGTACCACAAGGGCCTGAAGACGGGCGCGGGGATCGAGCGCTTGCAGCTCGATCCCCGCGGGGCCCTGGACCCGGCGATCGGGGTGCTCAGCGTGGTCGCGGTGGCCCTGGTGAACCTGCGCCAACTGGCTTCGGGTTCGGGCGGTGCGGACCGACCGGCACACGAGGTGGTCCCGGGGCGCTGGGTCGAGGTGCTCAGCACGTGGCGCTATAAGGCCCCGCGCGCGTTGAGCGCCGAGGCGTTCGTGCAGGCCCTGGCCCGGTTGGGTGGGTGGATCCCGCGCAAGCAACCACCCGGGTGGCTCGTCCTCTGGCGCGGATGGACGAGGCTACACGCCTTCCTCGAATTCGAGGCCGCAATACCAAAGATGTGACCAACTGGAAGGTGTTAACGAGCGGGTGGGGCCTCACACCTGCCCACTTCCACACACTAAACAGTTCCCAATCGCAGCCGCCCGAATCAGCGCGGCGGGGTCGCGGCGGGGCCATTCGCCCCGGGTTCCCTCATGGGCACTTCGCCATCGAGTCTCCACACGCTCAGTTTGATACCGGAATCACCTTCATCGAGCGTCGCAACCAAGTGCCGACCGTTCGGCGTTACTTCGATGCGGGACGGCAGTCCGGCCGGCAGTGCGAGCTGATGGGCGATCGCGCCGGTCGTCGTGTCCCAGAGATTGATGCGGTGCGGAACGGCGATCTCTTTCGCGAAGGTGATGTTGTCGCACCCGATCAGCACCCGGCCGCTCTGGGTGTAGACCATCTGCGGGACGTTCATGGACCGCTTCGTGCCGTTGTCGAGTTTTTGCACGACCTTCCGCGTGTCCAGGTCACGAATCTGAATGTTCTCGTGCGGCGCCGGCCCTTCCGCGAGGAACTTGCCGTCCGGCGAGAACGTCAGCGCCCCGACGCACCGCCCGAGGTCGATCCGCTCGTGCTTTTCGTCCTCCCACCGCCACAGCACCAGTTCGTTGCGGTCGGAGATCGCGAGGAGCTTGCCGTCCGGTGAGAACTGGGTCGCATCGATCCGCGTGTGTTTGAACGGGGCCGTCTTCAGCAGTTTCGACGTAACGCTGTCCCAGAGCTCGATCTTCTTCTCGCGCACGACCGCGACGACTTTCCCACCCGAGGCGACGTTCAACAGCGCCTCGCACGACAGGATCGTTTGGTGCTTCCATGTCCTCATGTCCCTGACGCTGACATCGCAGGTACGGGCCGGCGGGGGCGCCAATTTCGGATCGACCGGTGCGTACTGTTCCATCGCCAACCAATTCTGGTCTGCGGACAGCAGCATTTTTCCGATGGAGAAGTTACCCAATCCGAGGCGGGACTGGATTCCCCCGTCCGTGACGCGGATGAGGTCGATCGCTCCCTCCTTGGCCGCGGGCATCAGGAGCGTGTTATTGTAGAGGACGACGAAATTCGCGGAGCTGCCCTTGGGCAACTGCTTGGTGTACAAGTGCTTGGGCACGAGCTGGGCCTTGGGCTCGGCCGCAAGTTCCCACACGCGGACCTTGCCGCTGAGTTCGCCGAGTCGGTTGAGCCAGGCTTTGTTAATCGCGCACCCGGCGAGCCTCTTCCCGTCGGGCGAGAACGTCAAACTCGCGTAGCTCTCGGCGGCGCGGAAATCACTCAGATCGGTGTGGATCGGCTTCATTCCGCGTAGCGGTTTTGTACCCTCCCACGCGAAGAGTTCGCCCTGCTTGCCGAGAACGTAGGCGGCCGTGAACTTCGCATCCGAACTGACCGCGAGGGCCGCGACGCGCCCGCCGAGTTCTACGCGGCCCGTTTCTTTCATCGATTTTGCGTCCCAGACGATCACGCGGCCGTCGGCGTCGCCGGTCACGGCCGTACCGCCGTCCTTCGCCCACGCCGCGGAAACGACGGGCGCGGCGTGGCCCTCGAGAATGCGGTTGCCGGGGCTGCCCTTGGATTGGTCGCCGCAAACGTAGGCCCACAGCACGTTCTTCCCCTTCGCGTCGCGCGGCCCGGTCATGATCGCGGAACGGCCCTTCGGGTCGACCGCCAGCGGCACCGCCGAGGGGTCCGGTTTCGCGTCCTTCGCGGCGGTCGTCGTCTCGATCGTGCCGACGGTGTCGGTCAATTTGCCCTCGGCCCACGTTTTGATGATGTACCCGTGGGCGTTGCCGAACACGATCTTCGAGGTGCTGAATCGGGGGACATCGTTGAGGATTTGGACGTCCGGGAAGACACCGATGTTGAGGGGAGAACTACCCTTCTGCTCGATAGACTCGATGATCTTGCCGTCTTTCGCGTTCAGCACTTTTATTCCGTCGGTAAACGCGGCGTACACCCGTTGTTGTCCCGCCGAGAACGCGACCGCGGCGTGCGATCCCCCGACTTTGGCCTTCCAGAGCCATTGGGGGTCGTCGCCGGTAAATATCAGGGGCATCACCTCGCCATTCGTGTCGCCGGTGAGCAGTATCTTCCCGTCCGCGGAAAATTCCACCGACACGGGTAAACTGCCCGGGTAATCGACCGTGAAATTCTCCTTCCAAATCGTCCCCGCCTTCACCGCGTCGGGCGGCGCAGCGGCTTTGGGGCGCGCGGCCGGCTTGTCGTCGGGGTCCGCGGACCCGCCGGCGCGGATCAGGCTTCCTCCGGCGACCGCGAGCGCGACCGCGACGAGGCCCGCGAGGGCGTAACGTTTCAGGGCACCGACTTTGAGTGAACGCATGACGCTCTCCGCCAAAGTTTTTGCCGTTACGGAACCGTGTACCTGACCGAGTGAAAACGCGACCGCGTGGCGCGCCGTTTCCGACACGAGCGGCGCGGGAACCGACGCAGTGGCCCGGGTCGCAATAAGAGCCGCCAGCGCCCCGGCACCGAGTGTGACGCCCCGGCGATTCAACCGCGCTGCCAGCTCTTCGTGCGCTTTCGCCAGGCGCTTCGTGATCGTGCCCTTCGCCAACCCCAACGACTCCGCGGCCCGCGCGTGCGACCACCCGCCGAGATCGCAGAGCAGCACCGCCTCGCGCAGCGGGAGCGGCATTCGCGCGAGTTCCTCGTCGATGACGGCCCAGAAATCGTGTTGGGGTTCTGCCGGGTCCACCCGTTCGGGCTTGGCCGCTGACATTTCGCGCAACCTCCGCTGAACGATTTGACCCCGGAGCTTTTTCGCGACCCGCAGGGCCACGCCGTGGAGCCACGGGCCGATGCCGCGGTCCAATTTCAACGCGGGCGCCCGGCGCGCGAGGACGAAGAACACCGCTTGGAAGGCGTCATCGGCCTCGGCCCGGTTCCCGAGTACGCGCTGACACGTTCCGTAGACGAGGGGGCCGTGGTGTCGAACGAGAGTTGCGAACGCCTCTTCGTCACGCTCGGTCAGAAAGCGCGTGAGAAGACTCGAATCCGGGTCGGTGACGGGCACCCCCGCCCGGCGGTCGAGGACTTGCACGAGTGCGGCATTCGACATCGATTGGCTCACACGCTGAGGGCTCGCCGGGCGTCACTGATGAGTAACTGCCTTCAAAGTGCGCATCGCTCCCCGAAAAATGGCGGTGAGCACAAAAATGCACAGGGCGGAAGCACCGTGCGTTCGGTTTCCGCCTGCGTTACAAAAGGGAGCCTCTCCAGGGCGAAGACCAGAATCCTCAGTGCCTTTCCGCCCCGGCGGGGCCGGCGTTTGTAGCACAGGGCGGGAGCCCTGTGCGTTCTTGTGTGTTTGGCTTTACTCTTCCGCACGCGGGGTGAACGCCCCGTCCCAGTCGGCCGGCTTCCGGCCGTTGTGCCGTTTCATGTGGCGCACGAAACATTTCGCGGCTGGGTCGTCGGCGAACAGGCCGTCCAGGTCGTCGTTTGCTTCGGCCCACGCGCCCCGCACGAACTTCTCGACCGCTGCGGACCAGAGCGCGAGGTTGGCCTCGTAGGTGTCGCTCGTGACCCACGACTCGGCGCTCGTTACGGGGCTGATCGGCGAGAGCTCGTGGGCCGTCAGTGGTTTCTTCATCCCGCGCGGGCGGACCGTACCGAGCCCGCGCAGCCGCCAGCGCCGGTTCATCGGGTCGGCGGTTTGCAGCTTCGCCGCGACCTCGCCGCTCACCACGATCCCCACGCCGTAGGCCTTCGTCATCTCTTCCAGACGGAACGCGAGGTTCACCACCGGGCCGTAGAGGTCGACCACCGCCAGATCGTGCGCGCCCAGGCGCCCGGCCAGCGCCCGCCCGTGGGTAATGCCGAGCCCGCACCGGCGCTGCACCATGCGCCCCGAGAGGCGCTCGTAGATGCGCAGCGCGGCCTCGGCCGCGCGCTCGATCTGATCGGGGTGCTTTTCCGGCCAGCCCCAGAACCCGAGCACCGCGTCGCCGCGGAACCCGGCCACGACGCCGCCCTTCTCGGTCACCGCGCCGCTCATCGTGTCGAGGGCCGATTGCACCTCGCGCCACGCACTCGACAGGCTCTCGCCGTGCTCCTCCGCGAACCCGCTGAACCCCCGGAGGTCGCAGAACAGCACGGTCACGTCCTGTTCCTGCGGGGTCTTGAGCAGCGCCTCCAGTTTTTCGGGGTCGTCCAGATACTTGCGGAGGTTACTGGGCCACGCCTCCTTCGTGACCGCGACCTGCCGCGCCAGTCGGAGCGTCCGGCGCGTCGATTCGAGCAACCCCACCAGGATCTCGATGAACTTCTGGTACTCGGTGAGGTAGGCCGCGTCGGGTTTGGGTTCGAGCGGGTTCCGGTTGGTGAGCCGCCCGCTCACATACAGTGCGTGCTGGGAGCCGTCCTGGAACGGGGTGCAGATGGCCCACGGGGTCGCCCCTTGTTGGTGCAACACCCCCAGCGTGAGGTTGTGGTCCGAGCTCCCACCCTGGGTGAAGTCGGACGGGTCCGTGGACCAGACGTGCAGGCAGCTCTTCCGCTGCTGGCACACGACCCGGCGCACCAGTTTGCGCGACGGCACGAACTCCCCAACGGCACCGACGTTCGGGTTGCGGACGTTCTGTTCGATGACCGTGACGCGCAAGTCCCCGATCGGGCAGTCCGGCGGAATCCGCACGATCGCGGCGGCGTCCGCCTTCGGTAGTGCGGCGACGGCGACCTTGAGCATCTGCTTGAACAGCGCGGGTTCGCTCGCGACCACCTTCAGGTACGCGGGGAGCTGCTCCAGCGCCTTGAGAAGCATTCCCGGGTTGGTGAACGTGACGTTTTCTAGCTCGGCCCGGCTGCGCTCCTCCTGGCGCTGCACGATGGTCGCGTCCAACGGGGCGTCCGGGTCCGCGTCGGAGTCGCCGCGCAGGGTGAACCGGGTCTGGCCGATGACGAACCACTCGCCCGGCCCCACCTCGCACCGCTCGACCGGCTTGTTGCGGAACCAGATCTGGTTGCCGGGCTTGTTCGGGTAGTCGGGCAGAATGACCCCGCGCCGCGCGACCACGAGGGCCGCTCCGGTCCACTCCAGGGTCGCGTGGAACCGCGAGATCATGCGGTCCTCGGGCACGGCCCAGTCGCACTCCTTCGATTCGCTGCCGAGCTTGAGGACCCGGTTCTCGGGCAGCGTGTAGCGCCAACTGTACTGGCCCGGGACGGACATCACGCTGGACCCGGTGGCCGCGCTCGGTTCGATGCGGGTCAGTGCTTCCAGGTCAGCCATGAGACGCGAACTCCAATCGGCGAAGAACTCGGACGAGCCAGCCCCAGAGCACGAGCGCGAGAAGGACCAGCGCGCCGCCCGCGCCCGCGCCGATGGCCACCAACTTGCGCTCCAGGTCCGTGAGGGGCGCGAGCGCGAGGCGCTTGTCGACCTGGGCGACGAGCACCCACTTGCGCGGGTGCCCGGGTTCGGTGGTCGGGTCGTCCTCCCCGTAACGGCTTTGTGCGTAGGGGTTGAACCGCGTGAAGCAGGCGATTTCCGGGTCCGTGTTCGCCTCGGCGTCGGCGCGCTCGGCCTCGACGAAGTCGATGTAGTCCGCGCTCTCGGCGAACCCGTACCGACGCCCCGTGCCCGCCGCGGGTGCGGGGACGCGGTCCCACGGGCACGTCTGATCGGCGCTCGCGCCGTGGGTACGGGCCAGGGCCCGGTAGTTGTGCGGGAGCCCGTCGGGGCGGTCCTCGATCAACCGCTGCTTGCAGTCCGGGTGCCACACCCACTGGTCGCGGTGGTCGATGAGTACCACCTTCACCCGGCGCCCGATCCCCAAACGCTGGCTCCCCGTAGCGCCGAGGTCGGCCGGTTCGAGAAGGGGGGCCAGGTCGCGCTCGAGATTCAACCCGAGAATCAGTAACCCCACGACGCGCCGACGGGCCTCGGTGTTGTCCCAGATCGGGGTGGCGACGTCGACCTTCCACGGGCGCGTGAGCACCTGACCGTCCGCGGTCCGATCGTCGCCGGTCGAGCGGTACGGTTCGCTGATGTGAGTCGCGCGGACCGGGGCGTGCGGTTGGCCGATTTCGTCCGTCTGGTGGCCGCGTGCGTGGAAGTAGTCGCGGTACGAAAAATCGTGGGTGAACACGGCGGGCGTGTCCGCGTTCCGGTGGGTCTCGATTTTTCCGTCCGGGTGCGCGCGAACGAGGAAGTACCCGCGGGACCGACCGGGGGTGCCCGAATCGGCAACCAGAACCAGCCTCAGCGGGACCGCGCTGTCCCCGCGCCGCAGCCGGGCGAGCCGGTCCTCCTGGGTGACCGTCAACCACTTTTGGCACGTCTCGAAGTCGGCGGGGGCCGCTGTGCCCGGGTTCCAGGTCGGGCCGTGAGTTCCGCGCCCCAAACGGTCGAGGGCCGCGGCAACGGCGGGCGGGCGCTCGAACGCGATCCGTTCCGCTTGCGCGATGTGGCGCTGGAGCCGGTCCTCGATGGCCGGGGCGCCGTACCCGGCCGTTCGCGCGAGACTGCTGCTCACCTCGGCCGTCACATCGCCCTTCATCCGGTCGGTTTCGGCGTTCGCCAGTGCGATACCGACACCTGCTATCAACCCGATCACCAGCAGCGTCGCGGCGGCCGCTAGTGCTAATACGGGCCGCGTTCGGCGCCAGCGCGCCCGGGCGTCGAGCAGCGCGACCAGCGCGCCGGCGTCGCGGGGCCGGGTGTCCGGGTTGAGGCTCAGGCACCGGTCGATGATCCGGCCGAGTTGCCGGTCCACGAGTTTGTGGTGCGCGCTCGGGCGCGGGGCCGCGAACACGCCCTCGCGGTACACCGCCATCTTCGCGGGGAGCTGTTTGGGCGCCTTTTTGATCTTCTCGGCCAGCTCGGGGCTGCGGCGCGGGGGCGAACCGGTGAGCAGCTCGTGGGCCACCGCGCCGAGTGCGTACACGTCCCAGCGCGTGTCGGGCGGGGTGCTGACTTGCGCCGCATCAATCTGATCCGGCGGCATGTAGAAGAAGGTGCCCAGCGCGGGCGTGTCGTCGGTGGCGAGGTGCCCCTGCCCGAAGTCCGCGACCAGCGGTTCCGGTTCCGCGCCGGGTTCCGGGCTGTGCAAGAGGATGTTTTGCGGTTTCAGATCGCAGTGGTGAATCCCGCGCCGGTGAACGGCCGCCATCGCGCGCGCGACGCGGGTGAAGAACCCGGTGGCGAGGCGCGCCCGTTCGCGGGGCGGGAACGCGCCGGCGGTTTTGATCCACTCGGCGAGCGACCCGCCGTTCGCGAGCTGCATGACGTACAGCGGGCGCCGACCGTCCCCGCCGGGGCGCACCTGCTTCACGATCACGATCCCGCGGCACCCCTCGACGGCCTGGAGCAGCCCGACCTCGCTGAGCAGCTTTTCCCAGTCCGAAGCGCCCGCGGTGAAGAACTTGATCGCGACGCGCTCGTTGGTGAGCCGGTCCACGGCCTCCCATACCGTGCCGAACGAGCCGGAGCCGAGCTTGCGGACCAGGGCGTACCCGTCGGCGATGTCGCCGCCGTCCGTCTGGAGGCGCTCGATCTCGCGATCGAGTTCGTGAAAAGCTTGGCCCGACGGCCCCGAGCCGGACGAGCCGTGTGCGCCCGACAGCGGCTGGACCCAAACCGGGGGCTTGTCCTGCACGACCGTGCCGTCGGGGGCCGGTTCGTGGACCGCGACCTCAGCGCCCCGGTTGCCGCGCGAGGTTTCGGGCGTGCCGTCCGCGCGCGTGCTGGTCGGATCGGGGCCGTCGGAAGGCATTTCAGGCTCGGGTGGCGGTATTCGCTGCGAAAAGGGCCACCCGTTTTCTAGCCCGTCGATTGACGAGATGCAACCAATTGGAGGGGAAGCTCTCGCACCCGCCGGAGTTACACCGGCGCGGTCGCTTCAAATCCGCGCGCCATTTCGACGATCGCGCGGACCATGCAGCCGGTTCCGCCGGCGTCGAGGGCGGCGGAATCGCCCTCCGCGAACGAGGGGCCGGCGATATCGAGGTGGACCCACTTCGCGTCGCCGACGAACTGTTCTAAAAACTTCCCGCCCGCGATGGCCCCGGCCCAGCGCCCGCCGCCGGTGTTCCTCATGTCCGCGACCTTGCTCTTGATGAGGCCGTCGTAGCTCGAATCCATCGGCAGCTTCCACGCCCGCTCGCCCGCTCGTGTCACCGCGGCGAGGATCTGATCGGCCCACCCGTCGTTGTTCGCCATGAGGCCCGAGGTCTCGGTGCCGAGCGCCACCATGCACGCCCCGGTAAGCGTGGCGAAATCGACCAGGAACTTCGTCTGCTCCGAGGCGAAGCACAGCGCGTCCGCGAGAATGAGCCGCCCCTCGGCGTCCGTGTTCAGCACTTCGATGGTCTTGCCGTTGCGAGCGGTCAGCACGTCGCCGAGCTTCATCGCGGTTCCGCTCGGCATGTTTTCGACGAGCGCGAGCACCCCGACCACGTTCACGGGCAGCTTCAGTTCCGCGATCGCCTGCACGCCCGCGAGCACCGCGGCGGCCCCGGCCATGTCGCACTTCATGTCCACCATGCCGTCGCTCGGCTTGAGCGACAGCCCGCCGCTGTCGAACGTGACGCCCTTTCCGACCAACCCCAGCACCGGCGCCCCAGGCTTACCGGCGAACCGCAGAATCGCCAACCGCGCGGGGCGGTGGGAGCCCTCCGCGACGCCGAGGAGCGAGCCCATGCGCTCGGCCGCGAGGCGCGATTCGTCCCACACTTCCACATCGAAGCCGGCCGCGCGTCCCGAATCGGCCGCGACGGTCGCGAACGTCTCGGGGTAGAGTTCGCGCGGCGGGGCGTTCACGAGCTCGCGCGCGAGCCATAGCGCCCGTGCCTCCGCGCGCACGCGGGGCATGTCGGTCCCGTTCCCGCCGACCAATAGAAGCGATTCCGGTGCGAACCGCGTGGGCGCGGCCTTACGAATCCCCGGCCCTTGAACGCCCTGTGCGAGACCGACCCCGGCCGCGAGCGTGAATTCCGGCGCCGGCACCACGAACGCGACCGCCCCGGTCTTCTTCGTGGTGATGTGCCGGGCGGCGGCGGCGGCCGCGTCGTGTAGCGTCGCGCGCTTCGCGTCCGCACGATTGCCCAATCCAACGAAGAGCAAGCGCTTCGCCGCGACGCCGGTGGGGGTCAGCACGGGTACCAGTTCGAGGGGCTTCGCGCCGAAGTCGCCGCGCTCGCGCAACTTTTCGAGGACGGCGCCCGCCGGTCCGCTGTACGACTGGTCGGCCCACACGCCGACCGCGAGCCAGTCCGCGGGGACGCTCTCGGGCGATTCGGAGGACGTGTTGAATTGGGTCTTCGGGAGGTTAATCACGGGTTGGGCCAGGTTGGTAACGGAGTGTGGGCCGCTCGATCCGCGAGCGGCCTACGTTAAAGCTATAAATTGCTGCTGGGATGACTGGTTTCGCGACCCGGTGATGTGCGGCCTATTTCTTCGGTGCCGGCTCGTACAGCTTCAGCATTTCCTCGACCGCGGCGACCAGTTTCGGGTCGGTCTGCTTCACGGAAGCGACGAACTTCTTGGCGTCTTCGTTGGGGCAGCTCAGCGCGTAGCGAACGATCCCGCGCCGGACGATGGGCGCGGAGTGCGTGGGCTTGGCGAACTGTGCGAACACGTCCGCGCTCAAGTCCCACCACCCCCACCGGCGCAGGTCTTCGATCGCTTGGTCGGCGAAATCGCCGTCCGGCAGAAGCGCGGCACAGCACTTCAAAACCTCGGCCTTGCAATCGTTGCCGCGCGTGGCCTGGAGGAACCGCACCGTGCCGAGGGTGGAGAGCCGCACCGAGTACGACTGGTTGGTGTCGGCGAGTGTTGAGGTCGTGAACGGCCAGCCGTTCTTGCCGTCGAGCAGCACGTAGCCCGCGAGCAACCCGCCGAACGCCTCGCGCACGCGCTCCGGCGCCGGGGACTGCTTCAACAGCTTTTCGAGGAACGCGGCGTCATCGCGACCGCCACTGGCACCCAACAGGAACGCGAACACCCCCAGCCGTTCGGCCGGCACGTTTTCGTCCGCGATGAGCTTCCGCAGCACGCCCGGATCGAAGTGTTTGGCGGCTTTCACAATGTCCGAATCGCTCGCGCGGGCGAACTCCACGAACGCATCGGCCGCGACGACCGCGTCCGCCGATCCGAGGTGCTTGAAGAAGTAGCCGAGGCGGGCGGGCGCATCGGTCGCATCGAGCTTCACCGCGCCCTTCAGGTACCCCACCACGGCGGCCGATGCAGGCGCCCCGCCAGTTACGGCGAGTTTGCCGTCGGACACGCCACAAAACACGAGATATTCGGGCGGCGTGTCACCGACGACCGGCAAATAACTCCGCAGAACGATGACGTTCTGGTTCCCACGGGCCGGGTCGTCCTTCAGCGCCGTGCCGATGTTCAGATCGGTGAAACCCTCGTCCGTTTTCGGGTCGATGCGCGGGTTCTTGAGTTGCCCGTGTAGTACGGCTTTTGCCTGGGCGTACTGCACACGCAGAGTGGGTCGCGTGCGCACGTTCTCGCCACAGAAGGTACACGCGGGCGCGGGCGGGACCGCGAGTAAGAGTGCGGCAACAGCGACGAGGACGCGGAGCATGTGAACTCCCGAAACGACGAACGGCGATCGGGAAGAACCCGACCGCCGTTCATACACCGAGAAACGCTGACAGCGGAAGGGGAAATTGCGCCGGGCAACCCGCCAGGGGTTGCGCTGCGCTCCACCCCTGGCTACTATCGGTCGCCCCATCCGGGGCTCAAAATCAAGCGCCCGTGTGCCCGGATCGCGTTCACTTCTTCGGCGGTTCCGGCGCCTTCGGGGCCACCTTGACTTCGTCCTTCAGCAGGTCCTCGACCAGTTTCACGCGCTCGGGGTTGTCCTTGCGCGCTTTCTCGACGTGCGCGGCGGCCGCGGCGTTCTTCGGGTCGGCCCAACTCGCGGCCAGTGCGAATTTCAGGATGGCCCGGTTGTTGATCGGCAACGTGTTGTGCGTTTCCTTGTCCGCCAGCTTCAGCACCGCGGGGCTCATCTCCCACGCCTTCCACTTGCGCAGGTCGTCAATGGGCATGTCCGCGAGGTCCGGGTGGTCGAGGAGGACGCCCATGCCGTCGAGCACCTGTTGGCGCGTCAGCACGTCCGAGCGGTACTCCCAGAAGAACCGCAGCGCCTTCAACCCCGAGTGCTTGACGAGGAACTCCTTGTCCTTGTCCGCGATCAGCTTCGTCAGGTACTCGTACCCGTTCTTTTTGTCGAGCAGGATGTAGCCCATCAGCAGCCCGTCCAGCCCGCTGCTGAACTTGTTCTCGGGCGCGTCCATCAGCGCGCGAATTTCCTTCGCGTACTCGGGCTTCCCGGAGTGGCCGACGAGCAGACCGTACAGCCCCAGGCGCGAGGCCCGCGTGTTCGGGTCTTTGAGCCACTTTAGGAGCGTCTCGGGCGGGAGCTTCGGCGCCAGTTCCGACACTTCCTGGTAGGTCGCGACCGCGAACTCGTTGTAAGCGTCGCCGCTGATCTCGATTTCGTTCGATTCGAGGTAGTCGAAGAAGTACCGGAGCCGGGTCGCGGTGTCCTTCTGCTTCACGGCCAGCGCGCCCTTCACGTATTCGGGCAACTTGCTGTCGGTGCCCACCACCACACCGCGGTACGGGTCCACGTCACCGTTCACGACGTTGAAGAACACCATGTACTTGAACGGCTTCGGGTCCGGCGGAACGAACCGCGGGATCGTGAACACCTTCTTGTCCTTCACCAGCGCGTGCTCCTTCACGATGGAGTCGATGGTGATGTCGGTGGTGCCCTTCGTGGACCCCGGGTCTTTCGGATCGGGCTTCGCGTTGCCGAGCGTGCCGTAGAGGATGAAGTCGGCCTGCGCGACTTCCATCGTGAGTGTCTGGCCGGAGGGCGGACCGCACCCCGGGCACGCGCTCACCGGTGGCGTGAACGAAAGGCACACGACCGCCGCCAGCGCGGTCGGGACCAAGCAGCGAAGTAACATGGGGGTCTCCGAAGACGGTTTCTCAACCGCGCCGGCATGGGTGCGGGCAAGAAGCACACCGACATTATTCCGATTCCGCGCGTCCGGCCAAAGCTGCAATCCCGCAAGCGAACAAGAATATCACGGCGTTAGACTGCGTTCGAGTTCTGCGAGCCGTTGCTCGACCAGCGCGAGCGCGGGCCGGATCGGGTCCGGTAGCGGTTGGCGAATGGCGTCGAGGTAGAACCGCGTTTTGGCCGCGGTCTTTCGGCGCCCGCCCGGGGAGAGGTGCTTGGAATCGCTGAGGTTATCGTACATATCGGCGAGCTTGAGCGCCTTCACTTGCCACTCGGCCGCGGCAAGTTCCTTCGCGTAGACAGCTTCGCGCTCGTCGTGCGGGAGGCGCATATCTTTGGTGAGCGCGGCGACCCACCGGGCGACGTCCGCGCCGAACTGCTCGATGATGTCGTCACAGTCGATCGTGGTGTCTTCGATGGTGTCGTGCAGCAGCGCCGCGGCGAGCATTTTGGGGTCGTCGAAGCCGAACGTGTGCCGCACCACAAGACATACGCGGAACACGTGACTGACGTAGGGCGTCTGGTTGTCCTTGCGCTTCTGGTGCTGGTGCGCCCGCGCCGCGAGCGCGGCCGCTTCAAACGGCATGTCGGCAAGAGGAATCGTAGTTGACATGAGGGGATTGTAGCAGAAGGAAACACCGGGTTTCTGCGCGTTCTGTATGACATTCGCGGGCCAACACCCGGGCGTGCGACCACGCGGCGAACCCGATTGGGATGGACTTGTGCCTTGACGCGGTCGATAATATTACTGTGGTTGATACGGACACATTACGGTTTGGGGGCGGTGGCAAGATGTTGCGTCGGGCGCTGATGTACTGCCTGATTTTCGCCGTAGCGGTGGGGCCGTTGCTCTGCTGCTGCTCGGCGGGGAAGGCCTCAGCGTTTTCGCAATCAACAGCATGGCCCGACCGTGTTTCTGTTGAATCACCGTCTTCGTGCTGCGCGCACAAACAGATTCCTACTACGCCGGACCATACGAAAAAGTCGGCCCCACAGAAGCCCACTACGCCCTCGGAAAAGTGCCCCTGCAAGGACGGTTCGAGCCAGTCCCAGACGGTCCAAACGGAATCCGCCTCGGGCGACGTTACGACCTTCCTCCGACTGCTCGCGCTCGACGCGGACCCGCTGTTCGACGCGCTCACCGCGGGCGAAGTCGCCGCCTTATTACCCGAGACTTCGCGCGAGCGGTGCGGGACCGACCACTCACGATTGACCACGGCCGATCTCCTCTACGCGCACCACAACCTCCGCTGCTAATCCACTTCACGTCGCGCGACCGCGCCTGGTAACGGGCGTGGCGACCAGCCCGTGTTTCGCCCCGCTTCAAGCGGCGTGACGAGCCCAAACATTTATCTTCGTTCGTTGCTGCGGCGAACCGCGGGAACGAATCGCATCCCATTTTTCACACGCACGCTGTGCCAATGGTTCGGGTGACATCACCCACGAACCGGCCCAGCGGGAGAATAGCCATGTTCCGTAAATGGGTTTTGTTTGGTGGCTTCTTTGCCGCGACCGCGGTTCTCGTCGGCTGCAACAACAGTCCGCCACCCACCGAAAAACCCACAGAAACGAAAGCGGCGCCCACCAAGCCCGACGAGGCACACGGGCACAAGCCGGGCGCGCACGGCGGCACCCTCATCTCGCTCGGGGCGGACAGCTATCACGCCGAAGCCGTGTTCGCCAAAAACGGTGCGGTGAGGTTGTACACGCTGGGTAAGGACGAGGCCCGGATTCAGGAGATCGAGGTGCAAGAGCTGGCCGGGTACGTCACCGTCGCCGGCTCGACCGACGGTGCTACGGAGATGAAGTTCGCGGCCGAACCGCAGAAGGGTGATTCGGCCGGGAAGACGTCGCTGTTCGTGGGCCAGTTGCCGGAGGCCCTCGTGGGGAAGACGGTTCGCGTCACGATCAACAACATTCGGATCGGTTCCGAGCGGTTCCGAATCGCATTTTCAAATGAGAACGCGGCCCACGACGCGGACCCGATGCCGGAGGGCGCTAACGGCGAGGACGCAAAGGCCCTCCACCTGACGCCGGGCGGGAAGTACACGGCAGCCGATATCAAGGCGAACGGGAACACGTCCCCGGCCGCGAAGTTCAAGGGCATCAAGTCCGACCACAACGCCAAGCCGAAGCCGGGCGACAAGACCTGCCCGATCTCGATGACCCTGGCGAACTCGAAGTTCACCTGGGTGGTCGGCGGGAAGACCTACGAGTTTTGCTGCGTGCCGTGCATCGACGAGTTCGTGCAGCTCGCGAAGACCAAACCGAACGAGATCAAAGATCCGTCCGAGTACGTTAAGAAGTAACTCGCTCACTACTCACCACCCCAACCACGGAGAACGCCAATGTTCGTGAACACTTACACCCTTACTCGGGCGGCCGCCGTCGCGGTCTTCGCGCTCGCACTTGCTGGTTGCGGGGAGCGCACCGCGCAGAACGCGACCGCACCCAAACCCGATGTGCCCGGCAATGAGGCGCCCGCGGACGAAATCGCCGCGGAGCGGGCCAAGCTCAGCCCGGAGGACCGAGCCCTGGTGGAAGCACAAGAGTGGTGCGTCATCTCGAGCGACGAGCGGCTCGGGTCGATGGGCGCCCCAATCAAACTGACGATCAAGGGGCAACCGGTGTTCGTGTGCTGCAAGGGGTGCGTGCGCAAGGCCGAAGCGAACCCGGATGCGACACTGACCAAGGTAGCGGACCTGAAGGCCAAAGCGAAGCCGAAAGCCCCGTGAATGTGACTCCTATACCAAGGTGGGAAGGCCGCACCGCACCCGGTTAGTGGGTTTACTCGGGTACGGGCGGCCCGGTCCGAACGAACGGGGGAGTCATGAAACGTTTCATCGCATGCACCGTGATCGCGCTCGCCGGGTGCGGAACACCTCCCGCATCGCCCCCGGCCGTGCCCCCGAAGGAAGAGCACGGGGAACACACCCACGAGCGAGACAAACTGCTCATCGCGGACGCCGGGCCGTATCACGCGCTGCTGACCGCACACCTGTCGAAGACCGGGCACGAGTTGGACGTGTTCTTCGAGACGGCGGATGCCGCCGCGAGCCCGGTCGCGATCCCAATCGGGTCGTTCACCGCGGAGGTCCAGATCCGCGCCGGAGAGGGCGGAGTCAAGAAGGTCGAGTTCAAACCCGCGCCGCTAAACGAGCGCCCCGCGGGGGAAGGTTCGGACCGCTGTTCGCACTTCGTCGCGGCGGTCCCGTGGATCGACCCGGACGTGCCGCTGCGGGTCACGTTCGAGTTCACGGTAGACGGGAAAAAAGTGTCGGCCCGCTGGAACGACTTTGTTCCCCGTAAGTACGCCCACCACCAGGACTGATCGGGAGGCTCATCGTGTCAACCACCCGAGTAACCAGAGCCCACCGCCGCGCCGCGCTACTTGCGGTGGGGGGCGTGCTCACGATCGGGGCCGCGGTGCTGCTGGCCCACGAGGGGCACGCGCCGCTGCCCACGCGCGGCGCGCAGGTGGACGCGGAGAAGGGCACCCTCGTGCTCACCGCCGATGCGCGAGCGGCCATTGATGTCGATACTGCACCCGTCGAGTTGTTGCCGATCGAAGAGCGAGTGTCGGCCTACGCTTCGCTCGTCGCGCCGTGGTCGAACCACGGCTTCGCTACGGCCCGGGTGCCGGGTCGGGTCGTCCGCGTGGCGGTGACACCCGGTCAAACGGTTGCGGCCGGGGCGACTGTTGCCGAGATCGAGAGCCTGGAAATTGATGCCCTGCAACTCGACGTACTCGCGGCCCGCAACGACATCGCGCTGGCCGAAAAGCAGGTCGCGGAACTGATCAAGTCGGCCGAGGCCGGGGCCGTGGCGGGACAGTTGGTGATTGATGCGCAAACGCGCTTGGCGCGGAACCGCAATGCACTCGCCCTCGCCCGGAGCAAGTGGCTCGGGTTGGGCCTGTCCGTCGCACAACTCGACGAAGTGATCCGGCGCAGCGCCGCACTTCCCGGCTTGGCTCTGCCGGTCACCGCTCCCGTGTCCGGGACCGTTGTCCGCGCGGACGCGACAACCGGAAAGGTGGTCGAACCGGCCGAGCAACTGGCCGAGGTGATGGACCTTTCGACCGTCTGGGTTCGGATCGAGGTTTTGGAGAAGGACTTACGCCGCGTGGCGATCGGGCAGTTGGTCGAACTGCACCTAGCCGCGTACCCGGGCGAACTCGTCCGCACAACAGTGCGAATTAAGAGCGAGTACCTCGACCCGACAACGAACGTGTCCACGGTCTGGGCGGAACTCAGTAACCCGAGCGGGTCCGAGCCGCGCTTCCGGCCGGGCATGTCTGGCCAGGTGCAACTCGTCGTGTCGAACGCGGCGCCGGCCGCGCCCGCATTGGCGGCGGTCACCGGCGGAATGGGCGCTTCGGCTCCGGGGGGCACACGCGCCCCGGGCCGCCCGACGGTCCCGAGCGCCGCAGTGCTCCGCGAAGGGGTGGAGCGGTTCGTTCTGGTCGAAGAGGCGAACGCGGCCGAGTCGTCGGAGTACCGCAAGGTGCCGGTGGTGGTCGGGCGAACGGCCGGCGAGCGGGTCGAGATCGTTGGCGGCGGGGTCTTCCCCGGCGACCGCGTGGTTACGCGCGGCGGGCACGAACTTGCGCCGTTCTTTACACCCACGGTGCTGCGCCCGAGCCCCGAGGCGGTGCGGACCATCGGGTTAACCGTGGAACCGGCGCGCTTCGTTGCACTCGATGAGGTGCTGGCACTGGAGGGCACCGTCGATGTGCCCCCCGCGCGCCGCGGATTCGCCGCGTCCCAACTCGCCGGCACCGTTCACTCGATCCGGGCGGATCGCGGGCGGGCCGTAACTGCGGGCGAGGTGCTGGCCGAAGTGTTCAGCCCGGAACTCCTGGTTCTTCAGCAGGAATTGCTCCGGGTTCACCTGGAAACGGCTCTCGCGGCCGACCGGCTCGACCGCTTGCGGGACGCGGGGGCCGGAGTCGCGGTGACGCGCGTGTGGGAACTGGAGAGCCAACTTAACAGCCTGAAGAACCAGTCAGACACGTTCCGCCGCAAACTCCTCACAGTGGGCCTGCTCCCGGTGCAAATCGATCAGGTTCTCGCCGACAAGCGCCTCATCGGGTTCGCTCCGATCCGTGCCCCGTTCGCCGGGATCGTGGTGAACTTCGACAAGGTGTTGGGGCAGGCCGTGGCCGCGCACGAGTCGGTGTTCGAGCTTCGAGACCCGAGCGCCCGTGCCCCGGTCCGTGCGTTCGTGCCCGAGCGCGACGCGGGGCGCATTCGACCCGGTCAGGTCGTGCGGGTCCGACTGGTCGCCGACCCGGACTTCGTGGGCGCGGCTCTCGTCGCGCGCAGCGGGCGCACGTTCGGCGCGGAGAACCGCACCCAGTCCGTTTGGGTCGAACTCGATGCGGACCCGGCCCACCCGCTGTTGCACGGCCAGCTCGCCGGGCTCGTGGTCGTACTCGGGCGCCGGGCGCCGGCGCTCGCCGTTCCGCGGTCCGCGGTCGTGACGGACGGGACCGCATCATATGTGTTCGTGCGCAAACCGGACGGGACGTTCGACCGGCGCTCCGTTGAGACCGGACCGGCCGACGACCGGCTCGTGACGATCACGCGCGGGCTGACCGAGGGCGAGCCGGTCGCGGCCACGGGCGCGCACGAGCTGATGACGGCGTTTTCGTCACTGCGATAAATGGGAGGCGGATTCGTGCTCGATCGCGTGATCGCGTTCTCGCTCCAGAACCGGGCGCTCGTACTGATCGCCGCCCTCGCGGTCGTCGTCGCGGGCGCGTACCAGCTCGCGCGCACGCCCGTGGACGTGTTCCCGGACCTGAACCGCCCGACGGTCACCATTCTGACCGAGGCGCCGGGGCTGGCCCCCGAAGAGGTCGAAGCGCTCGTGACCCGGCCGCTGGAGTACGCCCTGAACGGCGCGACCGGGGTGAAGCGGGTCCGGTCCGCGTCGGGCATCGGGCTGTCGGTCGTTTGGGTCGAGTTCGATTGGGGTACCGATGTGTACCAGGACCGGCAGGTCGTGTCGGAGCGGCTCCAACTCGTCCGTAGTCGGCTCCCGCAAGACGCCAACCCGGTGATGGCCCCGATCTCGTCCATCATGGGCGAGGTGATGCTCATCGGCTTGCGCCCCGCGGACCCGGCGCAAACGCCCGAAGAGGATCTGAAGCGCGGGATGGAACTGCGGACGTTCGGGGAGTTCACCGTTCGCAACCGGCTGCTGGCGATCGACGGCGTGTCGCAGGTCACGGTGATGGGCGGGCACCTGAAGCAGTATCAGGTGGTGACGACCCCCGCGCGGCTCGCGGCGCAGAAGGTCACGCTCCAACAACTGACCGACGCGGCGGAAAAAGCTTACGTCCTGGCGGGCGGCGGGGTAATGGAACGCGGCCCGCGCGAGTCGCTCATCCGCATCAGCGGGCAGGCGCTGACCCCGGAACAGATCGAGGAAACGCCGATCGTCTGGCGCGACGGGCGCGCGATCCGCATCCGGGACGTCGCGGACGTGCGGTTCGCCGGGCCGGTTCGCCGCGGCGCGGGCAGCACCCGTGTGAAAGAGGGGGACGCGGTCGCGGGCGGCGCATCGGTCATCGTGACGGTGCAGAAACAACCCGGGGCCAACACCCTCGATCTGACCCCGAAATTGGACCGGGCACTGGAAGAACTGCAGCGCGACGCCCCGGCCGGCACGATCGTGGAGCGCCGGGTGTTTCGGCAAGCCGACTTCATCCAGACCGCGATCGACAACGTGGTGGAGGCGATCCGCGACGGAACGGTGTGGGTGTTCGTCGTGCTGCTCCTGTTCCTGGCGAGCATCCGCACCTCCGTTATCACAATGACGGCGATCCCGCTCTCGATTATGGTGACGGTGTTGGTGTTCAGTTACTTCGGGATCACCATTAACACGATGACGCTCGGCGGAATCGCGGTGGCGGTCGGTGAGTTGGTCGATGACGCGATCGTGGACGTGGAGAACATCTTTCGCCGGCTGCGCGAGAACCGGCAGAAGCCGGTCCCGGACCCGCCACTGAAGGTGATCTTCCGGGCGTCGAGCGAGGTCCGCAACTCGATCGTCTACGCCACGCTGATCGTGTGCCTCGTCGTGATGCCGCTGTTCGCACTGTCGGGGCTGGAGGGGCGGATGTTCGCGCCGCTCGGCCTCGCGTACCTCGTCGCGCTCCTCGCGTCGCTGGTCGTGTCGCTCACCGTCACGCCGGTACTCGCGTCCCTTTTACTCGGGCGCGCGAAATCCCTGGCGCACCCGCGCGATCCGCTCTTGCTCCGCGCGCTCAAGTGGCTCGATGCCCGCGTGCTGCGGTTCACTCTGCGGCACCCGCGCCCGATTCTGGGGGCCGCGATTCTGCTGTCTGCGGCTTCACTCTTTGCCGTGTTCGGAATGGGGAGTGAGTTCCTTCCACCGTTCAACGAGGGCACGGTCACGGTGAACCTCCAGCTCCCGCCGGGCACCAGTCTGGCCGAGAGCGGGCGCGTCGCGGAACGGACCGAGCACGCGCTGCTGCAAATCCCCGAGGTCGTGTCGGTGTCGCGGCGCACCGGGCGCGCGGAGCAGGACGAACACGCGGAGGGCGTGAACACGTCCGAACTCGACGTCCGGCTGACCCCGCACGAGCACCCGAAGCCGGGCGCCGGGTACGCGCTGCTGCGTGCGGTCCCGGGGTTGCACAAGTACGGCGTTGAGAGATCCGGTCGGCCGCACGAACAGGTGCTCTCCGACATCCGCGACCGCGTGAGCGGCATCCCGAACGTGAACGCGAACGTGGGTCAGCCGATCAGCCACCGACTCGACCACGTCATGTCCGGGGTGCGTGCTCAGGTCGCGGTCAAAGTGTTCGGCCCGGACCTTCAGGAATTGCGGAACGCGGCGCAGGAGATTCGCGACGCGATGAGCGCGGTTCCCGGGGTGGTGGACCTCCAGGTCGAACCGCAGGTGGAAATTTCGCAGGTGCGGCTCCGCGTCAAGGTGGCGGAGGCGGCCCGGTACGGGCTCGCGCCCGGCGACGTCGCCCGACTGCTCGAGACCGCCTACAAGGGCCGCGTCGTCGCGACCGTGCTGGACGCGGAGAAATACTTCAGCCTGGTCGTGTGGTACGACGAGACCGCGCGGAACTCACCCACCGTGATCGGTCAAACGGTTCTCGACACGCCGGCCGGCAAGCGCGTCGCGCTGGATCAAGTTGCGGACGTACTGGACACGACCGGCCCGAACACACTCAATCACGAGAACGTGGCTCGCAGAATCGTGGTGTCGTGCAACGTGCAGGGGCGCAGCCTGGGAACCGTAGTCGCGGACATCAAGCGGGCCATTCGTCCCGCCGAAGAGAAGCTCAGGGCGCAGGGCGCGGAGTACCGGATCGAAGATGACGGCCAGTACCGCGCCCAGCAGGAAGCGAACGGCCGGCTCCTCGCGCTGGGGGCGCTCGCCGTGGTCGGCGTGTTCCTGCTCCTGTGCCGGTGCCTGGGTTCGTGGCGGGCCGCACTCATGGTGCTCGGCATCAACGTTCCGCTCGCCGGTCTGGGTGCGGTCGCTGCGCTCCTCATCATCAACCGCCCGGACCCGGTCGCACTGCACGGGGTGCCGTGGTGGAAGTGGCCGCACGTGTGGTCACAGGCCACAACGCTCTCGGTCGCGCACTGGGTGGGGTTCATCACGCTCATCGGGATCGTGAGTCGCAACGGAATCATGATGATCGCCCATTACATTCACCTGATGCGCGAAGAGGGCGAACCGTTCGGAGAAGCGATGATCGTGCGCGGCAGTCTGGAGCGACTGGCGCCCGTTCTGATGACCGCGGGCGTCGCGGTGATCGGGCTCGTTCCGCTCGCGCTCGGGGGCGGGCAACCGGGCAAGGAGATCCTCCACCCGCTCGCGGTGGTCGTGATCGGCGGGTTGCTCACTTCGACGCTCATGGACCAGATCGTGACGCCGGCCGTGTTCCTGCTGTTCGGGCGAAGGGTCTACGTCCCGCCCCCGGCGCCCACCGCCGGCGCGCCCGCGCAGGATTGGGACGATGCGTGGTTGACCGAACTCCGGGAACCCGCCCCACCACCAAACGGTGTCCCGCACGCGACGTCTGCGAAATAAAGACAGAAGACCGAATGGCCACAAAAAAGCACAAAGGGCACAAAAGAAGACCGGGACAGAGAGCAGAAGGCAGAGAACTGAGATCAGAGGGCAGGTATCAGAACGAAGAAGACGGAAAGCTGAGGATAGACGTGTGTTGGTTGAATCCCGGGTGGGCGACCGGGTAAGCCGTCAGGGGTGCGGGGCACCCCAGTGGGACGGTTCTATTTCTTCAGCGCGCCGATCTTCGATTTGAGCGTCATCGTTCCGCGAACCGCGATCGACCCGGCGTCGGGGATTTCGGCGGCAATATCGAGGTCGATGTCCGCGGTGCTGTCCTCGAATTCGACGGTGCCGTCGATGCACGTGTCGATGGTGATTTTCATTACCATCTTACTGTCCGCTGTGGTCCGGACGAACTCCTCGCCCGTGCCGATCTCGGTCACGACCATCGTCACGGTGAGTTCCATGACGCCGAACTGTGCCCCGGCCCTCTTGTAGACCTTCAGGAGCTTCCCTTCGATCGTCGATTTGTCCGCGTCGTATTTGGCTTTCCCGTCGCCGAGCGCCTGGAACAACTTCTCGCTTTTGGCGCCCGCTATCTTCCAGCTCTGGCCGACTTTAACGGCTTCGGCGGGCATGAGGTCTTCGTTCGTCGGTTCGTCGGTCTTTTTGTCGCGGTAAGTCTTGACCAGGTCCGGGGCTTCGTCTTCCGTGAGGGGCTTCCCGTCGATGCTGAGGACGTACTCGTTCCCCTTCTTTTCAATGAGGACCGTTTTCCCGGCGTACACGGTCTTGGTCGTTTCGCCCTTCTCGGTCTTCTCGGCGACGGTGTACGTGCGCTGCAGTTTCGTGACCTGTTTGGTGGCGGCATCGATTTCCAGGATTTCCTCGGTGTAGGTCTCTTTCAGGCCGCTCGCTGTGTTTTCTTCTTTCTTCAATCCGTCAGTTTCGAGGACCGTGCTGGCTTTGCTGCTCTCGCTCCGCTCGTGCGTGTTCTTGGTGCCTTCCTTGCTCTTGTAGAGCTTGATGGTGTAGGTCTCGTCGGCTGCTCTGCTGGTCCCGGCGCTCAAACCGACCACGAGAACACTCGCTAGTAACGCCCGCATCGGACTCCCCCCGCGCTGTTTTTGGTGTGGCCGGGCGACGTGCCCGGTCTGCCAAGCGAGCGGGAACGCGGGGCGAGTGTTACCGGATTTTTGCCCCACGAACGGCCCGACCCGTGCGGGAGTACCGTCCGTTCAAAATGCGCTCTAACGTTGGGGAGAAGGTGAATGCGGTTCGCGGTTCTGCCCGATCCGAATCGAGGGTTCATGCGCGGCTGTCAACTCGTTCGAGACGGTGACCGGCTCACGATACGCCCCACCCGGGGCACGGTACTTGTACCGGTTCTCGCCTGCGTTTTCCTCGGCGGCGCTTGGGTCGTTGCGGGGGTTCGCGCCGCGCAACTCCCGCCCGCCGATCTCAACGCGCTGGCACGCGAACCGATCACGTGGGGGTACGCGGCGCTGAGTTTCGCGCTGCTCGTCGGCGCCGGCGGGTGGTACTGGGCCGTGTCCGGCCCGATTGTGCTGGACAAACACACGAAAAGACTGGAAATCGACCGCCGAAGTGAATCACTCGTGGGCGCGGCCGGAGTCGCACTGACTGTGTCATCTTCGAGCGATTCGGCCGACAGTCATCACATCGAAATCGTTTTCGCGGATCGCCGCGTGCGCGTCGGGCGGGTGGGGTGGACGGATGAAACGGACCGCGCCCGTGCGGAAGCGAACGCGGCCCGGATCGCGGACTTCCTCGGTGTACCGGCCCCGCACGCGGCGCGTTGAGCACCGCGTGCTACTCGTTCTCGTCGCCGTGGTTGCGTGCTGCGGCCTGGCGCGACGCCACGCCGACCGGCAGTAACTTCGGGCGCGGGACCACGACCCCGGTGATGCCGCCGTGCGTGTCCCAGAGGTCGCGGTAGCCCGTGCGCAGGAACGCGAACACCCCGGGCTCCGGGTGCCCGGCGAGGTAGTCGTCTACCAGTTCCGCCATCCGCGAGTCGTACAAGTCCTTCGAGTGCGAGTGGACCGCGTAGCGCCCGGGGTGGCGCCGGAGGTCGCCATCGAACGCCGGCGCGACGTGGTACAGTTCGTGGAACACCGTGATGAGCTTCTCGCGGAACGGCTGGTCGATGAACCGCGGTAAGCAGAACGTGAGCACGTACAGCATCTCGCGGCCGTTCACGAAGAACCGCTGCACCTGGTAATCGGTCGGGCCGTGGCGCCGGGTGAGCGCCCCGTCGCGGAACCGGAGCGGCGTGACCCGGGCCTGGAGCCCGTACCGGCTGCGGTTGCGGCTGGGCGTGAATGTGACCAGCACGCGCGGCATGTGGACGTGGTGCAGGGGTTCGCATCGGGCCACCACGTCTTCGCACAGTACCCGCATTCCCGCGGTGAAATCCAGGGGCGCTCTGGCGGCCCGGGCCGGGACCGGGGGCCGCGCGCCGTCCGGGAGCACCCAGCGCGCCGGGAGCGGGGAGCGGGCATCCCACCGCAGTTCGAGCGGTAACGGGTGCGGGCGGCTGGGGTTCCGTGCGACGGTCATCCGTCAGATCGTCCATCTGGGGGGCGACAAGCGACAGGGTGCCATGCTAGGACGGAACCCCAACTCGGTCAACGACGGAACGCACCCCGGTACCGAACCAACTCGCACGGGCGCAAAATTTAGTTGAAGCCGCAGTACCACTCCGGTCGATACAAGCGGCATCACCGGTCACCCGCGCGTTGGGGCGCGTCGGGGCCGCGATGGAACGGGAGTGAGGATTCAGATGCGAACCAATCGGCGGTGGCTGGCGAG
Organism: Gemmata palustris; assembly: GCF_017939745.1. Lineage (NCBI taxonomy): Bacteria > Pseudomonadati > Planctomycetota > Planctomycetia > Gemmatales > Gemmataceae > Gemmata > Gemmata palustris. Next base: position 222,078 of record NZ_JAGKQQ010000002.1, on the reverse strand, counting down.
CGTCGCAGCCTTGCTCGGCCTGACCCTGACGTGCTCCAGCGGGTGCCAAACGGTCATGGGCGGCATGACGCTGCCCAGCCCGCGGTACCTGGAGCACTACCCACAATACTTCGCGCCGGACCCGGCGTTCCCGCTGCCGCGCGAGCTGGCGAGTCAGGAAGACCCGGAGGGCGCAGCGCGCCGCGGGGGCGCGATTGGTGGCGGCCCCGCCCCGGTCGCTCCCGGCAACCCGGCGCCCGGCGGGCGCTAACTCGACCGAACTTCGGTTCATCTCGACACGAGCGGCAATCGCTGCTCGTGTCGGCGTATTTGGTGAACGATGGCGAAATCCACCCGCTCGTTGACACTCGCGGTTCGCCAAAAGGCTCGGGCGAACCGCGAGTGTCAACGAGCGGGTGGTCCCACTCCGCGGGTCGGCTTGATTCCGCTTCTACTCACCGCTATTGCCCCCAACCGAAACGAACGAGTCCCAGCCGGGCGGCACGGATGTCGCGAGGTGGAACCAGTTCCGGTCGAGTTCGGGGGAACGGAAACATGGCGCAAGGAACGCGCGGGCGATGGGTGCGGGGCGCGGCGGCCGGGTTGGGGGTGCTGCTCTGCACCGGCCTCGTCGGGTGCATGAACACCGACAAGGATAAGAAGGACAAACTCGTCACCAAGCAACCGGGGCCGGGGCTCCCGGGCACGCCCCCGATCGGGGCGAACGGCCAGTCGATCACCAAGACCGGTGGGGCGCCGGCCTTCGGCGCGGGTGCCAGCGGTGGCGGCATTCAGCAGACCGGCGGAATCACCCCGCAGCGGTACGGCAGCACCGGCTCCAACTCGCTGACGAGCCCGCCCCAAACGTTCGGTAACACGTCGGCTCAGCCCGGGAACCCGGGAACGATCGGTGCGCCGGCCAGCCCGATCGTGCCGAGCGTGTACCCGAGCGGTTCCTCCCCGATTGGTGCCGCTTCCCCCTCGGGGGGATTTGGGAGCGTGCCCTCGAACCTAAAAGACCCGCTCGTGAGTAACGGCCCCGCGTTCCTCGACGCGCCGCTCCTGCCCCCGCCCCCGCCCGGTTCCCCCACGGCTTCCGGCACCCAGTTGGCCGTGCAACCGCCGCTCGCGCCCGGCCCGCTCTCGCCCGCGAGCATGCCGCCGGCGCCTTGAAGGGCGCGCCCGGTAACGAGTGCCGCGAACCGCCCGAATCACCCACGGGCGCTCGGTGTTTGAAGGCGCTTCGTGAAGCGGGCGGCAACGTAGCCCGCCTTGAAGCCCGCATCAATGTTCACCACGCACACGCCGGCCGAGCAACTGTTCAGCATCGTGAGCAGCGCCGCGACGCCGCCGAACGCGGCCCCGTAGCCGATGCTCGTCGGGCACGCGATCACCGGGCAGTCCACCAGCCCGCCGACCACGCTCGGCAGCGCCCCGTCCATCCCCGCGACCACGATCACCACGTCCGCTGAGGTGAGCCGCTCGCGCTGCCGCAAGATGCGGTGCAGCCCGGCCACGCCCACGTCCACAATGAGTTCCACCCCCGCGCCCATCACCCGCGCCGTGACGAGCGCTTCTTGCGCGACGGGCAGGTCGCTCGTACCCGCGGTGACGACGCACACCCTACCGACCGGGGCCGGGCGCTCGCCCGCGAGGGGCAGCCAGAAGGTGCGCGCGAGCCGGTCCTGGTCCGCGTGCGGGAAGTGAGTAGCTAGGTGGGCCGACTGCTCCGCGCTTACGCGCGTCACGAAGCAGTCCTGCCCCGCTTCCGAGAGCCTCCGAACCGCCCCTTCTACCCACTCGGCCGTCTTCCCCTCCGCGAACACCACCTCCGGGAACCCGCACCGCTGCTGGCGGTCCAAGTCGAGCGTGGCGAAGCTCAGCTCCGCGACCGACGCTCGCCCCAACCGGGCCGTCGCGTCGGTCACGTCGATCGCCCCGGTGCGCACGCCTTCCAGGAGTTGCTGCAATTCGTCGGAGGTCATTACCCGTTCCTTGCTTGATGGTCTCTACCGCCCGGAACCCCGCCCGTTCTTGCGCGGCTCGAGAATTCAACTTGAATGAATTCTGGAGACTCGCGCGAAATACTGAATTCTTCTACCGGCACAGCCGATACACCCGATACAGCTCGCGCCCACGCGGGCGCTCCGTTCCGCACGCCGGGGATGAGTCATGACGTTCGCCGCCGCCGCCCTGCTCGGGCTCACGATGGGCCAGCCCGTCGGCTCCGACTACCACGCAATGAACGCGCGGAACATCAAGCTGCCCATCGATTACAAGAAGGACCGCAAGACGATCCGGCACGTCGTCCTCTACGTCGCCCGTAACGGCGAGAACACGTGGTACCAGGAGGGGTTCGTTACGCCGGACAAGGACGCCTTCGTGTTCGTCGCGAAGGACGACGGCGTGTACTGGTTCAAGATGCAGATCGTGGACTTGAAGGGCAACAAAGACCCGGCCGAACTCACCAGCGACCCGCCGGACCTGAAAATGGTGGTCGACACCACCGCGCCGCAGGTCCGCGTGACTGATGCGAAGCGGAACGGCGCCGAGATCGTCGTCAAGTGGGCCATCGAAGACAAGTTCCCGAACGACGCGGGGACGAAGGTCCATTTCCGCGCCACGAACAACCCGAACGGGTTCTGGCAGGAAGTCACGATTCACCCCTCGTCGCCGAACGGCGTGGGGTTCTCGAGCGGGATCACCGAGGGCGTGACGGTGAAGATCACCGCCGTGGACGTCGCCAAGAACGTGACCGAGATCACCCACGACTTCCCGGCGGGTAACGCGAACGCTTCCACCAGTCTTAAAGAAACACCGCCCGCTCCGCCCGCGGGGACGGGTGCCGTGGGCGCGGGGGCTTTTACTCCGCCCCCGCCGTCGAACCTCGTGCCGGCCGGTCCCGGCCCGGGTACGCCCATCGGCCCTCCGATTATCCCACCGGGACCGGGGCCGGTGTCCCCGCAACCACCGGTCGTGCCGACGTTCAAGCCGGAGCCGCCCGCCGGTACGCCGTTGCCGAGCAACCCGCTGCCCGGCACCCCACCGTTCACTGGGCAGGGGCAGCCGCTGCCCAGTAATCCACCGCTAACAGGTGGCCCGGTGCAGACGGGCGGTCCGCAACCGCTCGCGACCGTCGATCCGAAGGCCCCTCCGCTTCCCGCCCCTGGGGGCGCGACCCCGGCCGGTGGGTGGAACGGCGGTACCAACCCGATGGTCGAATTGACGCGCGCCCAGGCCATCAACTACCCGAAATTTGACCTCGGCTTCGACCTCGAACAGCGCGGGCCGTCCGGCATCAGCCGCGTCGATTTGTGGGTGACGCGCGACGACGGGCGCTCGTGGAGCAAGTGGAGCCAGCACGACGGCAAGGGCGGGGCGGTCCGCGTGTCGCTCGACGCGAAGGAAAACCCGCAAATCGAAGGCACTTACGGGTTCCGCCTGGTGCCCGTGAGCGGCGCCGGGTTGAGCGAGCGCGAACCGGCCGCGGGGGACGCGCCGGACATGCGCGTGGTGCTCGACGTGACCCCGCCGCAACTCGAGTTGTTCGCGCCGGTGTCCGACCCGAACGCGCTGGACACGCTCATCATTCAGTGGAAGGCCAGCGACCGCAACTTCGGCGACGACCCCATTACCCTGGAGTGGAGTGATTCCGCGACCGGGCCGTGGAAGCCGGTCGCCGCCACCGGGAACGAGCCGGTGGTTCGGGCCACCGGCATGGACGCCCCGATCGCGAAGCGCCTGGCGAACACCGGGCAGTACGGGTGGCGCGTCCCGGTGGGCGTCCCGGCCCGCGTGTACCTGAAGGCCACGGCACGCGACGCGGCCGGGAACGTGAAAGAGATTGTGACCCGCGAACCGATCCTCGTGGACCTTACCAAGCCGCGAGCGAAGATTAATGGCATCGTGTCGCCGCCGATTGTACCCCGGCAATAATTGTTCGCGTCTGTACTAAATTGCGGTTGGTAAGTTCTGTGCGGGAATCGAGTCAAACCTCCCGGAAGAACCGGGCGCGTTTGACTCGCCCCGGTTCTGTGACCTACTATTGTGCTAGTGGCTGAACAACCCACTCCCCGACTAGCACCACCAATGTCGTCGTCCGGGCGCGTCATCGCCGAGAAGGTCACCGAGACGTGGGTTTCCACGCCGAAGAAACTGTTTACGGCCAAACGCGAAGCGTGCCTGGTTCACATTTACCCGACCGGCCCGACGATGGGGTGCCGGTACCCGCTCACCGACCGGCCGCTCGTCCTCGGGCGCGGGGAAGACAGCGACATCCGGCTCACCGATCACTCCGTTTCGCGCAAGCACGCGCTGATCGAACCGGCCGTGGACGGCTACCACGTGTCCGATCAGAACAGCACCAACGGCACGTTCGTTAACGACAAACAGCTCGAAACCTCCCGGTTGCTCAGCGACGGCGACTACCTGCGGGTCGGGAACTGCCTGTACCGCTACCTCGCGGGCGGGAACATCGAGGCCGAGTACCACGAAGAGATCTACCGGCTCACGATCCTCGACGGGCTGACGCAGATCCACAACCAGCGATACCTGGACGAGTTCCTGGAGCGCGAGGTCGTGCGGTCCCAGCGGCACCACCGGCCGCTCTCGGTCCTGGCCATCGACATCGACAAGTTCAAAACGATCAACGACAGCCTGGGCCACCTGTGCGGCGACTTCGTGCTCCGCGAACTGGCGGGCGTGATCCGCGGGATCGTGCGCCAGGAAGACTTGTTCGCCCGCTCCGGCGGTGAAGAGTTCGTCGTCGTGTTGGTCGAAACGACGCTCGAGGGCGCGCTGCAGGTCGCGGAGCGCATCCGCGAAGCGGTGGCCGAGCACCAGTTCCGGTTCGAGACCACCCCGGTCAACCTCACGATCAGCATCGGACTGGCGAGCACGATGGGCGACGACAACGCCAGCACGACCGACCTGCGCCACACGGCCGACCAGAAACTGTATGAGGCCAAGCGCACGGGCCGCAATCGGGTTTGCAGCTAATTTATGAGAATGCCCCGATCGGGCGAAAGAGCACACGGGGCGGTAGACCGGTGTTACAACCGCCGACGGAAGAGGGGTTTTGTCTTCGCCCCGGAGGGGCCGTCTGGCGTAGCACAGGGCGGGAGCCCTGTGCGCTTTGGGCTTCGGGTCACAACACCGGGCTAAATAGCCGGCACGCATTCTCGGCGAGGCGCCCCACCAGCGGGCGGGTCGCGTACACGTCCGGGTCGAGTCGCACCGACCACTCCAGGTCCGCCAAGTACGCCTCTTCCAATCCCTTCACGACGCCCGCGTCGAAGAACTGAACGTTGCACTCGAAGTTGAGAAACAGGCTGCGGTTGTCCGTGTTCGCGGAGCCGACGGACGCCCATTCGTCGTCCACCAGCACCAACTTGCTGTGCAACATGCCCCGCGTGTACTGGTACACTTTCACCCCCGCCGCGAGCATGTCCGTCCAGTAGTACCGGGCCGCCAGGAACGGGAGCCATTTGTCCGGGCGGCACAACCCCAGCAGTCGCACGTCGACCCCGGACCGCGCTGCGATCACGAGGGCGTCGCGGAACCCCGCATCGGGCACGAAGTACGGGCTGGCGATCCACACCCGCTCGCGCGCCCGCAGAATGGCCGCGACGTAGGTCTCGCGGATCGCCTTATACTCCGCGTCCGGCCCGGACGCGACCACTTGTGCGAGCACCGTTCCCGGCGCGCGTTTTTCGGGCGCGGGGAAGTACCTGCCGCCCTTCACGGCCTCGTTGGTGGTGAAGTGCCAGTCGTCGAGGAACGTGTGCTGGAGTCCCTCGACAGCCGGCCCCGCGATGCGGAAGTGCGTGTCGCGCCAGTAACCGAACGTCGGGCACTTGCTGAGGTACTCGTCGCCGATGTTCAGCCCCCCGGCGAACCCGGTGTGCCCGTCCACGACCAGGATCTTGCGGTGGTTCCGCAAGTTCACCCGCAGCGGGTTCACGAGCGGCAAAAACGACGCGACCCGCCCGCCGTCCGCTTCGAGTTCTCGCAACAGGCGCGACGACAGCCCGTATGACCCCACCCAGTCCACCAGGAACCGCACTTCCACCTTCCGCTTGGCACACGCGCGCAGCGCGTTAATGAACCGCTTCCCGGTATCGTCCGAGTGGCAAATGAAGAACTGCGAGTGAACGTGGTGTTGCGCCGATTCGATCGCTTGGAGCATGGCCTCGAACGCGGCGTTGCCCTCGTGGTACAGGGCGACGGCGTTCCCCCCCGTGACCGGGAAGCCGTCGCCGTGGTGCCCCAATTTGGCGAGCACTTCCAACTCGGGCCGAACGCCCGCGGACGGGCCGCCGGTGCGCGCGGTGAACGCCTTGTACGCCTTGCTCCGCTCCCGGCGCCGGCGCAACCGGCGGTGGACGGTCTGGTAGCCGAAGACCAGAAACAGGAACGCGCCGAAGAACGGCACCAGCAGCACCGTGAGCGACCACGCGATCGCCGACATCGGTTCGCGCTTGATGTGCATCACCGCGAGCAGCGTGCCGACGGTCAGTAGCACTTCGGTCAGCAGCAGCCAGCCGGCGATATCTGGCCAGAACGCCGTGAGGAAGTCGGAAAGGGACATTCGCACTTTCTTCGTTGGGAGCGATCGCGGACCGGCGCGCCCGCGGAGCCTTCACAACCGCGCGCGGATAGATACTGAATGTATCATCGCGAGCCCCGTTCCGCTGAGGAAGCGCTGTGAAACGTGTCGTGTTCGATCGGGTCGGTCCGCCGGCCGAAGTGTTGCGCCTCGAAGACGACGTTCCGGCCCCGCAACCCCGGCGCGGCGAGGTCCTGGTGCGCATGCTCGCCAGCCCCGTGAACCCGTCCGATCTCATGTACATTGGGGGGAAGTACGGTCTCAAACCGCAGTTCCCCGCGACGCCCGGGTTCGAGGGCGTGGGCGTGGTGGAGGCGACCGGCGGCGGGGTGCTGGGGTGGTTGCGCAAGGGCAAGCGCGTCGCGGTGATTAACGACCGCGTCGGCAACTGGGCCGAGTACACCGTCACGTCCGCGCGCCAGGTGATCCCGGTCCCGGACGCGATGAGCGACGAGCAGGCCGCATCGTTCTTCGTGAACCCGGCGACCGCGCTGGCCATGACGCAGGACGTGCTGAAGGTCACGCGCGGCGCGTGGGTGCTCCAGAGTGCGGCCGGCGGGGAACTCGGGAAGATGGTGATCCGGCTCGGGCACAAGTTCGTGTTTCGCACGATCAACGTGGTGCGCCGGCGCGAGCAGGTCGAGGAACTGAAGAAGCTCGGCGCGGATCACGTCATCGTCGAATCGGACGGCCCGATCCCGGAACAGGTGCGGAAACTCGTTCCCGACGGCGTGCGGTACGCGATCGATCCTGTGGGCGGCGAGACGGGCTCACAGGTGATCGCGTCGCTGGCCCACGGCGGGCGGTGCCTGTTGTTCGGCTCGCTCTCGGACGAGCCCATTTCGGTTCACCCGCGCTACTTCATCGGGAACGATCTCAGTGTGGAGGGCTTTTGGCTCGGCGCGTGGGCCAAGAAACAGCGCATCCTCACGATGCTGAAGCTGTTCCGCCGGATGCGCGAACTGATGAACGAGGGCGTATTACAAACGCAGTTCGCAGCCACCTACCCGCTCGAAGACGTGCGCAAGGCGGTCGAGCACGCCGCTACGCCCGGCAAAGGCGGCAAGGTGTTGCTGAAGATCGGCGTGCGGTGACATTGCTGCGCGATGTCACAAGTTGCGCTCCGCGCGGAGTTTCGGTTCGTGTCCCGGCGCCGCGCCCGGAACCGCGGTGCGCGGGAGCTCGCAGCAAATCGCATCGCCGGTTCGTTGAGCAGCGCTAGAATAGGTGTAGCCGTCCCCGAACACGCGAGACGCAGGTGCCGATGTCATCCACTACCGTCCGCCACCCGAAGGGGCCACCGGCCCTCAAGTCCGACCGCCAAGCAGCCCCGTTCTTGCGGGCGTTCTTCGACTCCAGCGTCGGTGCGAAGGTCACTGTTGCGCTTACCGGCTTGGGGCTGGCCGGGTTCAGCGTCTTCCACATGATCGGCAACCTGAAAGTGTTCCAGGGGCCGGACGCGATCAACAGCTACGCCCACTTCCTCACGCACAGCCTGGGCGCCCTCCTCTGGATCGCACGCGCCGGGCTGCTCGCGATCTTCCTGTTGCACCTCGCACTCGCGATCCGCTTGAAGCTGCGGTCGCGCGCCGCGCGCCCGATCGGGTACGCGTACCCGGGCAGCGTCCAAGCGACGGTTTCCAGTCGCACGATGATCTGGAGCGGGGCCGTGGTCGGGCTGTTCGTCCTGTTCCACCTCGCGCACTTCACACTGTTGGGCCTCCAATCGGTGGAAGTGGAGCCGGGGAAGGTCGTGAATTACCTGGAACTGAAGGACAAAGACGGGCGGCACGACGTGTACAACATGGTCGTGGCCGGGTTCACGACGCCGTGGTTGGCCGTTCTGTACATCGTGGCACAGGTCGTGTTGTTCGTTCACCTGCTGCACGGCGTCCAGAGCGCGTTCCAAACGCTCGGGCTGAAGAACAACCGGTTCGCCCCGCTGATTCGGCTGCTGGGTGTCGCGATCGCGGCCACGATTTTGGTGGGTAACCTCGGGATCGTGATCGGTGTTTGGGCCGGACTCGCCCCGCCGCTCCTGCTGTACGGCAAGGCCCTTTGATTTGAAGAGTCGGGGTGAAGAGGGGGCGGGTGAACGGGCGAAGACGTTCACCGATCGCCTCGCACCGAGAGCCGCGCCGCCCGGTTGCCGGGCTCCTTTCACCCGCTCGCCCCTGTATCTCTTCATCCCTTCTCTTCGCCGAGAGTGAACCATGCAACTTGACGCGCGCGTTCCGGGCGGGCCGACGGCCGAGAAGTGGTCGCGGTTCAAAAAGGACCAGCGGCTCATCAACCCGGCCAACAAGTCGAAGTACCACGTCATCGTGGTCGGCAGCGGGCTGGCCGGTGGGAGCGCCGCGGCCTCGCTCGCCGAACTCGGCTACAAGGTCTCGTGCTTCTGCTTCCAGGACTCGCCCCGGCGCGCCCACAGCATCGCGGCGCAGGGCGGCATCAACGCCGCGAAGAACTACCGCAACGATGGCGACAGCGTCCACCGGCTCTTTTACGACACCGTGAAGGGCGGCGACTTCCGCTCGCGCGAGGCGAACGTTCACCGGCTCGCGGAAGTGAGCGTGAACATCATCGACCAGTGCGTCGCGCAGGGCGTGCCGTTCGCGCGCGAGTACGGTGGGCTGCTCGATACCCGCAGCTTCGGCGGCGCGCAGCTCCAGCGCACGTTCTACTGCCGCGGGCAAACGGGTCAGCAACTCCTGCTCGGCGCGTACCAGGCGCTCAGCCGGCAGATCGGGCTGGGCGCGGTGAAGATGTTCCCGCGCTGCGAGATGCTCGACCTCGTCGTGGTCGACGGTAAGGCGCGCGGGATCGTCACCCGGCACCTCGAAACGGGCAAAATCGAGTCGCACACGGCCGACGCGGTGGTGCTCGCGACCGGCGGGTACGGCAACGTGTTCTTCCTCTCGACGAACGCGATCGGGTGCAACGTCACGGCCACGTACCGCGCGTACAAGCGCGGCGCGACGTTCGCGAACCCGTGCTACACGCAGATCCACCCGACCTGTATCCCGGTGACCGGCGACCACCAGTCGAAGCTCACCCTCATGAGCGAATCGCTGCGGAACGACGGCCGCGTGTGGGTGCCGAAGGACAAGGCCGATTGCGGCAAGCACCCGAGCGAGATCCCCGAGGCCGCGCGCGACTACTACCTCGAGCGCAAGTACCCGAGCTACGGCAACCTCGCGCCGCGCGACATCGCGAGCCGGGCCGCGAAGGAGGCGTGCGACGACGGGCGCGGGGTCGGGCCGGGCGCGCGGGGGGTGTACCTCGACTTCGCGACCGCGATCGCGAAGCAGGGGCGCGCGAAGATCGAGGAGAAGTACAGCAACCTGTTCGAGATGTACGAGCGCATCACCGCCGAGAGCGGGTACGAGCGCCCGATGCGGATCTACCCCGCCGTCCACTACACGATGGGCGGGTCGTGGGTGAACTACGAACTCATGTCGAACGTACCGGGGCTGTTCGTGGTCGGCGAAGCGAACTTCTCGGACCACGGGGCGAACCGGCTCGGCGCGTCCGCGCTCATGCAGGGGCTCGCCGATGGGTACTTCGTGCTCCCGTACACGCTCACGCACTGGCTGGCGGGCGAGAAGCCCGGTGTGACGCCGACCGACCACCCGGAGTTCAAGCGGACCGAGGCCGAGGCCACGGAACGCATCAAGAAGCTGCTCTCAATCAAGGGCAAGAAGACCGCGACCGAACTGCACCGCGAGCTCGGCAACGTGATGTGGGAGAAGGTCGGCATGGCCCGCACTCGATACAGTCTGGAATCCGCGATCGTGCGCATTCAGGAATTGCGGGCCGAGTTCTGGGCGAACGTGAACGTGCCGGGCAGCGACGCGGACCTGAACACCGCGCTCGAGCGGGCGAACCGCGTCTCCGACTTCATGGAGTTCGGCGAACTGCTGGCCCGCGACGCGCTGGTGCGCGAGGAGAGCTGCGGCGGGCACTTCCGCGTGGAGCACCAGACGTCCGACGGCGAGGCGCAGCGCGACGACAGCAAATTCTGCCACGTCGCCGCGTGGGAGTACGCGGGCGAGGGCAAGACCCCGATCCGCAACGAGGAACCGCTCGTGTTCGATGCCATCAAGCTCGTCGAGCGGAGCTACAAGTGATGCCGGAGAAGCGCGCGACTTGGAACTGCCGGACGTAAACACAGTGGGTCGGGCGACAACCGACCCGCGAGCACCGGTCCTGCCTGCGGCTATTTTTCCAGTCCGTTTTTGAAGTAGACGATGCGGTTGATCTTCTCGTTACCGCGCGTGATGTGGAAAATGCCGGCTTCGAGCGCGACCGAGTACCGGAGCTCGCGGCGGAAGTCGTTGGCGGTCTTGATGACCTTGTCGTTCACCCGCGTGACCACGTCGCCCTCCCGGATGTCGTACTTGGTAAGCGGCGACCCGGGCGTGAGTTTGGCGATCGTCAGCGCCTGACCCTTGAGGGCGGCCTCGGCACCGAGGTCCGCGGTCTCGAAGAACCGCAACCCGAACGGGTTCTCCTTTACGCCCCCTTTCTCAATAGTTTGTTTGTTCCCACCGTTGACCTTAGCAATTGGCACATCAACCTTCCCGCCCGCGAGCAGTAGGCCATTGTGGGAATTGGTCCCTTTCGCCACGATATCGCCCTGCGCGTAGAACGTAGAACTCGTACACCCGAGCCCTTTCTGGCTCCGAATCGATTCTCGCGCAATAATCGTCGAGTACCCCCCGTCGACGGCATTGACGAAGTCGATGTTGCCGTCGCACACGACCAGTGACCAGGTGCAACTGTCCAGGGTGAGATCCCCGTTGTGGAAGAGGTAGCAGTTCTCCCACAAACTGTTCCGGGTCGTGCCCTTGAGTTCGTCGCGCGTCAGGGTGAGCCAGTAGAACCGGGTTTGGTTCGTGGCGTCGCAGGACTGCGCGCGAACGTAGGCGTGGCCGATGTGGTCGGTCGTGACCTTGCCCCGGGGCTCGTGGAACTGGCGCAACCGCTCCACCTCAATGTGATCCAAAAAGTGTTTGGCTTCGGGTCCGCCGAGTTTCTGGGGGACCGGGCGGATCGCTTCGGCGAAGTCCATGAGCAGCTTGGCGAGCGTGTTGGCGTCGTCCGGTTCGGGGAGGTGGATGGCGGTGTCGACGAGCAGGTCGTAGCGCCCGGCTTTGGCCCACTGGGGCACGCGCTTCATGTTGCGCTTGGCGCGCTCGGCGTCGATCAGGGCCAGGGATTCACTCGCGCGCGTGTTGTCCTTCCCGGCGTCGGTTGTGCGGTAGTGGCGGATGTACGGTTCCGCGTCGGGTAACTGGGCGAGCGCCCGGGACGCCTCCAGGCGCTTTTGCGCGTCGGCCCCTTTGAGCTCGGCTAGTGCGCCCGCGAGTTCACGGGGCGGGGCCTCGAGGGTCACGGCGGTCCGCGGCGCTTTACTATCTTGCGGTACGCCCGGCAGCGGTGCGGGAACCGCCACGAGCGCACTCGCGCAGATGACGAAAACGGACTGAAAGCCTCGCCTGATACACATATGTCCCCTCCGAGTGCGTTAACTGCCGAAGGAATAAGGTCGTGACAGTTGGGCGTTGGATCGAATTACGGCAGCGGATCGTAAATTCGATCCGCGTTGGTTACACCGGTGCTGCCAGTGAGGTAGATCCACGTGTCAGGATTTACAAGGATTTCGCCGTGGTACGCGATGATCGGGCCAAGAATTGATGCGCTGTTTTGATCGAATGTTGAATTATATATTTCTACTTTTTGATATTTGATATATAAGGCTCCTCCTTTGCCTGCTGAATTGCCCGAGAATTCAACCCCGTCGATAATGGCATTGGCCGTGGATAAGAACAGCGCCCCGCCTTTACTAGTCGCGGAGTTGCAAACCGCCGAGCCACCGATCATCTTGAAAGTTATTACGTTTGCATTGCCACCTGATATGTACGCGGCTCCGCCTATGTCTGCTTGGTTGGCAAGTAGATGTGAGTCGTATAGCTCCGCTAGCGATTGAAAATTAATTGAGATTGCGCCGCCCTTGGCTCCTATGGCTTTGTTGTTACTTAATGTGCTCGAGTAAATCTTGAGTTGCCCGTTCCCGGTAACCCGAATCGCGCCCCCTTCGAGACCGGCGCCGATGACTTCGTTCTGATCCACCACGCAATTCTTGAGGACCAGGCCCGAGCTGGCACCCACATAAACAGCTCCGCCCTGGTTTGCTTGGTTCTCGAATAGATTTACGTTTTCGAGTGTGAGATTGGCTGCATTTTGACCAGAATTTGCAACAGAAAACGCCCCGCCGCGTGCGAAATTGATCGGCGAATACCCGCTGTCGCGGATTGTCATGTCCTTGAATGTTACGGCACAAGCGGCTACGTTCGGCGTGTCGGCGATGCTGAAAAAGCGAAACCCCGCTGTGGCCGTATTGCGCGTAATGGTGAGCAGATCGCGGCCGGGGCCATTAATTTGAACGAAACAATGGATGTCTTCGATGGGGGCGGTCAGAACGATTGTTTTTGGCGCTGGTGGGGGTAGAGGTGGAGGGGCGCCTTCGCCCTCTTCCACGGTCGCGGTCGCGGTGACCAGGAAGGAAATGATGGTCGGATTGAGTGACGTGCTGAAAGTCGAGTTCGCTTCCTCAATTGCCGAGCGGAGCGTTACCTCCGGTACCAATTGATTGTTGACGAGAACCATGTTTCCGGTCGAAGCGACTCCGTTGCCGCGATTCGAGTCCCCGAGGTCGCCAACGCTGTTGACGACGAATAGGGCCGGTACCTCTCTCGCCTCGAATTGCTCCAGCCCGAGGCGCGCCCTCGGTTGGGGCGCGGGCCGCCGGAGCGCACTCTTCCGAGCCAATGATTGGCACAACCGAGCTGCGAGCTTGCGGATGGTGAGCGACATAGTCTCGTGCTTTTTAAGGTGATGGATCTGGCACGGGAGAGGTGATTCGCGTTCAGCCTTCGCTACAGTAATCGGTACGCGCTGGCCGGTCAATCGTAATTGGTGCGAAATTTTTCATTCGGATGCGCACGAATCATGCAAACAATCGTCTTTAGGTTTTCTGTAGCGATTAGGGCGTCGGCACGTGGGGTGTGCTCGATTCGCACTGGCGATTGTCAGGCCGTTTTTGGATGCAGTGACGGCATTCCTGCGACAACCATCTTGGTGGTGGGGCAAATCGATTGTGATCTCTTGTTCACTGGTTTATAATTGATGCTGTAGAGCATCCGGTCCGAATTTTTATTCCAAAGTTGGGTGCGATCGGGCCGGAAATCATGGCGATGTGAGCAAATGTTAGCCTCGGTCCGTCGCCGAAGTGGGGTTGTTGGGAGGGTCACAATGCAAAAAGACCGGAACTATCAGCAGTTGGCGCATTGCCACTCGGCGTAACACTCGGGCGGGCCGCCCAAGGGCCAAGAATGTTAACAATTGTTAGTCGGCCGGCAGTTTGAGATGGACGGATGTAGAATTTATTGAGCTAATGATTTGCTGATAGCTGCGGTTGCTGTGCCCGAGATCATCGATTCAGCAACCCGCGGGCGTGTCTCCTACAACCGCCCGCTGACGGGTTCGACCGCGAACGTGAAGGCGTCGCACGACACGACGCAGGGGAGCGGCAGGACCGCGCGGTCGGTGTGTGGGCGGTCGTCAATGGTGAAGCGGCAATCGGGAACGCGCACGCTCAGCCCGTCGCGCGAGCGGTAGATCAGCACCGGGGCGGGCACTTTGAGTGGGACGTGCGCGTCCGGTTCCGGCCCCAGAATCAGTTCATTGCCCATCAAAAGCACGCCGTCCACCGCGACCGGCAAGCGGTGACCACTCGTCAACTCCAGGCGTACTGACGAACTGACCGCGACGGGCCGGTGGAACAGGAACTGGCAGCTCGCGCCGAGCGTGACGCGGTCGTTCGTGGACAGCACCGCGCGCTTCGTCTCGGTCCCGTTCACGCGGATGCCGCGCCCGGACTCGATGACGTACCCTTCCGGGTCGCGCGTCATCTCCGCGTGCGTGCGCGACACGTCCGCGAACAGCGGCACGTCCACCGGGCCGTCGGCGGTCGCCTGCCCGAACGTGACGCGGCTCGACAGGCACACCAAGTACCCGCCCACACCATCGACCCACAACAGGAAGCGCTTCGGGAGCGCGGCCCCACCGGTGGACGAGAGCGACGCTGCGCTCGACGAACGGACGAGGGGGTGCTCGGGGGGCGCTGGTGGGCGGACGGAGTCCCACCGCGTTTCGCGCGCGCCTCCCACGGCCGACGTGCTTCGCGCTTGAGCCGCCAGTGTGCCGTTCGCCGCGGGTGGGGGCGGGAGGGAGACGACGAAATCGGCCGTCTCCGGCGTCGCGACCACCCACGCTTTTCCGCGAACGGCCTTCGCTTCGCGGTGGTCCGGCGCGACCGCGAGCACCTCTGCTGCCACCGCGACCGCCTCGCGCCAGCGCTTCGCTTCGGCCGCGTCCAGCAGGCGCGCGACCGCTTCGCGGAACCGGGCGTGCCGGTTCTCCACTTCGCCGCGGAACCGGTCCAAACCGGTCGCGGGGCAGGGGAGCTTGGGGCCGATGCGGTCGAGTTCGGCGACGGCCCGCAGGAACTCCCCGCGGTCGGCGAGTTCGGCGGCCTGTACCCAGTCCTGCGCGGCCGTTTCGAGGCGCTCGAGGTCCGGGTGACGCACGCCGCGGTCGCGGATCTTGGCGATTTGATCGATGGTGTCGATGGGGCGCCCGGCTTCGAGCATCGCCTTCGCCTGCACAACCGACAGGCGCGCGAGCGCGTACCGCAGGTCCGTGACGGCCTTCTCACCGGTGTTGAGCGATTCGGCCGCGAGCAGGTCGCGCCACGCGGTCTCGGGGTTGTGTTGGTCGAGGGCTTTGTGCGCGCGGGTGGCGTAGGCCCGCACGACCTCGCGGGCCAGTTTGTGAGCCTTCCGGTGCCCTTCGGCCATGAGCGGTTCGAGGAACCGGTGCGCCTCGTCCGGGCGCCCGGCGGCAACCGCTTCCTGAGCCTGACGCAGCACCAACCACGGGGACGCGGGCATAAGCGAACGGGGCGCTGAGGGTGTCTGGGGCGAGGTGTCAGTTTACCATACCCTCGAAGTTGGGGCACGGAATTCGGCACGCGGAACGAAAACACGAGCTTCGGCAACGAAAAACGCCCCGGTCACGGGGACCGGGGCGTTCGGGGTTGTTGCACGGACCGCGGATCAGTCGACCAGCGGCAGCTTGCTGTCGGTGTCGGTTTTGGAGGTTTCCGGCTTCTTGGCCGGGGCGTTCAGCGGGGCCATGATGTCGTCCACGCTCTTGCCGCCACCGTTGCTGGTCGAGGCCGGGGCGTCATCCAGGGCGGACGGCAGCAGCTTCAGCTTCTCGCGCTCCACCGCGACGCGAGTCTTCAGCTTCTGCATGTCTTCCTTGATCTTGGCCAGCCGGGTGTCGTCGGTCTGGTACTTGCTTTCCATCTGCTGGAGCTTCAGGACCGCGAGTTCGGCTTCCATCGCGTCGACCTGATTGGCCAACTCGGACTTCTGGTTCTTCATCGTCTCGAGCTGCTTTTCCAGCGTGTCGCGCACCTTGATGCGGTTGGTGAGCAGCGACTCGTGGGCGTCCAGCGACTTCTGGTTGGTGCTGAACCGCTTCACACCCTCTTCCAGTTCGGCCTTAGCCGCCGAGACGCTGAGCGGGCGGTTGCCGAACGAGATCGCGTAGGTCGGGTCTTTCTCGGCCTTCGTGATCGTCGCGGCGCGAGCGCTGAGCAGTTCCTTGTCCTTGCTCTGCTTCGCGGCCATCGCGTCAACTTTTTCCTTGAGATCGTTCACTTCCACTCGCTCTTTGGCGAGGTGGTTGACCAGCGTCTTGACGTCCTTGTCGAGCAACCCGACCTCGTTCTTGAGGCGACCGATTTCCTTCTCCGGCGGGATGCTGTCTTCGGCTTGTTTCGTGGCCGACTGCCATTCCGATTTGAGGAATGATACGGCTTTTGTCCCCTTGAGTGCGACGACGGCAACGAAGCCGACTACCGCCAGGATCACCATCTTTTTGAGCATCGCAGACCCTCACGTTGGAAGTGCCAGCCGGCCGTCCCGAACACCGGGCACCTGCCGTTCATACCAGATTCTTCGCTAGCCGCGTGACCGCATTTAACCGCGTTTGCGCCGAATTTTGTTTTGCTCCCAGAATTCGGAACTTCCGATACGCGCTCGCGAAGTCCGACGCTCTCCCTCGAAACTCGTTAATAACTTCAAACCATTGGAGTTAGGGACCGGAAACGTTGGGAGTTAAGGGTCCCGGCGAGTTGGGCCGGTGTTTCGATTTCTTGGTGGTTGCGACCACCGCCACGCGGACGCCACGCGGACGTGCCCCGTCCCTAACTATGGCATTTTAACCGCTTTTGCCGCGCACCGCGCGAGGAATTTTCGGTCGGCCTCGTTGAGAGTAGGGGCGGGGAACGTGCCGAGTGGCTCGGGACACTCCCCGGTGAGTTTGCCGCACAGGAACGCCGCCGTCAGAAACGCGCCCAGCGCGGACTGGTGATTGCCGTCCCAATCGTGCAGTGGGAGCGACGGGCGCTCGGAGAGCGCGATGTCCCACGCGCGCCCGACGCCGGCGAGATTTACGCCCGCGTCGCGTGCCATCTCCGAATAGACCTTCTCCTGGCGCGAACCGTCGCCGGGTTTGTCCTTCAGTCCCCACTCGGAAAAGAAGAAGACCTTCGCGCCGCGCGACTTCGCCAGTTTCGCAAAGCCGGTGCCCTCCGTGCGCGAATACTCGTGCTTGCCGCCCGTGCTGATCTTCTGCGCTTGCAGCACGACGAACTTCCACGGGTGTGACTCGATTTCTACGCGGTAGCTCGGGTTCCGCTCGACGTCTTCGAGGAACCCGACACCGAGGGTGTGCGCGTAAGTCGTTTTCCCGGGCTGTCGAAACTGAATCATCTCACAGACGAGGTTCGGTAAGTCGTGGCTGGACGTGTGACTGTTGCCGACGAACAGGATGCTGTAATCCGCCGATCGCACCCGGCCGGGGTTGGGTGGCACGCTGACCGATGAGACCGAGGGGGCGCTTGGGAGCTCGGTGAGGCTCGCGGCGGGCGCGTGCTCGGCGTTGCACCCGCACCCGGTTAACAGCGGGAACACCATACACAACACGAACGGCTCGAAGTTGTGGCGCAAATGGGCCTCCGAGGTTGGGTTGATTCTGGTCACTCGCGGAGACGAGGACGGCTCTCGACGGACCGATTGTTAACTATCGTTTCGCCCTTGTCTACGGCGTATCGCCAACGACTCGATCGGGGTGTTTGGATCGTCGTGCAACTGACGCAGTCGCAGGAGCAAATCGTAAGCCCGCGGGTACCGGCGCCACGGGTCTTTCCGCAAGCACCGCATGCAGACCTGTTCAACGCCCGGCGTCACTTCGGGGTTGAAGTTCGATGGGGGTGCGGGTTCCTGCGCGCGAATCGTGTCGCGCGTTTCGATGGCCGTGGAACCGCTCGCCACGGGGCGGTTCGTCAGCAGTTCGTACAAGATGGCGCCCAGGCCGTAAACGTCGGTGTGGAGACGCGCTTCGGCGTTCGGTTCGAGCAATTCCGGCGCGAGATAGGCGACGCCGGGACCGTCCTGGTCGTCCACGAACGAGAGCGCGGAGTTGAGACCGGACGTCGGTTGGAAGTCCGCGACGCGGGGGATGCCGTCGGCCGCGAGCAGCACGTTCGTGGGCTTCAGGTTCCCGTGAACCACGCCCTGGCGGTGCAGGTAACAGATGATTTCCGTTAGCTGTGCGACGAGGTGCAGGGCGTCGCGCAGCGGGTACCGCTTTTCGCCGCGCACCGTGCCCAGGTTCCCGTGCGGGACGTGGTCCATCACCGCGAACGGGGCACCGTCCCACCACCCGGTGCGGTGAACGAGTACGACCTGCGGGTGCGACAGGGCCGCGGCTTGTTGCCCCCCGCGTGCGGTGCGCGCGTCCCATTCCTCGCGCGAGCACACGCCGGGCGCGAAGACCTTCAGTGCGACGGGTTGCTTGTTGGGGCCGAACAGCGCGCGGTAAACGACGCTCCGCGGTCCGCGGCCGATCTCGCCGACGATCTGGAACCCGTCCCGGGCGGCGAAGCGCGCGAGTCGCTCCCCTTCGTTCACGGGAACCGCGACCACCGGTGCCCCCTGAAGGAACCGGCCCAGGTCGTCGGCCAGGGCTTCCGCGGTGGCGTAGCGCCGGGCCGGGTCTTTTTCGAGGCACTTGAGGCAGATCGTTTCCAGTTCGCGCGGCACGTCCGCGCGCAGGCGCGAGGGCGCGACCGGTTCGTCGTGGAGCACCTGATCGACCGTTTCGTTCCACGTCAGACCGCGGAACGGCGGTTGGCCCGTGAGTAGTTCATAGAGCACCGCACCGAGGGCATAAATATCGACCGCGGGGCCGATTTCGCGCACGCGCCCGGCCGCCTGTTCGGGCGCCATGTAGCTCGCGGTGCCCAGGACGGCCCCGTCCTGCGTCAGCACAGTGCTGTCGCTATCGAGCCGCTTCGCGAGGCCGAAGTCGGACACTTTCGGCTGCAAGTCGCTGAGCCGAAATGTCGAGATGTCGCGAATCCCGGAACCGGGCTCCTCAACCGCGGGTCGTTCGACACTCAGCAGAATGTTACCGGGCTTCAGATCACGGTGGACGACCTGGAAATCGTGTGCGTGCTGGATGGCCGCCGCGAGCGTGTGGATCAACTCGGCGGCTTGGGGCGCGGCTTGCGGTTGCCCGCGCAGGTACTGGTCGAGGTTGCCCCCATCGACGAGTTCCATCGCGAAGTACGGCAGCCCGCTGTACGTGCCGACCTCGTGGACCGCGACGACGTTCGGGTGTCGGAGGCGCGCTGCGGCCTCGGCTTCGGTCCGGAAGCGGGCGCGGTCCTTCGACCCTGCGAGCGCGCCGTCGCGCAGGAGTTTGAGCGCAACGAATCGGTCGTGTTTTTCGTGCCTAGCCTTGTAAACGACTCCCATTCCGCCGCGCCCGAGTTCGCCGGTGATCTCGTAGCCGGGAACGACGGGGCGCTCCGGTTCCGCTCTGGTGGGCGCCGACCAGTCGCCGGTGGGCTGAGGGTCGGTCATCGCTGCGTCCTTGAATCGCGGCCGTGGCCGCGCCGATGTCGTGTTTGGGCGAACTTGTATCTGCTTACCCGCCGTTCGGGTAACGCTACCCCGCGTGCTCATCTCGGTCAACGTTGGTGGACCGCGGCCAGACGAGTTCGGTTTCAGAGGCGCCGACCTCAAGAGAACCCTTGCGGTCGCGCCTTGTAACGAGCCGCGACCGCAAGGGAGCGGGAGGCGCTGCCCGCATCCAGGTGATCTCAAGGTAACTCGGGGAGCCGCTCCCCGCTCCCTTGCGGTCGCGGCTCGTTTGCCCGCAACACACTCGTGATCCGAAGCCCGACTAACAAAAGCTAACCTTTTGGGGGTGCGGGATGCCGCACTGGTGGAACGCCAGCTAAGAGATACGGTAACCTCTGTTGCTTTAACGCTTTATCTCCGTTTTCCTTGATCGCGACACACCGCTTTGGCCGCTAACAACGGCTAACAATTTCGCTATTCCTGACTCACATTTCTCACGCATGTCACTCAATTTCTCGGTGATGGACAGCCGAGCAGATAGGTGCAATATCCGAAATTGTATACTAGTGGACATATTGTTACAAGGAATTTTGGCCAAATATTACGACCGCGAGTTTCTGAGCCGTTGATTGCCGACGAAATGGCCGGGGCTGTTGAACGAGCGCCGCGCAGGTCGGTTCACTCGTCAGCGAGTGGACGGAAGGTTCTGCGGTACTCGCCCGGCGTCAGGCCGGTCGTTCGGCGGAATTGCCGCGTGAACGCGCTCTGGTCCGCGTACCCGCACTCCAGCCCGACTTCCACTACCGGGCGGTCGGTGTCGCGCAGTTGCTCCGCGGCTGTGTCCATACGGAGTTTGAGGAGCAGTTGACCCGTCGATAACCGGAACAAGCGTCGCACGCGCTGGTCGAGCTGGTACGCCGATAGCCCGGCGATCGCGGCCAGATCCTCGGTAATCAACCGTCGATCGAGGTGCGCGCGGGCGTGCCGAACGGCCGCGGCCACGCTGCTGTACTCTTCTGCGCTCTCGTCCGGCGGGTGCAGGTCGTGGGACACGCCGACGAGCCCCACCACGGCGTCGCCCGGCCCCCGGAGGGGGAACTTGTCGGTCAGGCACCACCCGGTCACGCCCGTGGGGTAGAGGTGCAGTTCGAGCTGGTTGAGGACCGTTTGCCCGGTCGCGAGCAGGTGCGTGTCCTGTTCCCAGAACGACCGACCGAACGGGGGCGGAAACGTCTGAGCGGCCGTCTTGCCCAGTAGCGTCCGCTTGTCCCGCGTCCCGCAGCGTTCGGCCAGTGTGCGGTTGACAACGACGTACTCGGCCCGCTCGTTTTTGATGAAGTACACGACATCGGTTAAACGGTCGAACACGTCTTCGGCAGTGAACGGCTCCGCCAGCCGCGCGAACAGCCCGGCGACGAGACTGGAGTTGGTCACGGGATCCCCCGCAGTTTGTGCGCGGAATGGAGTTATGAGTCGGCGCCCGGTCAAGACCCGCGTGCGTTCACAAATTATACTCATTTCCTATAAATCGTTCCCGCGCCTCCGTCCACGGAAATCCTCATGAGCGTTCGCTGGGCCGGTGTGTTCCCGGCCGTGACAACGCAGTTCCGGTCCGATCAGACCCTCGACCTCGGGGCCACGGGGCGCCACTTGGAAACCATCGTTGCGTCCGGGGTGAGCGGGCTGGTGGTGTGCGGGTCGCTCGGGGAGAACCAGACCCTCGACCCGGACGAGAAGCGCCAGGTGGTGGAGACCGCCGTGCGGGTGGCGCAGGGGCGCGTGCCGGTCGTCGCGGGGGTGGCCGAGTCGTCGACCGCGGCCGCCGTCCGGTACGCGCGGGATTGTGCGCGGATCGGGGCGTCCGGGCTCATGGTCATGCCCCCAATGGTGTACAAGGCCGACCCGGGCGAGGCGGCCGGGTACTTCCGGGCGGTGGCCGCGGCGACGGACCTGTCGTGGATGCTTTATAACAACCCCATCGGCTACACGGTCGATGTTACCCCCGAGCGCCTCGTCGAATTTGCCGACATCCCCAACCTGGGCGCGATCAAAGAGAGTTCCGGTGACCCGCGCCGCGTGACCGAGATCCGGCTCGCGCTCGGCGACCGCCTGGCCATCTTCGCGGGCGTGGACGACCTGATCCTCGAGTCCTCGATCCTGGGAATCGACGGGTGGGTCGCCGGGTCGGGGATCGCGTTCCCCGCCGAGAACCAGCGCCTCTGGGAGCTGACCCGTGCGGGCAAGTGGGACGAAGCCCGGCGCCTCTACCGTTGGTCCGCCCCGCTGATGAAGCTCGACACGCACCCGAAGTTCGTCCAGTTTATCAAGCTCATGGTGCAGGAAGCGGGCCTGGGGGCCGAATGGGTCCGGGCGCCCCGGCAACCCCTGACCGGGGCCGAGCGCGAGCGCGTACTCGGCATCATCCGGCACGGCCTGAAATCCCGCCCGGCCCTCTCGAAGTAACGCTCCCGCCGTGGTACCTTCGATTACCGCCTCCCTCCCGCGTCGCGGTTAGAATCCGCGACCGGGCACGCAACGAATTCGTCCCGCCTCTCCGCCATCAAATCTCTCCGGTGTCGATCGCGTTCATTTCATTCATTCTCGTGTCGGGGTAATTTCCCATGAACTTGGTAACCCGAAAGGGCCGGGGGTTCACGCTCATCGAACTGTTGGTGGTGATCGCCATCATCGCCATTCTCATCGGGCTCTTGCTGCCGGCGGTCCAGAAGGTGCGCGAGGCCGCGGCCCGCATGAAGTGCCAGAACAACCTCAAGCAAATGGGGTTGGCCGCTCACAACTACGAGAGCGCCTACAACAACTTGCCGCCCGGAACGAACACGGCGAGCGGGATCGGGACGCTGGCCTATCTTCTGCCGTTCATCGAGCAGGACAACATCTACCGGCAGATCACCCCCGCGCTGCTGATTGTACCCACCGCGCCCCCGGCGGATGCCGGGGGCGGTGCGCCGGCGATCACCAACCTGTGGACCAATGACGTCACCACTCTGAAGGTGTCGATCAACCGGGTGAGCATGTTCGAGTGCCCGTCGGACAACCCGTCTGCCAACATGCCGTACTGGATCGCGGCGACCACCGCGATCTGCGTTCCGGGTCCGGGGTACTTCATTAACTACAACTGGACCGGTCTGCCGACGTTCACCGCGGCCGGCGGTAATCCGGGCGTGACCAACTACGTCGCCTCGGCCGGCGGGAACGGTATGTCCGACGGGAACGGACCCGGCTACGGGTCGACGGCCGTCTCGTGGCGGTCGCTGTTCGGACCGTTCGGGCTGAACACGAAGCAAAAACTGGCCACCTTCCCGGACGGCACGTCCCAGACCATTCTGTTTGGTGAAACGGTCGGGACCGCCGGTAACGAGCGACTCTCGTGGATGGGGGCGGGCACGTTCACGTTCCTGTACGGCATCACTGAGCCCGGTCCGTCGGGCTGGTCGTCGTTCGGCAGCCGGCACACCGGTGTCGCGCAGTTCGCCTACGGCGACGGGTCGGTGCGCTCGATCCGCAAGATGGGCAAGGACTGGTACGCGGGCTGGTACACGGACGCCTGGAAGAACGCGGTGTACGCGGGCGGCACGTCGGACGGGGTTCCGGTCAACTTCGACGCGATGGGCGGCCAGTGACTCACACCACTCAAAATGAGGAGCATCACGTGACACGTAAAGTCATCACTCGGTTGGCGTGCCTGGTAGCCGTCGTTGTCGCTCTGGCCGGGTGCGAGCGGGAGCCGTTGACCAAGCCGGCCGATCCGAACAACCCACCGCCCAAGCCGGCCGGCCCCACCGGTCCGCCGGCGAAACCGGCAGCCAAGTAGTTCCAGCGCCCGCCGTTTTTCGTTTGTGAGTGTAGTCCGCTCGCTCCGCGAGCGGTTGGCTTCAGGGGGGGGCCGCCTTAAGCGCGAGGACGCCGAAGTACCGCTCGCGGAGCGAGCGGACTACACTGCGGCTGCGGCGGGTACCAGGCGCCCGCCGTTCTTCGTTGGTGGGAACGCTCGGGAGTGTAGTCCGCTCGCTCCGCGAGCGGTTGGCTTCAAGGGTGGTGGTGCTGCCTTAAGCACGAGGAAGCCGAAGCCCGCTCGCGGAGCGAGCGGACCACACTACGGCTCCCGCTCAATCGTTCGTGGCACAGGCCTCCGGCCTGTGGAGGCGCCCACACAGGCCGGAGGCCTGTGCCACGAAACTAAAGACCATATATGCAGTATGTCGAGCTGCAGTTTGTTCGCACACGCGCTTGCTATCAGCTCGCGTCGAGTTCGCGCACGGTGGCGCGGTCGTCGAGCACGTACATGGGGCGCTTCGTGTGGTCCGGGATGGTCGTTTCGGGGTCGATCCCGAGGTGCTGGTAGAGCGTCGCCAGGACGTTACTCGGCGTGTACGGCGTGCCCTTTGAGCGGCCCCCGTGGGCATCGGTCGCGCCGATCACCTGTCCCACTTTGAACCCGCCGCCCGCGATCACGGCCGCGCCCGCGTCCGGCCAGTGGTCGCGCCCGTCGCCGCGCGAGATCTTCGGGGCGCGGCCGAACTCGCCCCACGCCACCACCGCAACGTCCTTGTCCAGCCCGCGCTCGTGGAGATCGGTCACGAGCGCGTAAAGCCCCTTATCGAGCTGCGGGAGCTGGTCCTTGTGGTCGATGAAGTTCTTCTCGTGCGTGTCCCAGTCGCCGACCTTCGTGGTCACGACCGATACGCCGGCTTCGACCAGCCGCCGCGCCATCAGGAACGTTTCGCAGTATTTGCCGTAGCGCGCGTGCGTTTCGGGCGATTCCTTCGACACATCAAACGCCTGCCGCACTTTCGGCGACGCGATCATTTCCAGCGCGCGCTGCGTGTACGTGTCCATGCTCCTCATGCCGCCGGACGAATCGAGATCGCGGTTGAGCGTGTCGAACGTGCGGAGCAGTTCCTTGCGCGTGCCGAGCCGCTCTTGAGAAACGCTCTTTTCGAGGCTCAGGTTCGCCAAGCCCTCTTTCTTCGGCACGAACGGGCGGTGCGCGGGGCCGCAATACGTCGAGCCTTCGTTGTCGTACAGCCCGGGCGGTTTGTACATGAGGCTCACGTAGGGCGGTAGGCCGTCCGTTCGGGGCTTCAGGTAACTCACGACCGAGCCGATAACGGGCCGCTTCCCGCGGTCCGGGAACCCGGTGAGAATGTAGTGCGGCGTGTGGTCGCCGATATCGACGGACTTGATGCCGCGGATCACCGCGAGCTTGTCCATCATTTTCGCGTGCAGTGGCAGGTGCTCGCACACCTGAATGCCGGTGACGTTCGTGTTGATCGGGCGGAACTCGCCGCGAACCTCCGCGGGCGCATCGGGCTTCATGTCGTAACTGTCGATGTGCGATGCCCCGCCGCGCAGCCAGACCATGATGACCGCCTTGCCGCGCGTCTTGCGTTCGGTGGCGGGAGCCGCGTGCGCACGCAATTTGAAGACGTCCGCGAGCGAGAGGCCGCCGAACCCGAGTGCGCCGATGTGAAGCGCGTCGCGGCGCGAGAAGCGACCGCGTGGTGAGCCGAAGACGTTCAGCATGTGAGTCTCCGATGTGGTGCGGCGGGGAGAGCGGGGGAGGGCACCAGCGGAACTGATTCTCGCTCGGACGTGGGGCGAGAGCAAGAGGCGATGTGGTGTGTTGATTTCGCCCCGGAGGGGGTGGGAGAGAGTAGCCAGGGGTGGAACCCCTGGCGGGACAATGCGTGTAGCTGGTGACCGATGCGCAGCGCTCGCCGTTGGCCCGTGACGTCCCGCCAGGGGTTCCACCCCTGGCGGGACGTCGCGCCCTATCGGGGCGGCAAGACGGTTACTTCACCAGTTCCGGCAGGAACTTCACCGGGAGCGTGCCGTGACTGAGCACGTCTTCGTGGAACTTGCCCAGGTCGAACGCCTCGCCCCGTTTGCGCTGCACGTCCTGGCGGAGCCGGTAGAACGCGGTGCGGCCCACGAAGTAGGTCGAGAGCTGCGTGCTGCTCTGCTTCGCCCGGGCGACCTTACCCACGGCTTCCGCTTCGGTCTGGAACCCGCGGCCCACCAGGAGCTTCATCGCGTCGTCGTCGGTCAGGTCCGCGCAGTGCATCTTGTGGTCCAGGATCGCGTTCAGCACGGCGCGGATGTAGAACTTCAGTTGGTGCAGCCGCAACGACAAATCGCCGGCGCCGTAGCCCTGGTCGAGCATCATCTGCTCGGTGTACACGGCCCAGCCCTCCGCGAACGAGCCCGACCACAGCACCTTGCGAACGAGTGACGGGTTGCGGTTCGAGTACGCGAGCTGGACGTAGTGCCCCGGGTACGCTTCGTGGATCGTGAGGATCTGGAGCATCGCGGAGTTGTACTCGCGGAAGAACGTTTCCTGGCGCGCCGGCGTCCAGTCCTTCGGCGGCGGCGCGACCGCGTAGAGGCTGTTGGCTTTCGGGTCGAGCGGCGGGGCCGGGTTCAGGTACGCGGCCGAGAACCCGCGCTGGAACTCCGGCATCGCGATGATCTGGCAATTGTCCGGTTCGGGGAGCGTGAGGATCTTCTTGTCCCGAATGAAGTCCTTGATCTTGCTAACGGTCTTCTTCGCGTCGTCCACGATCGTTTCGGGCTTACCGTGGTCTTTTCCGAGTTCGTCGAGCACGGCCTTGATCGTCGCGTGCCGGCCGGTCGCGTCGTCCGGGGGCAGCGACTTGCCCGGGAACAGTTTGCTCCAGAGTTGCTTGGCAACGTAGTACATCTCGCGCTCGACGCGGTCCGCTTCGGCCTCCGCGATCTTCACCACTTCGTCCGCGGTGAGGCCCGCGTCGAGTTCGAGTTCCAGCTTCTTGGCGAACTTTTCTTTGCCGAGGCGCCATTCGCCCTTCGACTTCGGGAGCAGCTCCTTTTCGAGCCACGTCTGGTAGTCCTTGAGGGCTGTTACCGCGGCCTTGCACGGCGTCGCGAGCGGTTCGGTGCCGGGCGTTTCCTTCGCGAACTCGTAAATGTCCTTCTCGTAGAAGGCGATCGCGCCGAGGTTACGCTTGATCGCGACTTCCGTGAGAATGGCCGGTGGGTTTTTCAGCCCGGCTTTGGCGGCTTCCACGATCTTCGGGATGTGCTTGATGCGCTTGGCCGCGTTCTCGACGTTCCGCTCGCGCGGTAGTGTGGATTGCGTCAGCAGGATGAACACACTGTCCGAGATGTACTCGCCGTAGCTTCGGGGGTCGTACTCGAACCGATTGTCGTTTTCCGCGGACCACAGCCCGTAGTTGAGAGTGTGTGCCCAGATCTGGTAATCGATCCGGCCGTTTTGCGAGAGCTTCTTGACGTCGATTTCCTTCGCGAGCGTCGCGACGAGGGCCTTCGTGCGGGTCACGTCTTTTGCGCGGGCCGCGGGTGAGAGGTCGTCGAGTTGGTCGTCGAAGTCGTGGTTGCCCTGTTGGGTCGCGAACAGCGGGTGCTTTTGGAACTCTTCGTCGAGATAAGTCTGGAACAAGTTCTTGAGGCGGGTGTCTTCCGCGGCCGGTTGCGCTGCGGGGGCATCGGCGGGTGTAATCATGACTCCGGCCCCCAAAAGCGCGATGATGGGGAACAACAAGCGTGACATCAGCAGCTCCTGCGCGGTAGTGGCGTCTCCGCCAGACTACAACCCGGTGGTGCGAACGTCCGCGCAGAGACGCGCGAGTCCGCCGTAACCGCTGCACACGGGATTACGACGGACTCGTGTGTCGTGTCAATATCTTGCCGGAGCGCTTACGGCTCCTCGTCGGAACCCGACTGGCGCGAGGTGGGCTGAGCCTCCACGTCTTTGCGCGTGCGCACGACGGGCGTCGACGGCAGCGCCGCGAGCCCGGGGTCCGGTTGAATGTGGGCCACGGGTGTTGTGGTCGCAACGGGTGTGTTTGCCGGGAGCGCCGTTTGTACCGAAGTTTGCTGCTTTGCTTGTGGGTCGGGTGCGCCCGGTTGCGCGGGCGGCTTGGCGAAGAACACGGCCGCGCCGACGACACCGAGCACGCCGACCAACATGCCGAACTTGGCGTCATTCGTCATCGGGGTACCTCGTGAACTGATGGTTCACTTGAACTATTCCCGACAATCTCTCGCGCGGAAGGTTGACTTGAGTGCTTTTAGGAGAAACTCTCACCCGTCGACCGTGGCGCGCAGCGCATCGCGTGCGGCCGACATTGGCGGCACAATTTGACGCGACACGAGCGGAGCGACGCATGGGATTCGCGGGTGTCTTGGCGCTACTGATTGTGGGCGCTGCCATTGTGCTGGTGGTGAAGGGGTGGGACGTGCGGCTCGTGCTGCTCGGGGCCGCGCTCGTGATCGCCGCGACCGTCGAAGTCACGACCGTCGCGGGGCGGGGCGGGGAGCCGGGCGCGGTCGCGGGCGTGCTGCGAACGTTCCTGGCCACGTTCTCGAACGAGAAGTTCGTCGTCCCCATTTGCACCGCGATGGGGTTCGCGCACGTTCTTAAACACACCGGCTGCGAGCGGCACCTGATATTGCTCCTGGTGAAACCGCTCCGGCGCGTGCGCGGGCTGCTGGTGCCGGGCGTGGTCGCGGTCGGGTTCCTGGTGAACATCCCGCTCGTGAGTCAGACCAGCACCGCGGTGTGCCTCGGCGCGGTCGTGGTGCCGCTGATGCGCACTTCCGGGTATTCGATGGCGACCATCGGTGCGTGTCTGCTGCTCGGCGCCTCCGTCGGCGGAGAACTACTGAACCCCGGCGCGCCGGAACTGCTCACCGTGGCGGACCGGACCAACGTCGCGACGATCGTGCAGACGCAGAGGTACCTCCCGCCCCTCGTGTTCACGCAGCTCGCCGTCGCGACCGCGGTGATTTGGCTGATGAGCGTGTGGTGGGAGCGGAAAGAACCTCCCCCCCCGTCCCCCCTCCCTGAAGGGAAGGGGGAGACCGAACCTAACCCCCTAACCCCCTTCCCTAAGAAGGAAGGGGGAGAAAATTCAAAGGCACAGGCAATTGCACCGCAAGCGCCGGTATTAAGCCTCTCTCCCTTTGGGGGAGGGGTTAAGGAGGGGTTACCGACACAACCCGAGCCCATCAACCTCCTGAAAGCCCTCGTGCCGCTGGTTCCGCTCGCGCTGCTGTTCGCATCAGCGATGCCCGCGCCCTACAACCTGTTCGAGATCCCCGATTCGTGGGTGGTGCTGAAGAAGCCGGACGGTTCGCGCGACCCCGCGTACAACAGCCGGCTCATCGGGTTCGCGATGCTGATCGGGGTACTCGTCGCGGCGGCGGTCACTCCCAACAAGGCGCGCGACTGCGTGAAGGAGTTCTTCTCCGGCGCCGGGTACGGGTTCGCCAATATCGTCAGCCTCATCGTCATCGCCAACTGTTTCGGGGAGGCCATTAAATCTGCGGGGCTGGCGGAAGCACTCGGCGCGCTCATCAGGAGCGCGCCCGGATTGATGCAACCACTGGCCGCGCTCGTGCCGCTCGTGTTCGCGGCGATTTGTGGCTCCGGTATGGCGAGTACGCAGAGCCTCTACGGGTTCTTCCACGGCCCCGCGGAAGCGCTCGGACTCGACCCGGTCGCGGTCGGCGCGATGGTGTCGCTCGGGAGCGCCGCGGGGCGCACGATGTCGCCGGTCGCGGCCGTGGTACTGATGTGCGGGACGCTCACCGGAACGAACCCGTTCACACTGGCGAAGCGCGTCGCGGTGCCGCTCCTAGTCGGAATCACCGTCGTGGTGCTGCTCCGGCTCGCGGGCGCGCTGTGAGCGGACGTGACCAACGACGCGCCCGTCCCGTATACCCGACCACATGGACTTCGCGACCGCACGCCGGGATTCCCTGGTCCGCTACCTGCGCCGACACACCAGCGGCGAGGTGCGGTTCGATGACACGTCTCGCGGGCTGTACTCCACCGACGCGAGCCACTACCAGGTCCGGCCGCTCGGGGTCGTGCTGCCAAAAACCGTTGATGACCTCACGAGCACGGTGCAGATCGCAGCGGACCTGAACGTGCCGATCACCGCGCGCGGCGGCGGAACGAGCCTGTCCGGGCAGAGCATCGGCCCGGGCATCGTGATCGACTGCTCGAAGTACCTTAACGCGGTCGGCGAAGTGGACACGGTTAACCGCTGCGTGCGGGTCCAACCGGGCGTGGTACTCGATCACTTGAATCGCGCGCTCGCACCGCACGGCCTGATGTTCGGCCCGGACGTGGCGACCGCGAGCCGGGCTACGCTCGGCGGCATGATCGGTAACAACTCCGCCGGCGCGCGGTCGATCGTGTACCGGCAAACGGTCGATCACGTTCGCGCGCTCAAGGTCGTGCTGTCCGACGGTACACGAACCGAGTTCGGCTCGCTCACGGAACTGGAGTACGAGCGCAAACTCGAACTGCGGACACGCGAGGGCGAAGCGTACCGCGCCGCCGATTCTACCGTGCGCGAGAACGCGGTCGAGATCCTCGCGCGCACGCCGAAAATCGTGCGCAAAGTGAGCGGGTATAACCTCGCCGCTCTGGTTGAGCGAACCCCGGCCGCAAGGCCGGGGGTACACTCCAACCCCAGCGGATACGCCGGTCCTGGCGGATCGGGTTCTCCCCACTCCCTCGTCCCGCTCCTCGTGGGGAGCGAGGGCACGCTCGCGGTGATTGCGGAAGCGGAACTCGCCCTCGTCCCGCGCTTGAAGCACCGCGGGCTACTCGTGCCGCAATTCGCGTCGCTCGGGGCCGCGCTGGACGCGCTACAAGCGTGCCTCGAACTCGAACCATCCGCCGTCGAGTTAATGGACCGGATGCTGATCGACCTCGCGCGCAATCAGCGGTCGCTGAAAAACACGATGGCCGCGGTCCGCGGGCGCCCTGAAGCGCTCCTGATGGTCGAGTTCAGTTCCGACGACCCGGCCGAGGTTTCGTACCGCGTTCACGAACTCGGGCGCCGGTTGGCGGGGTGCGCCGGGCTCACCGCGAGCGTCCCCGCGCTCGACGCGGCCACGCGCGACCCGCTCTGGGCGCTGCGCAGTTCCGCGGTGCCCCTTCTGTACGGGATGCCGGGCGACGCGAAGCCGGTCACGTTCTGCGAGGATGCCGCGGTCGCCCCCGAACGGCTGCCGGAGTTCGCCGCCCGCTTCCGCGAAATCTTCCACAAGCACGGCACCGATGGCGCCTTCTACGGTCACGCGAGCGTCGGCTGTTTGCACATTCGGCCGGTGCTGAACATTCACGAAGAAGCTGGCGTCGTGACCATGCGGAAGATCATGGAGGACGTGACCGACCTCGTGCTGGAGTTTAATGGGAGTTTGAGCGGCGAGCACGGCGACGGGCTGGTGCGCAGCGAGTGGAACCGCAAGATGTTCGGCCCGGTCGTGTACGAGGCGTTCCGACAGGTGAAGCGCGGGTTCGATCCGGGCAACGTGCTGAACCCCGGCAAGGTGGTAGACGCGCCCGCGATGGAAGCCAACATGCGCGTGCCCCCGGGCCGCATGCCCGCGACCGACCCGCCGACGGTGCTCGATTTCTCCAAGCAAGGCGGGTTCTTCCGCAGCATCGAGTTGTGCAACGGCGCCGGTGTGTGCCGCAAAACACAGGGCGGCGCGATGTGCCCCTCGTACCGCGCCACGAAGGACGAACAGGATACCACTCGTGCCCGCGCGAACGCGCTGCGCCTGACCCTCACGAATGAAGCCCCGCAAAAGAGCCGGCACGCGCCGATCGCTCAGCGGTGGATCGCGGACGTGATGGATTTGTGCTTGTCGTGTAAGGCGTGCAAGTCCGAGTGCCCCAGCAACGTGGACGTCGCGAAGCTGAAGGCCGAG
This sequence comes from Gemmata palustris, assembly GCF_017939745.1. Taxonomy (NCBI): domain Bacteria; kingdom Pseudomonadati; phylum Planctomycetota; class Planctomycetia; order Gemmatales; family Gemmataceae; genus Gemmata; species Gemmata palustris. The sequence continues at coordinate 190,671 of NZ_JAGKQQ010000002.1, read as the reverse complement.
TTCCTCCAGGCTTTTTACGCGCGCCGCGCGCGCCCGCTCGGGCACCTACTGGTGAAGCACGTTCACCGCTTGAGTCCTCTGGCGGCGCGGTTCGCGGGGGTGAACAACTGGTTCGCGCGCCGGTCGTGGACCCGCCGGGCGATGGAGAACTTCGCGGGCATCGACCGCCGGCGCAGCCTCCCGGAATGGCACTGCGATCACTTCCGCAAATGGTTCTATCAAACGCGGAATTCGGAGCGCGGAGCGCGGAACGGGAGGTCGGGGGAGGAACGTTCTTTGCCTTCCGCGCAGCGCACGGTCGTACTGCTCGACGATTGCTTCACTACCTACCAAGAACCGAATATTGGGCGCGCTGCGGTGACGCTCCTGGAGCGCGCCGGGTTCACGGTAGAACTCGCGGGGATCTGCTGCGGTCGTGCGATGCTCTCGAAAGGGTTCCTTACCGACGCAAGGAAACTCGCACGCGACGGCATCGCGAAACTCGATCACTTCGCGGCGCAGGGGATACCGATCCTCGGGCTGGAACCGAGTTGTATTCTCTCGCTGTCCGACGAATGGCCCGAACTGGTGCCGGGACCGGCGGCGAAGCGCGTCGCGGCGGCCGCGGAACTGGCCGACGGGTGGCTCGCGCGCCAGGTGAGCGACCACGGACTGGCTCTGGACGTTGCGCCGCTCGTGGGCAAGGCGCTACTGCACCCGCACTGCCACCAGAAGGCGCTGGTCGGGTCGAAGGGCACGCAGGACGCGCTGCGGCTCGTGCGCGGGCTGGACGTGACCGTACTCGATGCGGGCTGTTGCGGAATGGCCGGCGCGTTCGGGTACGAGAAGCAGCACTATGACGTGAGCGTGAAGATCGCGAACCTCGAACTCGTTCCCGCCGTCACCGCGGACCTGGACGCGACCGTGATCGCGACCGGAACCTCGTGCCGCCACCAGATCCGCGACCTCACCGGGCGCGTCGCGCGGCACCCGCTCGAAGTGCTCGCGGGAGCCGCCGCGCCCGGCTAAGTAAACGCACTACGCGCCCTTTTCGTCCGCCTGAACGCCCGCGTGGTAGGTCGTGTATACGAATACCGGGATCGACAGATCGCCGAGGTGCTGGTGAACCAGCGCCTTCACCTTTTCCCACTCCAACCCGCCGACCCCGGTCGCGAGTTTCGGCAGGGCGATGCTCTTGATCTCGCCCTTGTCCAACTCGTGCCTCAACCGGCGGAGGCAGTGGTTCACGGTGGCCTCGGTCGCCGGTCCGGGCTTACCGCCGTGCCCGTGTTCGCCCTGGGTGAGCAGGTTGAAGATGCGAACACCGCCGACCCCGCCCCACTCCCACAGTTCGCCCGGCTTCGGGTGGCACTGCTGGGCGTAGTGGCGGAAGTCCTTCACCATTGCGGGCCACTTCTCCCGCAGCACGAGCGCGAGCCCGTGGTCGAAGTGGTCGCCCGGCGCGACCCCGTGGGCAACGGCCTGGGCTTTGGTCAGAATGATGTCGCCGGAAACTTCTTGGATCATGACGGCTCCCAGAGTGGCACTCGGCACGGATTCGCGCCGAGTGTAGTTTTGATGGCCGGGAGCCGGTGCGCGATTCGAGAATTGTGGACTTAATTATCCTCTAATCCCGTCCTTCAGGGGGTCGGTCTCGTCGACGAGCAGCGTCGCTTCGGCGGTGAGGTACGCGGTGCCGGTGATGCTCGGGACGACCACGCCGGGCTCGCCGGTGAGTTCGACCGTGCCCTCGAACACGCTCCCCGTGATGCTCTCCTGGCGCCACACCTCACCCGGGCGCAACTTGCCGTCGGCGAACAGGCACGCGAGCTTCGCGCTCGTACCGGTTCCGCAGGGGGAGCGGTCGTAGGCCTTCCCCGGGCACAGTACGAAGTTCCGCGAATGGTTGGCCGCATCGACCGCAGGGCCGAACAGTTCCACGTGATCGACCGGTTCGCGGACCGTTGCGTTCACGGCCCGGCGGATGCGCCACGACACGTCCGTGAGCCGGTCGACGTTGTGGAGCGCCAGTTCTTCGCGGTGCTCTTTCGCCAGGAAGAACCAGTTGCCGCCCCACGCGACGTCGCCCGTTACGCGGCCGATGCCCTCCACATCGACCGCCACACTGGTGTGGCGCCGGTAGCTCGGCACGTTCCGCACGGTGGCGCGGTGCGGGTCGTGGAGCGCGACCGTGACCACGCCGACGGGCGTTTCGATCCGGTGCTCGCCCGCCTTCATTCGGCCCATGTGAGCGAGCGTGACCGCGAGCCCGATCGTGCCGTGCCCGCACATCCCGAGGACGCCGACGTTGTTGAAGAAGATGACGCCGGCCGCGTTCGCCGGGTCGTGCGGCGCGCACAGCAGCGCGCCGACCAGCACGTCCGAGCCGCGCGGCTCGTTCACCACGCACGAGCGGAACGTGTCGAACCGCTCTTGGAACACCTTCGCGCGCTCGGCGAGCGGCCCCGGGCCGAGGTCGGGGCCGCCCCCAACGACGACGCGCGTCGGTTCCCCGCCGGTGTGCGAATCAATGACCTGAATTCGACGCATAATGAGGGGTCCGGAATCTGCCACGGATCAACACGGATGTGATACGGAAGACGGAATGGCCACAAAAAAGCACAAAGGGCACAAAAAAGAACAGAGACAGAAGGCAGAGATCAGAGAACAGTGGACAGAACGCAAAAGCCAGATGTCAGTAGCTTTTACTTCCGCCGACCACTCCCGCTCCTATGCGTAAAGATACCGTGATCTCTGTTTTCTGATCTCCGTCCTCTGTCTTCTGAACTCTGCTCTTTGCTTTCTTTTGTGCTCTTTGTGCCTTTTTGTGGCCATTCCGTCTTTCTGGTTCTGATCCGTGGCTGGTTTTATAGTTCGGTACCGGGGTTCACTTCTTCGTCGGTCGCGTGGCGATGGCCGCGCGGATGAGCTTCAGCACGTGCTCGCGCTCGGCCCCGACGATCGGCAACCGCGGCGCGCGGCACAACTCGGTGCCGTACCCGCACTCGGCCGCCGCGAGCTTGATGTACTGCACCAGCTTGACGTGCGTGTCCAGGTGCAGGAGCGGCGTGTACCAGCGGTACACATCGAGCGCGTCCTTCCACTTGCCCGCTTGTGCGTAGTCCCACAGGAGCCGGTTTTCGGCGGGGAAGGCGTTCACGAGCCCGCTCACCCACCCGACCGCGCCGAGGATCATGCACTCCACCACGAGGTCGTCGACCCCGGCGAAGATCACGTACCGGTCTTTGGTGAGGTTGATGATGTCGGTGATGCGGCGCGGGTTGTCGCTCGATTCCTTGATGCACGCGAACTTCGGTTCGTCGGCCATTTCGACGAACATCTCGGGCGTGATGTCCACCTTGTACGCCGGCGGGTTGTTGTAAACCATGATCGGTAGGTCGCTGGACTTCGCGACCGCGCGGAAGTGCGCGATCGTCTCGCGCTCGTCGCTCTTGTATACCATCGGCGGCAAGACCATCAGTCCGTCCGCGCCGAGACGCGCGGCGTCGGCCGCCCACCGGCACGCGCCCGCAGTGGTGTACTCGGCCACGCCCGTGAGCACCGGTACGCGCGTGCCGACGTGCGCGATCGTTGCCTTCAGCAGTTCCTTCTTTTCACTGGGATCGAGTGTGGTGTTCTCGCCCACGCTCCCCATCATCACGAAACCGTGAACGCCGGCCGCGAGCATCGCGTCGACGTGCGCCAGCGTGCCCGGGATGTTGAGCGACTGGTCCGCGTGGAACTGTGTGCAAACAGCGGGGAACACACCGCGCCAGTTCACTTTCATGACTGCTCTCCTTGTGTTGATTTGAGATAAGTGATTTCAGATTTTAGATTTGCGGCCGGTAATTAACTAATTAGTGGTTGGCTTGGGCATCAATTGGAACACTGAAGTCCCGATGTCGTGTTGGAACTTTGCGAACGGCGCGGCGTAAGCCGCCGGTAGTGTCTAAAAACCACCGGCGGGCTTACGCCGCGCCGTTCGCCCGCACCGGGACATCGCAAAAGCTCCAATCTCACTTCCCGTTCGCTCACTTCTGCACGGGTGCGTACACGACGCGGAACCCGACGAAGTCGAGGCGCGCGGTTTGGCGCTGGCCGTCGCGGGCGGCAGAGCGCGTGGCCGCGGCCGGGTCGCGGAACGAGCCCCCGCGGATCACGCGCCTGTCGCCGTCGGTCGGGCCGGAAGGGTTGTCGCGTGCGGCGTCCTTGTACGCCTCCAATTTGTAATAATCGCTGCACCACTCCGCGATGTTGCCGTTCATGTCGTAGAGACCGAATTTGTTCGGCTCGGTTTTGCCCACGTCCTGCGCGAACCGGAGCGGCTTGAGGGGGTCTCCGCCGGTTCCCAGGGGGTCGTCTTCGGTCGCGCGGAATACCGCTTGAGTGGGGAAGTTCACGCGGTCCCCGCACGCAAACGGTGTGTCGGTCCCGGCGCGCGCGGCGAACTCCCACTCGGCCTCCGTCGGCAACCGGTACGCCCAGTTTTTGCGCGCCCAGGGCTGGTTCTTCTCCGCCTCGGTCAGCTTCTTGCAGAACTCGTTCGCCTCGCTCCAGGTCGCGGCGTCGACCGGGAGCGAATCGATGCGGTGGGCGATCTTCGCGGCCCGCGATTCGTTCCGCCCTATCACCTTCACGAACTGGCTGTTGGTGACTTCCGTCGCGGACATGAAGAACGGCCCGCGGATCGTGACCTCGCGCACCGGCCCCTCGCGCCCGTCCCCAGCGCGCCCGGGTTCGCTGTCCGGCGACCCCATGCGGAACGTCCCGCCCTCGATGCGGACCATCTTCATTTCCAGCGTGTTCGCGAACGGCTCGACCGGGGGCGGTTCGGTCTTCAGGAAGAGCTGATAACCCGCGAATCCGAGCACCCCGACCACGAACAGCGCGCCGAGTACGACCAGCACGGCCCCGACCGGGAACCCGCCCTCGGCCCGCCGCCGAATCGGGTCGTCCGCGTTCCTCCGGGGCGGCAGCTTGAATACTTGATTGCTCGGGGCCGGGTCCGCGGGTGGGAGCGGGATGCCCTGCGGGGCGTACACTGGCGCCGGATACCCGGCCGGCGGTTGGTACGCCGGCTGAGGGGGGTAAGAAACCGCCGGGGCCGCGGGAGCGGCATACGCGCTTTGTGGAACGGGCACGGGCAGGGGGGCGACGGTTGGGATCGGGTAGTACCCGGAGCCGGACCGCGACCCGCCGGGCGCGGGCGGCGGGCAGAAGGGCTGGAGCGCGAGTGCCAGTTGGAGCGGCGTTTGGGGCCGCTCTTCGGCCCCTTTCGCCATGCACCACAGGATGATCTGCTCGATTTGTGCGGGCGCGTCCGGGCGGCTGAGGAGCAGGCGCGGGGCCGGGTCGGTGCAGTGCTTGAGGAGCTTCTCGGTCGGGGTCGCGCCGTCGAACGGGGCCTTCCCGGTGAGGGCGAAGTACAGCGTGCCGCCCAGCGCGTAAATGTCCGCGCGGATGTCCACGGCCATCGGGTTGCGCGCCTGCTCCGGCGCGAGGAAGTCCGGCGTGCCGATCACGAACCCTTCTTGCGTGATGCGGCTCGCCTCCTCGCCGCCGGGCTGCTCCATGAGCCGGGCCAGCCCCAGGTCCACCAGCTTCACCGCGCCGCCGGCGCGCGGGACGATGATGTTCGAGGGCTTGATGTCGCGGTGGACGAGCCCGCGCTCGAAGGCGTGTTCGAGCCCCAGCGCGGCCTGGCGGATCACGTCGCAGGCGTCCGGGACGCTCAGCGCCCCGCTCTCGCGGACGATCTTCGTGAGGTCGGTGCCGTCGATCAGTTCCATCACGTAGAAGTGGTTCCCGTCCACCTCCTCGGCGTCGTACACCTTGACCACGTTCGGGTGGTCCATCGCCGAGAGCGCCTGGATCTCCTGGTAGAACCGCCCCTGTGCGATCCCCTGCGCGAGCTTCTCCTTGCGGATCACCTTGAGGGCCACGGTCCGGCCCATGCGCGCGTCCTGGACCTTGTACACGCGCCCCATCCCGCCCTCGCCCAGGATGTCGAGCAGGAGGTAGCGGCTGGCGATCTTGAGCGCGGCCGCGCGGCCCTTCGCGGTCTCGCGGATCTGGTAGGGCGTGAGCCAGGACCGCCGGTGCAGTTCTTTCGCGACGCCCTGGACGTCCGGCTTCGTGTACGCGATCCAGCCCCACAGCTCCCGGAGCTGCGCTTCGGTCAGGAGCCTGCTGGCCTGCAGGTTCTGGTAGAAGCTGGCCGTCGCGTCGGCGGCGCTACTCATCGAATGGTCACCGGGGCTGCGAATTGCGTCACGGTACGGTCTGTTGTACCAAACGACCCGGGGGTTGAAACCCCGGACACTGTGTGGGCGGTTTTGGGAACCGTTTTCCGGTATGTTACCCACACCGAGAACGGAGCCGCAATCATGCCGAAGATCACCGTCAACGACGAGCCGAAGACGTTCCCCGATCCCCTCACCGTCGCGGACCTGCTCAATCATCTTGGCAAGGACGCGAAGAAGCTCGCGGTCGAGGTGAACCGCGCTGTCGTACCCCGCACCGACCACCCCGCCCGCGCGCTCCGAGAGGGCGACGCGGTGGAGATCGTCACCCTCGTCGGCGGCGGGTCGGGTGCGGTCGAACCGCCGTCTGACAAGCCGCTGAAGGTCGGGAAGTTCGTCTTCTCGTCGCGCTTGTTCACCGGCACCGGGAAGTACACATCGTACCCGCTCATGCAGCAGTGCATGGACGCGAGCGGGTGCGACGTGACGACCGTCGCGGTGCGCCGCGAGCGGCTCATCGACAAGGACGGCAAGAGCATCCTGGACTTCCTCGACCTGAAGCGGCTCACGATCCTGCCGAACACGGCCGGGTGCTTCAGTGCGGACGATGCGATCCGCCACGCCCGGCTCGCCCGCGAACTGCTCACTAACTTGGAGAACCCCGGTGCGGACTGGGTGAAACTGGAGTGCCTCGCGGACAAGCGCACGCTGCTCCCGGACCCGGTCGACACGCTGAAGGCGACCGAGCAGCTCGTGAAGGACGGGTTCACGGTGCTGGTTTACACGAGCGACGACCCGGTGCTCGCGAAGCGCCTGAAGGAAGCGGGCGCGGCGAGCGTGATGCCGGCCGGGAGCCCGATCGGGAGCGGGCAGGGGATTCTGAACCCGAACAACATTCGCATCTGCCTGGAGTATCTGAAGGAGAACGACCCGGACTACCCCGTAATCGTGGACGCGGGCGTGGGCACCGCGAGCGACGTGAGCGCCGCGATGGAACTCGGGTGCGACGGCGTGCTGCTGAACACCGCGATCGCCAGCGCGAAGGATCCGCTGCGAATGGCCTGGGCGATGCGCTACGCGACCGACGCCGGGCGCCTCGCGTACCTGGCCGGGCGCATCCCGAAGCGCCTCTACGCTAACGCGAGCAGCCCGACCGAGGGTATGATTGCCGGTAGTGGAAGCAAGTAAGGGGAGCCGCCATGAGTACCGCCGAAGTGCTGATGCCGTTGCCGAAACTGGTGCGCGACGCCTTTGAGGATCGCGACCACTACGAGATCGTTGACGGCGTACACGTGGAGCTGCCGCCCATGAGTGTCGACTCTCAGGTTCTGGCCTCTCGCTTGCTCCGCCACCTGAGCAACTACGGAGTTGCCCAGGATCTCGGCGAGGCTTACGCGGAAGTCCTGTTCAAGTCGCCCTCCAAGAAGGACCGGAACCGGAGACCGGACGTTGCGTTCGTGTCGTACACGCGGTGGTCGAAGTACCAACCGATGCCGGACACGAACGCCTGGGACGTCTTGCCGGACCTGTGCGTTGAGGTGGTCAGTCCCAACGATACGGGTGACGAGATCGAAACGAAGGTGGACGAATATTTGCAGGCGGGCGTGACCCTCGTGTGGGTCGTCTACCCGCGGCAGGAGCGGTTCTACGTCTACGAGTCCGCGAGCCGGGTGCGCCGATTGACACGTGTCGATACGCTCGACGGCGGCCCGGTGCTGCCCGGCTTCGCGCTGCCGCTCTCCGAACTCTTCCTGCAACCACCCACGCCTCCGGTCAACCCGCCGGTGCAGCCGTGAGTGAAGATGAGCAAAATGCCGCGAGAGGGAGAGGGACGAATGGCCAAGGGCGTTCGATTCAAGAAGACGGGGCGCGAGATCAAAGCCGCTGCAAGCGCGCGGTTGGATCAACTCCGGTCGCGTTTGGCGCGTCGCGACAGCGCGCTTGAAACGTTCCTTCAAGATCGGGCATTGGTCCGGTCGTACCTCGTCCGTGCGATAGGCGGACGGGTTCGGTATCGCAACCCCGAAGACGGCACCCCGTTGCATTCCGAGTCCGAAATCTCCAGTGAGCAGATGGAAGAGATCCGCAAAATCTGTGAGCGGATATTCGAGCTGGAAACGGAAATTCGACGGTTGCGACTCGTGGTCATGCACCTCGCAGACGACGAAGAATTCGAGTTGAACTTTGCCCAACTCTCCGCTTACGGCTTCGAGTCATCGTGAGGCTGCTTCTTATGCCCGACGAAGTGCCCGCTCCTCCGAAATTCAGAATGTACATCCTTGTCCGCGAATCGGTGCCGGTCGGGTTCGCGGTACTCTCTGCGGCGCATGCCTCGCTCGCCGCGTATCTGCGCTTTGCAGACACGCCCGAAGTGAAAGAGTGGCTGGCCGGGCCGTTTTACAAGACGGTGTGCCGCGTCAGTGATGCGGAGTTCGAGAGGGCGAAAGAGGAGCCGGAACACGTCGTAATCACTGAATCGGCGCTCGACGGGCAAGAGGTCGCGATCGCGTTCAAGCCGCGTGCCGAGTACCCGAAAGTGTTTCGGTTCTTCACGCTCTACAAATGAGGCTCCTCACCTGTTCGGGAGCCTCATTCGCTGTCGCGCAACTCACCCCCGGCTCGCGGCCAGGACTTCGGGTAGCACTTCCGCCAGTCGGTCGATTTCGCCCTCGGTCGTGTAGAAGTGGTGGCTCACGCGGACCAGCGAGCGGTTCGGGCGCTCGATCACGGGGATTTCCACGCGCCGCGCCCAGAACTCCTTTCGCAGCGCCGGGGCACTGAGACCGGGCGGTAGTTCAAACGCAGTCATCGCGCCGCACATTCCCGGGGTGGTCGGGGTCGCGAGCGGCAGGCCGGTGCCGCCGATCACCTTGCGCGTGTACTCTGCCAGTTCCGCGATGCGCCCGCGCACGGCGTCGAATCCGAGTTCGGCCTGGAAGTCGATCGCAGTGGGCACCGCGAGCCACGGGCAGATGTCGCGCGTGCCTTCAAACTCCAGGAACCGGGTGCGCGGGGTACTGCCGTAATTGTCGCGCGCGTCCGGGCCAGCGGACGGCCTTAGCTCGTTCGTCGTGTCTCGCGGCCTGTCGCCCGCCGAGCCGGGCTTCACGGCCGCTCCAAGGGGGTATTTGTCCGCATAGTATCCCCAACTCACGTGGAGTGGTTGCAAGCGGTCCTCGTTGCCGGGGCCGATCACCAGGAACCCCGCGCCGCTCGGCGCGAGTAGCCACTTGTGCAGGTTCGCGGTGTAGAAGTCCGCGTTCACGTCGGACACGTTGAGCGGGATGTAAACGGGCGCGTGCGCGCCGTCTACGACCGTCATAATTCCGCGCTTCCGGGCTTCTGCACACAGTTCCTGGGCCGGGAGAACTAGGCCCGTCGGCGACAGGACGTGGCTGAAGAACAGCAGTCGCGTGCGCGCGGACATGGCTTTTGTTGCGGCCTCGACGATCGCACCGGGGTCGGTTGCCATCGTGGGGAGCGGGAACGTGCGGATCGTGAGCCCCTGGCGCTGCGCGACGCGCTCCCAGCACCAGATCATCGCGCCGTACTCGTGGTCCGACATCAGGATCTCGCCGGGCGCGTTCAACCGAAGCCCGGACGCGACCAAGTTGATCGCCGCGGACACGTTCGTGGTGAAGACGAGCCGGTGCGGTTTCGTGCCGAGGAACGCCGCGGTGCGCTCGCGCGCCTCCCATAATAGTGGTGGGGCTTGTCGGACGAAGAAGTCCGTCGGCCCGGCCGCGAGCCGCAACCGTAGCGCGGTGGCGTGGTCGAACACCGGGCGCGGGAGCGGCCCGAACGAACCGGTGTTGAGCATTGTGACGGTCGGATCGAGGACGATCCGGGCGCGGGCCGCGCCCCAATTGGGGGCCGCGCTCGGGTTCGGGGGTTGCTGACTTTCGTTGCGCATTCCGCACTCCGCGCGCCACATTGTTCCCGCGGGGTTGACAGACGCCTTCAGCCCCGCCATCGTCTAAGAATACATACCGATTCCCCTTACACAGGGCGGCGCGAGCCGTCGGGCGCCATGCCGAAAGACCGCGAGACCGAAGACCTCCCGCCCGACGAGTACCAGGGCGCCTACGGGACGCGCGCGCTCGAACTCGGCGACCTGGCCGAACTCAACCGCACCGCGCGCGAGAGCCCGTGGGCCGACGAGCGCATGGAAAAGGTGCTCGATAAGCTGTACGACGGGTGCGCGCGGCGCGCGGTGGAGCACGACGAGTTGTACGACGAGGTGCAGAACCTGCGGGCGAGCGGCGTCGGGCGCGCGTCGCCCAAACTGAAGCGCCAGATCGAGACCGTGGAGCAGCAGCGGGCCGAGAACCGGGAGTGGTTCGAGTCGTTCGACCGGCGCGTGTACCTGCTCCACGTGCAGATGGCCAACCGGGTGGACAAGAAGTTGCGGGAGGAACTGGTCGAGCGGTACCGGCTCCAGTTGGAGGTCCAGCGGTTCTACCAGAAGGTCCGGGCCGCGTTCACGAAGGCGGACGCCTACCTCGCCGCCCACGCGAAGAACGAGCGTGACGAAATCGACCTCGGCCCGGAGTTCGTTGATGACGTGGTCCGGGTGCTCCGGGATTCGTGGAAGGCCCTCAAGGGAATCGTCAAGGAGGCGCGCGAGACCGACCTGCCGGCGCTGACGTATTTTGAGGAGTGCGCCGACCTCGGGGACTTCATCCTCGAAGACAAGTTGGTGGCCGAACCGCCCCCCGATTACGCAAAGGGGTGGACCGGCAAGTTCATGAACCAGCTCCAGAGCGCCCGGCAAAAGTGCTCCCGACTGCACATCAAGAGCGTGAGCGGTATTTTGCGGCTCCAGGAGCGGATCGTCGCGAAGTGGAAAGCCGCACGCGAACCGATCCCTGCCGAAGTGGTCGAAGCGGAAGTGATCGAAGCCGAAGTGATTGACGCCGAAGTGATCGAAGCGGAAGTGATCGAAGCGGAAGTAATCGACGCCGAGGTCATTCCGTCCGAGCCGCCGGCGCCGGTCAAAACGATCGACTACGCGAAGGTGTTCGACTTCGACGGACTGGTGCCCGGCCCCCCGGTTGCCGCGGGGGACGTTTTCGCACTCGATGGCGACGCGATGGCGAGCGCGCCCACGGCGATGATGCCCGCACTGAGTTCGGAGCACGCGCCGATTCCCCCGGCGACCGGGGAGGGAGAACCGCCGACCAACCAGACCGCGTGGCTCGATCCGGTGAAATTGAAAGCAGAAAAGGCGAAGGCCGAAGCGAAGCTGGCCGAGATGCAAACGCGGACGGCTGCGCCCCAACCCTCTGCGCCGGCCGCAAAGGTCGCGTTCGGTGCGGGGGCGCCCGTGGTGCCCGGCACGAAATCGGTTCGGGGCCAGCGCCCGGCGCTCCGGATCACGATCGTGAAGCCGGGCGACGAGCCCCCCCTGGCGAAATAGCCCCGGTACCGCCCGGGGCACGGGCCTATTTCTTACGGAAGGTCGCTGTCACGCCGGGTTGCAGGCTGGGGTGCTCGAGCTCGTCGCCATCGAAGGTGACCGTAATCGTGCGCGGGCTCTCGCCGGCTTCGAGCTGGATCTTCAGGCCCTTCGTGCCCACGATGGCTTTCACCGTGTATTTTCCGGTCGCGGTCTGTGCGTTCGGGCCGAGCATCTTCGCGGTGAACGTCCCGTCGGCTTTGTAAGAGATTTCCTCTGTCGCCCCGCCCCCCAGATCCGCGGTCCACGCGCCCAGTAGCGCGGCCGTGTGTTTCTTCGTGAGCGCTTGTACTTGTGCGAGAGCGGTCGGCGTTCCCCCCACTGCGAAATCGCCGATGGGACCGGCGCCCGCACCCGCCCCGCCGGCTTTGGGCGGCACCGCTGGTCCGGGGTTCGCTCCTCCCAAGCCGGGTCGGATCGGCTGGATCGGTGGGACGCCGTTCGGGTTATTCATTCGAGGGTTGATGAGAGGGACTTCGCCGCCGTCGAGTGAAGTATTGCCCTTGGTGGTGACCTCGCTGTCCTTGTTTTCCTTGCGCTTCTTATCGTAGAGGAAGTAGGCGAGCACGAGCATGACGACGATGAGGACGCCGAGGATTACGAATCGGATCGGCGAGTTCTTATACGAGTGCTCGCCCTCTTCATCATCGTCGTCGTCGCGCTTCCGTTTCTTCTTCCGGGGTTTCTCGTCTTCCTCGTCGTCATCGTCCACGGCGGCGGCGCGGACGGCCTTTTTCCCGGCCGTCGTGCCTGCGCTCTTTCCCGTCGCGGGCTTGGTTATGACTTCCTCGAATTTCGCTTCGGGTTCTTCGACCGCGAAGTACGTTTCGCATTTGGGGCAGCACACCGTTTGTCCGACCGTGAATCCGGCGGCCGATTTCAGCCCGGCGTTGCACTCCGGGCACTTGATCTTGAGCAGACCCACGGGGGCACTCCGTGATGAAAAGGGATGGACGTTCTCCACAGTGTAACGGGGCGCGCACGCGCAAGCCACTCGCGTTCCGGTCGAGGTGCGCGGAAAGCGTGTGCTGGCGGCCCGGAACCGCAACGGTGGCCGCGCGATGGGACGCCCCGGGGCTTGCACGCGGCTTGTACTGGCCCGGGAAATGTACACGGACCGCGAGTTTAGCGCGACCGCCGATCCTGGCCGACGCACTTCAGGACGCCGGCTGTGATAGCGCCGATGTACTGGAGCACGTCCGCGGTCCGGGGCCGCACGTCCGTGGGTGCTGGGTCGTGGACTTGGTGCTGGGCAAAGAGTAGCGGGGTGCGTTCTGTTCGCGCGCGAGCCGTATAACACGCGCGGCGCACTTGTGCCGCCTCAAATCGATGACCAAAATGATTCTCGAAGTCGGCGCGATCGCACAAGTTGCACGGGCTTTTGAGTTGTCAGGAACTGGGGCAGGTGATGACGTTACCACTGAGTCGGACCGGGACCATTCGTTTGCAACTGCGCCCCGGGCACGACCCCGAGAGGATTCTCGACCGACTGGCCCGCGCGCTCCGAGAGGTTCGTGCGAAAGAGGTGCGCCGGGAACCTGGGGCGGTCGTTTTCGTCGGAGGGATGTTTCGGCGCGTACCGCGGTCGAACTTGCTCGGGCCGATCGGGTGGGGGCGGATCGAGGTCGTCCGCCAACCGACGCACGTGGAGGTGCGGTACCGGTTGGTGTTTACCGAGCTGATTGCGATGACGATCATTCCCTTTGGGGTCATGTCGGGCCCACTCGTCGCGGGCGGGCCGGGCCATTGGCTATCGCTTGCTGTCCCCATGACGGGCGTGTGCGCGGTAGCGCTTGGCGTCAGCATTGCAATCGCGCTCGTCCGGTTCCCCGCCTTCATTCGCCGCGAGGGGGGCGTTGCGGGCAGCACCACCGTTACGGCCTGACGGTGTGCGGCACCGGGGCTGTGTTTTTGAGTGCAATGAACTGACCAGTTTCTCGGAACCCGCCATGCCGCCCAAATAGCCAAGCGGCCGCTATTCTGCAACGAGTCCGGTAACTGGCCAGGAACCCGGATTCGTGCCGCGGTTCCCGAAACGCGAGCGAAATACCGGGCGCCAAACTCGCGCCCCCGGTTGCCGTCTGGACACTTCCGCAGAACAATAGGCAAGATAGGTTCCCGCCGTCCCCGCCCAATTCCCCTTTCCCAATCTGGAGTTGCTCCTGATGCAACGGTTCGTCTTTTCCGCGCTGTTCGCCGCGGCCGTGTTCATCGGCCCCGGGAGCGCCGCGAACGCTCAAGAAAAATGGGCGACGATCAAGGGCCAAGTGGTGTTCCCGAAGGACAAGGAGCTGCCGAAGCGCGCGACGCTCAACGTCACCCAGGACAAGGAGCACTGCACCAGCAAGGGCGACCTGCTCGACGAGTCCGTCCTCGTGAACCCGAAGAGCAAGGGCATCAAGAACGTGGTGGTGTTCCTGCGCCCCGACGACACGGATCTGAAGGCCGAGTTCCCGAAGGACAAGATTCACCCGGACGACGCGAAGCGGAAGCCCGGCGAACTGGTCATCGACCAGCCGTGCTGCATGTTCGGCCCGCGCGTCTCGGTGGCCCGCGTCGGTGACAAGCTCGTGGTGAAGAACTCCGCCCCGGTCGCGCACAACTTCTTCTGGGACACCGCCAACAACGGCACCCACAACAAGACCGTCCCGAAGCAAGAGGAGTGGAAGCTCCCCGACCCGCTGGTGAAGGAAAACACCCCGATCCAGTACAAATGTACCATTCACGGCTGGATGACGGGTTACGTCCGCATCTTCGACCACCCGTACTACGCGATCACCGACGAGGACGGGAAGTTCGAGATCAAGAACGCCCCGGCCGGGAAGTTCCGCATCGTGTACTGGCACGAGAACGGCGTCCGCGGCGGGGCCAAGGGGCGCGCCGGCGAGCCGATCGAGATCACCGGCCCGACGACCGAAGTGAAGCCGACCGAGTTCGATGTGAGCCCGAAGTAAGTCGAATGAAATCACAGGTTGAATGAAGACACGGGGGTTCCACCCTGTGCTACGGACGACGGCCCCTCCGGGGCGAAGAACAGGGGCTTCCTTGTCTTCGCCCCGGAGGGGCCGTCGTCCGTAGCACAGGGTGGAACCCCCGTGTCTTATTTCTTACTTCGGCGCTCTTCGTACATCCCTGGTTCCTTCGGGTTGTCGCTCACGAACCACGGCACTCCGTCGCGCAGGTACATTTTTCGTTGTTCCTGGTCGTTCAGTGGGCGCGCACCCACCCGGCCGAACACCCCGATCTGGTTCCCGTTCTCGTCCACCGCGCGGTCGCGGTCGAGTCCGCGGGCCACGCTCTTGATGTGCCCGCCGTGCGGCAACCGGTACGTCGCCACCAGGCGCGGGGTCGGGCGCGGCCCGAAGCCCTCGTACCCCGGCGTTTCCGGCGACATCAGTTGAACGATCCGCATCCCGTTCTTCCCGTCCGCGATGTACGCGAACAGGCTGTTGTACGTGATGCCGAGTTTCACATCGTGGGCGTCGTTGATGTGCCCGCCGGCGCTGTACACCTGATCGACCTTCGGCTCCTCGGCGTTCTGGATGTCGAGGATCACCAGCCCCCGCGAACCGGCCGCAACGTAGGCGTAGGTGCGGGCCAGGTAGACGCTGTGCGCTTCCGGGAGCCGGATCATCGACTTCGGAACGGGCTTGGCCGGGTCGGTGATGTCCAGAACCTTCACGCCCTCCTCGTCGCACACGTAGGCGTAGCGGAACTGCGTCGCGACCATGTGCGGGTGCTTCACGTGCTTCTCGCCGATGACCGAGGTCACCTTCGGCTTCTTCGGGTCATCAATGTCGATCACCACGAGGCCCGCGGCGCACGACACGTAAACGTAGTGCCCGTGGACCACCGCGTGCTTGGCGTCGTACAGGAGCCCGTCCGGGTTGAAGCACACTTCCTTCTTCAAGAAGTTGTTCACCGGGTTGCCGTCGATGGTGGTCGCGGCCCCGGTCAGGATCAGCCCCTCGTACTTGTCGCAGACGTAGAGGTACCCGAACAGCGGGTGGACCTTCTGTTCCTTGTTGCCCTCCATGTGCGTGCGGGTCGGGTCCACCGGCACCGTCGTCGGGGCCGCGACGTAGGTCGCGTACTTCGTATCGAGGTAGAACTTCTGGCCGACCGGCGAGACCGGCGCGGTCGTGATGCGCTCGGCGAACGCCTTGTCGTCGATGAACGCGATGTCGAACACGCGGACCCCGCCCTCGCCGCACGCGGCGTACAGGTACTCCCCGCGGTTCTGCACCATCAGCACCTCGGACTTCTTGAACGGCCGGCTCGCACCGGTCGCGATGTCGCGCCCCGGGTGCTCGTGCGCGTTCTTCAAGAGCCCGCCCTTCTCGGCGTGCTTCTTGTAGTTGTCCGGGTAGGCGTAGTAGTGCATGTCGCTGCCGAACACCGCTTGGGGCTCGGTGCTTTCCGTCACCTGCACCGCGAACAGTCCCTCCTCGCCGGCCCCGACCCAGGCGTACTTGCCGACGAAGTTCATGAACCCGGTGCCGTGCATGAGCAACTGGGCCATCCACGCGTTGTTGTCGTTCTTCTTCGAGAGGTGGCAGTCGCTGCACTGCTTGGTCTCGCCCACCCCGCGCCCGCGGACCGTGTGCGGCACGTTCGTGCTGAACGCGATGCCGCCGAAGCCCTCGGCCGAGATCGTCGGCTGCTGTACGTAGATCCCCTCGCGGTTCCCGTTGTGCGACCCCACGTGGATCGCGCAACTGGACCGGGCCGGGTTGATCTTGTTGCCCGTCACGTCGCCGTCGCGGGCGAGCATGTACGTGCAGTCCCGCAGCGTCTGGAAGTTGTACGCGGTGTAGTTCCGCTGCACGCCCCCGTCCGCGTGGAGCGTCGGCATCTTCATGTTGGCCCGCTGCGGTAAGTGGCACCCGAAGCAGCTCGGGTTCCAGGCCGAGTGGCACGTCATGCAGCTCATGTTGTCGTTGGAGTGGGCACAGCTCGCGCCGTCGGCGGGCAAGTCGCCCCACACCATTTTGCCGCTGGCCTTATCGACGCGGACGGTCTTCGCAAGCGCGGCCTTCTCGTTGTACCGAGCGTGGCCCTTTGTAATGGTGTCCTTCGTCTGCACCAGTTCCCACTGCAGTCCCTTCTCGACACTGGAGTTCTGGAAATAGCGCTTGGTGCCGTCCGGGGCCTCGCGGATCTCGAACCGCGGTGTGCCGAACGGCGTCTTCATGGCGAGCAGGTTCCGCCCCTTCCCGTCGGGCGCGGAGGTGTAGCTCGCGGGGCCGGACGTCTTCAGCGTGGCGTGGGTGCCCGCGGTGCCGTGGCAGTCCACGCACTGGATCTCGATCGCGGCCCGCACCTCCATGTGGAGCCGGTTGTTGCCGTGCATGTCCTGCGAGAAGTGGCAGTCCACGCAGTGCATCCCCTTCTCCATGTGGATGTCCATCATGTGAACGGGCTTCCCGGCGCGACACGAGTCGTTGAGCTTGGTTTCGGCTTCCCGAGCGGCCTGCGAGCCGGTCTTCGGGTCCGGGAACTTCGTGTCCTGGTGGAACTTGCGGGCCTGGTTCGGCCAGTCGACGCCCGCGGCCATCTTCTCCGCGGTGGGCGGACCGACGAACCCGCCGGCGTGGTCGATGTAGTTGCCCTTCTTGTCCTTCTTGAACACCGCGCGGAACGCCCAGCCGTGGCTGTGAAAGTCCGCGAAGTGGTTCTTCGATAAGTGCGGGTTCAGGTTCACGAGGTCCGCGGTGAACTGCGGATCGGACAGGTGCCCGCGCGCCGCGGACTCGTTCGGGTTCCGCAGCATCGAGCGGATCAGTTCTTCCGACGTCGGGTTCTTCTGCTTCGCCGGGTACATGTGTTTCCCGTCCGACTCCTCGTCGTACCACATGTACCCGATGTAACTGTTCATGACCGTGGTGCCGGGGTGGATGTGGCACACCATGCACTGGCTGGTCGGGATCGAGTTGGTGAACTTGTGCTCGATCGGGTGGCCCGGTTCGTTCTTCGGAATGGTCGGGTCGTCGCTGAAACTGGTCCCGCGGTTGCCGTACTTGGCGAACGGCCCGGAGTGGACCGGGGACCGGTCGTTCGCGTAGGCCACGTGGCACGCCGAGCACCCGCTGCTGCGGTAGTCGCCGGGGTTGTCGTTGGTGCCCAGGAAGTTCAGCGTGGGGTCGAAGAGGCGCGTCTTGTTCGCGCTCACGAGCACGGGGTCGGTCCGGTTGCTGGTGCCCAGCCCGCGGAGGCTGAGCCGGACGCGCGTGCGCCCCGGCTCGTCTTTCATTTCCGGGATGCCGATTTCGGGCAGGAACCGGCCGCCCGGCTCGAAGATCCGCAGCACGTTACCGGGCTGGCTCATCTCGAACCGCGGGAGCGGCACGAGTTGGGCCACCACCCCGCGCTTCTCTTCTTCCGGCGTGGGCGGCGGGTACGTTTTGAGCATCAGCGGGGCGCCGTTCATGCCGTAGGCCTCGCCGATGATCGAGCGCTTCACCGGGAGCGTGCCGTTGTTGTACGCCGCGGCCCCGAGCAACATGCAGCCCGTGTTCATGATCTGCTTGCGGTTCGTTTGCACCTCTTTGGGGTGGCACCCGCTGGTACCGCAACTGATGTGCGCGATGCGGAAATCGCCGGGGTTGATGAACCGGACGAACGCGGGCGATTCGTTGTTGAGCAGCGTGTAGGACCGCACCGGGTTGGCGGTGCTGGTCCAGAACTGGGGCATCTTCGGCAGGACGTGCGCCTTGTTCTTGTCGGTACACGAGGCGTCCCCGCCGTGGCAGTCGGTGCAGCCGATGCGGAGCGTGTCCTTGCCGTGCGGGTCGCCGACCCCCTTGTGGCACACCATGCACCCGGCGGACTTGGCGTAGGCCTCTTCGTGCGTCTGCTTCATCAGCTCGACGTTGGCGAGTTCCGGGGGCATCGGGAACGGGTCGGCCGGGTCCGTGGACCACTCGGGGTTCTTGGGGTCGCGGGTACCGTCCCCGGCGGCCGGGAGTACCGCCGACTTGGGCGCGCTGACCGCGGGCGGCTGGTTGGCGTAGGCGACCACCGCGCACAGCGTGAGTACGCACGCGAGCGGCAGGAACATCACGAGTGCCCGGAGCGCCGCGCGGCGAGCGCGGCGGTGCGGATAGCGACCTGGAACCGGTGTATCGACCGCGTCCATGCGGAACTCCCCCCGATAATCCGCGGATAGCGCAGAGAACCGGCGGCTATACCCGGCCCCATCACGCTGTCAAGAGTATCCGAACGAAAAAGTATGGCCGTTTAGACTGGGTAAAATGCGGCCCTACGCCCGGCAGGACGCAACAGGTTAAAGGCGGTCATGGCTTCTTTCCTCGTTAGTGGTTGCGATTTGCAACTTAACGAGGTATACTGAAAGTGTGGTTGCATCTTGCAACCAGCTCGGAATATTCGGAGGGAGCCATGAAACGCACGAGTTTCGCGAAGGAGGAGTGCCCGATTGCGCGGTCGTTGGACACGGTGGGCGACTGGTGGGCGCTGTTGATTGTGCGGGATGCGTTTACCGGGAAGAAGCGGTTCGGGGAGTTCCAGACGAGCCTGGGTGTGGCGAAGAACATCCTCACGGTGCGGCTCAAGAAACTGGTCGCCGACGGGGTGCTGGAAATGGTCCCCGCGTCCGACGGGAGTGCATACAAGGAGTACGTGCTTACGGAGAAGGGGAGGGGGCTACTGCTCGTGTTGGTCGCACTGGGGCAGTGGGGGTGCGGGGAGTCCGAGTTCGCGCTCGTGGACCGCAAGAAGGGAAAGCGCGTTCAGCTAGAACTGCGATCGGAAGACGGGCGCAAGCTCGATTTGGCCGACGTGCAACTGGTGCCCGCGCCAGCGCCCGTGGAGTAGCGGAACGTCCGTGTTCCGCCGGAATCGGGCCGTGTTCCCGTGGCGTTTACTTCCGACCCGGAACGCGGAGCGCTCACCGGCCCGCCGGGGTTCCGTTTAAACTGGCGTTTGAACACAACCCCGACGGGCGGGGTTGGGGCCGGCTGTTCCAACGTTAGTTTGAACGGAACCCCAAGCGGGCCGGAAAAAGCGATCCTCGTGTCGTAAGGGCACAATCTGCTCGGACGACGCAACATCGTCCCGCTGCAACGCAGCGAGCTAAACCGACCACGAGAACAGGTTCACACGATACCCGGACCGCTGGCCGATGCAAGCGCCGGGGCAAAGGCTCGCGGAGCGAGCGGATCGTGCGCACGAATGCGGTAAGCGAGAATGGTTCGCAATGCCCGTATCAGTTGGGCACGAGGTGGCGGAACCAGTCGTCCGCGGCGCGGGCTTCGGCGGGCGAGATTTCGCCGTTGCCGTCCGTGTCGATCCGCTTGAACTGCTCATTGGTCCCGATGAATTCGGCTCGCGTGAGCTTCCCGTCGGTGTTCCGGTCCATGTTTCGGAACCAGTCCGTGAGGGCCGGATCACCCTCGGCCGCCATCGAGCGCGGGCGGCGCTCCTCCTCGCGGTTGGCGTGCTCGCCCCCGCGCCGGGCCTTGACAATTCCGGTCACAACGAGCGCCGCTACGAACAGCCCCAACAACCCGAACGCGATCACGTTTGCCGGCCGCAGTTCGCCCATCGGATGCCCTCGTGAGGCGCGACGGTTCCAGTACGCAGCGCGGGGGCGGACGGTTCAACAGGTGCCCGCATAACGTGCGTGACGCGGCCCGTTATGCGACCGCCCGGCGCGGCCCTTCCTTTCTCGGTTCTCATTGCCTATTCCTACCCGTCGCGGGCGTTTCCTCATTCGGCGAGTGCGGTACGATGAAAATCACCAGGGCGGTCATTACTACCGCCGGGCGCGGGCAGCGCGCGTTGCCCGTTCAAACGCTGGTCGATCGGGACGGCGTCGAGAAAAAGGCGCTGGAGATCGTCCTCGACGAAGTCGTAGGTGCCGGGGCCGAGGCCGTCTGTCTGGTGATCGCCCCGGGTGATGAATCGGTCTACCGAGCCGCGGCCGGGCCACACGCGCCGCTACTCACCTTCGTCACGCAGCCCGAACCGCTCGGCTACGGGCACGCGGTGCTGCTCGCGCGCGCGTTTACCGCGGGCCAGCCGTTCCTTCACCTCGTCAGCGACCACCTGTATGTGGCTCGCGGCGCGACGCGGTCCGCGCGGCAAGTGGCGGACCTGGCGCGGGCGGAAGGGTGCGCGGTGTCGGCGGTGCAGCCCACGCGCGAGAGCGTGCTGCGGTTCTACGGGACCGTGGGCGGGCGCCGGGTCGCGCTGCGCCCGGATCTCTACGAAATTCAGCACGTTCTCGAAAAACCCACGCCCAGCGAGGCCGAACAGGTGCTCTCCGTGCCCGGGGTGCGGGCCGGCTTCTATTTGTGCTTCTTCGGCATTCACGTGTTCACACCGCTGGTGATGGACATCCTCGCTGAACAAGCGGCACTGGACCGCGGCGGGCGCCCGCTCGATCTGTCGTCCACACTCGCTGAACTCGCCCGACGCGAGCGTTACCTCGCACTCGAAGTGGCCGGTCAGCGACACAACATTGGACTGAAGTACGGGCTGCTCACGGCCCAACTCGCGCTGGCCCTCGACGGTGTGGACCGCGAGAAGATCCTGGCCCAAATCGTCGAACTCCTCGCCCAGCGGAACGGCGCCGCCGAATGATGGAGCGCGTAATCGGGGGCAGCCCCCGGCGCGATTCTACCGTGGTGCGGCTCACCATCTTCGCACGGATACGTATGCTCCTCGACATCATCACGTCTTCTGACCCCGCCGTGCGGAACACGCCGCTGGCCGCCGCGTGCCGCAAGCTGAGTTATTCCGAACTGCTCGCCGAGCGCGCCGCCCTCGACCGGTTCCGCCGCGCCAGCACGAACCTCTACGACCGCGTGCGCGCGCTGTTCTTCCTCTACGCGATCGACCGGTTCCACCTGCCCGCGCGCCCGGAACTCCCCACCAGCGGGCGCATCCCCTATGCCGGCGTCGAGCGCCTGTTGGCCCGGCGCTTCGACGAGGCCGTGCGCCTGTTCCGTGCCGAAGAACAGGCCCGCGGGCCGAGCGATCCCGTGTGTAGCGCGCTGGCCGTGGCGCACCACGCGCTCGCGTTCCAAACACTGGCGGATCAGGTGCGCGCCAGCGTCCGCGGGGTTGCGGGTAACCGGTGGATGTTCCGCACCGGGTCGGCCGATGAGCACCCGCTGCGGGTGCGCCCCGAACTGCGCACCCGAGCGACCCCGGGCGGGGCGTTCCCGGTGCTGCGCGAGCGCACGCCGGTGCGCATGGACCTCTCGCACTCGTGCTGGAGCGACATCTTTTTCCTCGGGATGGACTACCCCGAAGGCGCGCGCGTTCTGAACGTGTCAATCGACCTCGGGGTGAACGGGCGCGACGCGCACCCGCGCCCGCCCATCGAGGTGTACTTCCGCGTGATCGACGAACCGGTGCTGCGGCTCGTCAGCGTCGATCTCGACACCGCGGCCGATGTGAAGTCGCTCGCCGAGGTGTTCGACTTCGCACGCGACTACTTGGGGCTGCTGAAAGCGGCGGTCATCGCGTCGGGTCTGATTCCGCCTGGGCTGGAGGGCGTGCGCCAGGAACTGAAGCAGGTGCTCGAAGCGTTAGTCGGGCCGGGGTTGGGCATCGAACTCGTAAGTGTTGTGAACGACATCCCGAAGGGCTCGCGGCTCGCGGTGTCCACGAACTTGCTCGCGGCCCTCATTTCGGTGTGTATGCGCGCGACCGGGCAAGCGAAGGCGCTGACGGGCGGGCTCACGGAATCCGAGCGCCGGCTCGTGGCCGCCCGCGCGATTCTGGGCGAGTGGATCGGCGGGTCGGGTGGTGGGTGGCAGGACTCGGGCGGGGTGTGGCCCGGGATCAAGCTCATCGAAGGCACTTTCGCGGCGGAGGGCGACCCGGAGTTCGGCGTCAGCCGCGGGCGGCTCCTCCCGCGCCACACGGTCCTCGGCCCCGATCGCGTGTCGCCCGAAGCCCGCCAGCGCCTCGAAGACAGTCTGGTACTCGTTCACGGCGGAATGGCGCAGAACGTCGGCCCGGTTCTGGAGATGGTCACCGAAAAGTACCTGCTGCGCGAGGAGCGCGAGTGGGCCGCGCGCCAGGAGGCGCTCGGGATCTTCGACGAAATCGCGTCTCACCTCCAGAGTGGCGATGTGAAGCAACTCGGTGGCGCCACCACGCGGAACTTCGCGGGGCCGATTCAAACGGTTATCCCGGCCGCGACGAATGCCTTTACGGAAGCGCTGATCGCGTCCGCGCGGGCACAATTCGGCACGGATTTTTGGGGCTTCTGGATGCTCGGCGGCATGTCCGGCGGCGGGATGGGGTTCATGGTCGCGCCGAACCGTAAGCGCGAAGCACAAACCTATCTGCGTGCGGAAATGGGGCGCTTGCGGAACGCGCTGCGAACGAGCCTGCCGTTCGCGATGGAACCGGTCGTTTACGACTTCGCGATCAACCCGAACGGCACCACCGCCGACTTACTTCCGCTCGATGAGGCGTTGCTGCCGCGCGGGTACTACGCACTCCTGGTGCCGCGCTGGTTGCGCGAAGACCCGCGCGCCGTGCCCGCGTCCCGGCGCGCGGAACTCGACCGCGTGGGGCAGGCCGCCCGCCGAAACCCCGATCTGTCCGGGCTGGTGGAATCGCTCTTCGACCGGATGTTGCCGAGCGCGCCGACCTCCCCGACGCGGAGTGGCAATATCACCGAACTGCTGACCGCCAACGGCTTCGACCGCGACCAGCACGAGCGCATCCGCACCGACCTGCGCCGCGGACTCATCGGCCTCGCGCTGAACCGGCTCCCGGCTTCGACCGTTGTGGAGGACGTGCGCGCGGGGGACGTGGTGGACGCACGCGGCGGTTTGAGTGCGGCCCACGAATCGCGCGGGCGCGCGGCGCTGGCCGCGGGGGAGGTCGCGGTGGTGACGCTGGCGGCCGGGGCGGGCAGTCGGTGGACCCAGGGCGCGGGCGTGGTGAAGGCGCTGCACCCGTTCGCGCGACTCGCCGGGCACCACCGCACGTTCCTCGAAATCCACCTCGCGAAGAGCCAGCGCACCTCGAACACGTTCGGCGCGCCGGTGCCGCACGTCTTCACCACGGGGTACCTCACGCACGACCCCATTGCCGCGCACCTTCAGGAAAATCGGTCTTACGGCTACCCGGGACCGGTGCGTCTTTCGCGCGGGCTGTCCGTGGGGTTGCGATTGGTGCCAATGGAACGCGACCTGCGGTTCGCGTGGGAAGAAACCGCGCACCAGGTGCTCGACGAGCGCAAGCAACGGGTGCGCGAGAGCGCCCACGCCGCGCTCATCGGCTGGGCGCGCGGAGCGGGGGAGGGCGCGGACTATACCGACAACGAGCCGCTCCAGTGCCTGCACCCGGTCGGTCACTGGTACGAGGTGCCCAATTTGCTCCGCAATGGTGTGCTGCGCGATTTGCTCGCCGAGCGCCCGCAACTGAAAACGCTCCTCGTTCACAACGTGGACACGCTCGGGGCCGACCTCGACCCGGCAATACTGGGTTTGCACCTCGAATCGGGTCGGCAACTCACGTTCGAGGTGATCGGTCGGCGGCTCGAGGATCGAGGGGGCGGACTGGCGCGCGTGAACGGCCGGGTGCGGATTCTCGAAGGTCTGGCGATGCCGCGCGAAGAGGAAGAGTTCACCCTCAGCTACTACAACTCGCTGACAACCTGGGTGGACATCGACGGGCTTCTGAGCTTCTTCGGTCTCACGCGGAGCGACCTTTCGGACCCTGTGCGCGTGGGCGCTGCGGTGAGCCAAATGGCGACGCGCCTGCCGACCTATGTGACGCTGAAGGACGTGAAGAAGCGCTGGGGGCACGGGCACGAGGACGTGTACCCGGTGTGCCAGTTCGAGAAACTGTGGGGCGACATGACCGCGGTGGACGGCGTGGGCTGCGGGTTCGTGGCGGTTCCGCGGGTACGCGGGCAGCAGCTTAAAGACCCGGCGCAACTCGACGGCTGGCTCCGCGACGGCTCGGCCGACACCGTATCGCAGTTGTGCGCGTTTTCTGCGGGCGGGTAGAATGAGCCGTCTTCTGGCGAGTACAAATCGGGCGATCGTTTCTGGCCCGAGTAGCGATGGAGCGCCCATGAAAATTCGATTGACGCGCCGCCGGTTCGTATTGGGACTCGGCGCCGCGGCGCTGGGGGTCGGGGTGTGGACCTGGCGCATCGAGCCGCACTGGGTTACGGTCGTGCGGCGCGAGATGCCGGTTCACAACCTGCCCCCGGAACTGGACGGCAAGACGCTCGCGCAAGTGAGCGATTTACACGTGTGCCCGCGCGTCGATTCGGATTACCTCGCGGCGTGTTTGCGGGAGCTGTCCGCCCTGCAGCCCGATCTGGTTGCTGTCACGGGCGATTTCATGAGTCAGGGAAACTCGGAACGCATTGAGGACGTCGCGCGCGTGTTCGAGGCGCTCGCCGCGCCGCCGCTGGGTACGTTCGCGGTGCTGGGGAACCACGATTACGGCGAGCGCTGGTCCGATTCGCGGATCGCAGAGCAGCTCGTGCGCCGGCTGACGGATGTGGGCATCACCGTGTTGCGGAACGCGAGCCACGTCGTCGCGGGGCTTCGCATTGTTGGCGTGGACGACATGTGGGGGCCGAACTTCCGCCCCGCGGCCGTGCTCCCGAGCTTGACCGCGGACGAACCGGCCGTTGTGTTGTGCCACAACCCCGACGCCGTTGATTCCCCGGTGGATTGGGGCCGGTACCGGGGGTGGGTTCTCTCCGGGCACACGCACGGCGGGCAGTGCAAGCCGCCGTTTCTGGCCCCGCCGCTACTTCCCGTATCGAACACGCGCTACACGTCGGGGGCGTTCGACCTCGGGGACGGGCGCTCCCTCTACATCAATCGCGGGTTGGGGCACCTACTCCGAGTGCGGTTCAACGTGCGTCCCGAAATCACCGTCTTCCGGCTCGTGAAGGCGTAAGGCACCTTTTGGGAACAACTTCGTTGCGTGGGGCCGTCGCGAACTGCCAAGAAAACTCCGATCGTTCGCGGCCCCGACCTCCCGAAACGAATATCGCGAGGCGCTCGCCGTGCGAAAGAGGTCGCTCGCACCGGTAGCGAAACCTGCGCGCAAAGCCCGAGACCGGCGCCCGCGGAGACGTGATCGCGCGGGCGCCGTCGGCGCGGAAGACCAAATATGTGTAACATGTTTCGATTTTTAGTTGGATCTGGTAGTTTCATGGTGAGGTCGCCCTCTCCCCGACCCCAGCGAGGCTCGAAACCGTCCGGAACCACGGAGCGCCACCGATGGAACCCGACTCGGACCAGCGCCTGAACGCGGCCCTCGACGAACTCTTCGCGCTCGATACCGCGGGGGCCGAGCGCTACTTGCAAGAGCTGCGAACCACCGACCCCGAAGTCGCCGGGCGGTTGGACCACTTGCTCGGAATGTGCGGGGAGCCGCAACTCGCACCGACCGTCGAATCGCACAACAAGCTCCTTCCCCCACTCGGCCCGCCGTCCCTCGACATTTCGGGGCCGAACGGCGAACCCACGATTTCCGCGGACGGGCGCGGGACGCTCAGCTTTCCGCAACCGGCTCCCGCGTTCTTCGTCGGAACCGGGTGCAACGAATCGACCGCGCCCGGCCAGCTCCTGGGGCGCTACCGGCTCGTTCGCATGGTGGGTCGAGGGGCGTTCGGCGAGGTGTGGCAGGCGTTCGACCCGGTGCTGCAAAAATTCGTGGCGGTGAAGGCCCAAATTCCGCGCGAGCCCGGGCGCGAGCTCCCGCGCGACACGTTTCTCCGGGAGGCTCGCAAGGCGGCCGCGCTGCGGCACCCGGCGCTCGTTCAGGTTCACGACGTGGTCGAGAGCGCGAGTGGGTGGTACATCGTTTCGGAGTTCGTCGAGGGCGAGAGCCTTCGGGTCCGCGCCGAAGCCGGCCGGCTCCCGTTCGATCGGGCCGCGCGCATCGTCGCGTCGGTGGCCGGTGCGCTGAACGCGGCGCACCTCGCCGGGCTCGTTCACCGGGACGTCAAGCCCGCCAACATCTTGCTCGACCGGTCCGGTAACGTCTACCTCACCGACTTCGGGTTGGCCGTTCGCGAGGACGAACTGTTCGCGGAGCGGAGCCGGGTGGCGGGCACCCTCGCGTACATGCCGCCCGAACAGATCCGCGGGGACACGCACTTGCTCGACGGGCGCGCGGACATCTACGCGCTCGGGGCCGTGCTCTACGAACTGCTCACCGGGCGGGCGCTGTTCCGGGCCACGCACATCGAAGAGTACCGGGAACTGATCCTACGGCGCGAGCCGCGCCCGCCCCGCACCGTCGAGCCCGCCGTTCCCGAGGAACTCGAGCGCGTCTGCCTGAAGTGCCTCGCCAAAGAGGTTCGCGATCGTTACCGGACCGCGCAGGATTTGGCCGCCGACCTCGAAGCGTGGCTGGCGGAAACGACCCGGCCGGCGGTCGCGCCCCACGCGCGGCGCGCCGCGGCTCCGGGGGACTGGCTGAAGCCCGCCGCGGTCGGGGCCGGGACCGTGCTCCTGTTGGCCGGCTTCATCGGCTACGTGGTCTATGCCGGGGGAAATCGCTCGGGGGCGATCGCACACGTGGAGCCCGCCCCGAAGGTGCCCGCGGTGAAGGAGCTGGTTTGGCCCACGGGCCGCGCGGAGTGCAAGTGGGAAATACTCCCCGCGAACCGGCTCAAGGTATCGACCGACGTGGTCGGCTTGCTCCAGCTCGGCGAGGCAAGGGCCGATTCGTGGGAGTTTTGCGCGACGCTTCGGCAACTCAACAACGTCGGCTGGATCGGGCTGTTCCTGGGGCACCGGTTGAACCCGGCCACCGGCACGGTGGACTTCGAGTTGATCCAGATCGTCGTGGACCGCGACAACAAGGCCCATCTCAACCGGTCGGTCGAGAGCTACCGGTTCGACGCGCAACTCCCTACCGTTCACGGGAAGACCCTGGAGAGCGCGCCGGTTCCGGCCCTGCACGAGGAGAACAAGCTCCGCGTGATCGTGCGGAACAAGCGATTGGCCGAGGTGTGGTTCAACGACGTGGAGTACAAGGAACTCGGGGGCGCTGTGCCCGAGCTCCAACTGCCCGCGACCGGGCCGTTCGGTGTGTACACCCGCAGGAGCGAGGGCCTGTTCTCGAACCTGACGCTGGACGGCGCTTCTATTCCCCTACTCATCGACTCCAAACCGCGTGCCCCGGAGGGACCGTAATGGACCATTTCGCCCAATTCGCGCTGGTGGGCTTCGGCGGAATTCTGGCCGGCCTCTCCTTCGGCTATGTGCTTTTGAAGGCGATCGTCATGGCACGTTTCGCGACCCCGACCATAACCATCAACAGCGCCCCCTGCGCGAGCGGGCGGATCACCATTGGCGGCGTGATCGATGCCGATAACGCCGAGTTCCAGTTGAGGGCGCTCCACGTGAAGGTCTACGACAACCCGGCGACGACCGTCCCCGCGAACCCGCTTACCGAGTCGGGAGTGACCCGCTACGCCGTCACCGCGCTCCCGATCACCC
The DNA here is from genome assembly GCF_017939745.1 of Gemmata palustris. Taxonomy (NCBI): domain Bacteria; kingdom Pseudomonadati; phylum Planctomycetota; class Planctomycetia; order Gemmatales; family Gemmataceae; genus Gemmata; species Gemmata palustris. The sequence continues at coordinate 162,520 of NZ_JAGKQQ010000002.1, read as the reverse complement.
ACCCGGTCCCGGGCGGCACTACGGGTAACGACCTGGTCGCGGTCTGGGGCGAGTACACCGCGTGGACCCACGGCTCCAGGGCGTACCCCGCGTGCCCGGCGAGTTCGTCAGGGTCCTCGACCCACATGGTCCCGAAAGTGGTGTCCCCGGACCTCGACGCGGTGCCGCGCGAGGTCCGCGTGACGCTCGCGGTAGCGGGGGAACCGGCGCGCGGACCGGCGGCGGAACTGGCCGGGGCGCTGGGCCGGGCGCCCGGAACGGTGCTCCGGTACGTGCCCGAAGAGTCGAGCCCGTCCGAACCGTTCTGGCGGGCGCTCGGGGGCACGGACGTGATCCACGAGGCGACCCTCCGCTTGATGCACCGGGTGGACGGTACGGGGGCGCTCCTGCGGGGCGCGATCCTCGTCGCGGGGCAGCGCGTGGAATTGGTTTGGGTGACGAGCACCTGGCGCGCGAACGGGGCGAGCCGCTTTGTGTGCGAGTCGGACGAACCCGGTGTTCCCGCGCTCGTTGTGACCCCCGCGTGATCGCGGACAAAACAGCACAGCAAAACGAGTCGATCGGGCGCCGTGGTTCGTTCCCGGATCTCATCGAGAGACCCTGCCAAAATGTCTTCCGCCCATTTGCCCGCGTGCCGGCACCGCGGGGAGGAGTTGCTCCCCGACCGGTGGTTGTGTTACTCGGACCGACTCGTGCTCCGCACGGGGTTGGTGCCGAGCGAAACGTGCCGGGCACGGTGCCCGTATGTGGACCACGAACCCGCATCCGCCGGGGGCACCGAGCCGGATGCGCCGGGCGTCCGCGTCGAGTACCACCCCGACCTCGTCGCGGTCGGGGTCATCACCGCGCCGCGCCCGGTCGCGACGCTGCCACAAACGCTCGCGGAACTCCGGCGCGCGGGGTTCGCGCAACCGGTTCACGTCTTCGCCGAACCCGCGGCGCCGGTGCCCGAGCACCCGGGGCTGGTCCTTCACCCGAACGCCGCCCGACTCGGGTTGTGGGGGAACTGGCTGTCGGCGGCCCGGTGGATGCTCGAGGGAACGGGCGCGCCGTTTCTCCTGATTTGTGAGGACGACGTGCGGTTCAGCTCGTATGCGGCGCTGGCCCTTCAGCACGCGATCGACGTACTCCCGCGCGACAGTTGGGGGTACGTTTCTCTATACACGCCGCGCCACAACCTGCCCGATGCGAGCGGACCGGCCGGTTGGCGCCACGTGCCAGTGGGGGCGGGCACGTGGGGCGCGCTGGCGTGGTGCTTCACGCGCACGGGCCTTCGGGCGCTTCTGAGCTCGCGCACCGTTCGGACCCACGGTGACACGGTCGGAACCGATGAGGTGATTTCGCTGGCCGTGAGTGAACTGGGGCGGAAGAGCTACTTCCACGTACCGAGCCTCGGCGACCACACGGGCGGGGACAATTCGACCCAGGGGCACTACCACGGTCCCGGCGAGGCGTTCGGGATCGGCTTCTCACCGGCGTACCGCGGGTACCTTCCGAAATAACTTCCCCAACTGCCGCGACCGTCCCGCGGATGCGGGTCGAACAACTCTCGGGTAACACCCAATCGAGATTTCCGCTTCGTAGGGAGAACCGGGCGTTCGGCCCGGGCGCACCAAACGCAACGCGGAGAAAGTCGATGAGGACGTTACTGGCGAGTGTGCTCGTGGTCGGGTTGAGTGCCGCGGGCGCCGGGGCCGCCGACGAAACGTACACCATCAAGCTCTATCAGGGCAAGAAGGGCGACACGAGCGCGACCGAGAAGAGCGAGGGGACGAAGGTCACGGTTTTCGTCGACACCGCCGACACGAACGAAAAGGACGACGCGACAACGGACTCGCGCGAGTCCTACACCGAGGAGATCCTGGAGAAGAAGGCCGGCGACTCCCGGGCCACGAAACTGCTGCGAAAATATACCGTCGCCGAGAAAACCGTTCGGGGTGAGAAAGCCAGGGCCGTGTACGCGGGGAAGGCCGTTCTCATTGAAGAGAAGGGCGGTGCGTACCAGTTCAGCATTGACGGCAAGGCGCTCGACGAACGCGACGCGCCGGAGTTATACAAGAGCTTCAAGAAGAACAACAGGCCGAACAGTCGGGACTTCATGCCCCAAAACGCGGTCAAGGTTGGCGAGAACTGGAAGGTGCCCGCCGCCGAGAGCGCGAAAATGTTCAAAACACTCGGCGACGACAAGATGAAGGTCGATGCGGAGAAATCGACGATCGAAGGGACGTTGCTGAAAGCCTATAAGCGGAACGGGGCGCAGTTCGGTGTCATCGAGCTCACGGTCACGGTTATTGTGACCGAGGTCGAACTCGACGGACAATCGTTCAAGACCACGGCCGGTAGCAAAGTGGTCCTCAAGGGCACGCTCGATACGTGCATTGATGGCACTGTCGAATTCGAGGACGCGAAGGGAGAAACGATCATCGACATCACCGCCGAACTCCCCGACTCCGGGTCGATCACACTTCAGAGCACGATTACCAACGCCGCGAAGGTCGGTGCTCTGAAGAAGTGACTATCGCTGTTCGCTTCGCGGATTGAAGGGGAAGAGGAGAGTGCCAATAACGAAGCCGGGCGCACGTTGCGCCCGGCTTTTGCACTTCCTGCCTTCTCAAAACCACAGGTGAACCCCGCCCGCCAGGGCGGTGGGTGTGCTCATCGCCCTGGCGCTCGCATCGACTGCTCGCCCCGACCCCAGGTGAACCCCGCCCGCCAGGGCGGTGGGTGGAGGCGAGCACCCCGCCCTGGCGGGCGGGGTTCACCTTCCCGGTGTTACCTCGCGGCTAATCGGTAGTGATCCAGTGTGCCACGGGGAAACGTGTCCGGCGCTTCAACACGGAGCCAGCCGTCGGGGTCGAGATGGGCCCGGTGTCGAAGCGCCAAGCGTTCGCGCCGTGGCGGACGTAGACGAAGGTGCCGCGGTTCGGGAGCCGGCACAGCCGGTGGCCGCGCCCGAGTATGGCACGGAGAAGGGTCGCGTCCTCGCCACAGTTAACGGCTGGGTACCGTATCTGATTGTCGAGTAGCGATTTGCGAAACACGAGCGTGCCCCGTGGACGTCCCCGGCGAACATCCGCGCGTGCAGCGGGGCGGATCGACCAGAACTCGCCTTCCGGCAAAACGAGCACGCGATCGGTCACCAGCCCGGTGACGTCCGCGCCCGGGCGCAACGGTTCCGTCTGGTAGCTCAGTCGGTCGGCGGCGAACCAGTCGTCGTCGTCCCACTGGGCGATTAACGCCCCGCGCGAGTTCGCACGCGAGGTCGCGCTTCTCGCCGATCGTTACCACCCCGGGGAGCCGGAAGTAGCGCACGCCGGGGCGCCCGCGACCAGATCCGCCACGGAATCGGTGCCGTCGTCGATCACGACGAGTTCTTTATTCGGGTAGTCTTGCGCGAGGAAATTGTGGAGCGCGCGAGCGGAACGAACGCGCCGGTTGCGGGTCGGCATGATGCACGAGACGAGTTCGTCGGCCCGACTCGGCTCCGGGGCGAAAACGTCGGGCACGAGGTGCTCCTGTGGTGGCTGTGGCCGAATCCTACGAAATCAACGTCGACTCCGGCACGCCATTTCTGATTCGACATTTAGTGTTCGTGTGCCCATGAGGTGCGGCGTAAAATTGTGGACATGCGATCAGATTGGGTGGGGTCAAAAGACGAAATACCAATCAGCGCCCACTGCGGGCGCGAGCTTTTTTGACGTTTTTCGTAACAAATTGTGGTTTATGTGTTTGTGTCGAATGGCTAACAATTGCGGCCCCGAAAATGTTAGCCATTGTTAGTGGTTGTTTTCCTGTGATATTCGTCTGATTGGCTGGAAGTGGTGATCGGGAGCGATTGCTTGTTCGTGTTGGCTGGCACTGTTTCTGAAATCGCGACTCAACCGTGCTCCGGGTTCCGCAAAGGCGAAACGGAGTGCGTGCCCCGCCCACGTGCGGGGAAATCGAGCGACTCTCGAGCGAGGAGCTACTAGTGCCCCGGTCGGTGAACTTCAACATGGTTACGACCACGAAGTACGCACAGACCAAGAACGGTCCCACGAGGAACACGGCCAAGCGCCCGATACGGTCCTTGATTAACTGGCCCGCGGTGGTCGGGAGGACGCGGTTGCGCTTGTTTTGATACGTCGGTGCCGGAGGCGGCTGGAGTCCGATGGGTGGAATGGGTTACGCTTGGCATGGAGCGGCTCCTCAGCAGTTCTCGCGATATTCCCGCAGAAATCCGTTCTGAGGGGAATTGAGAGATAATTTTGAGGCGTCCGTTCCTCGTGGCTCCGGGCAATTATGGAGCCCCGCGGATTCGATTGAAACTTGAGCCCGGTGTTACTGCGACGGATTCAAATTCCAACCGATTTGCGTCAGATGTTGTTGTGTCAACTCCGGGTTAAAGCGTAAGGGGAAATTATCACAGTCTGTGACGAGATGGAGCGCCGAGGCGAAAAAATCCCTGTTATTGCGAGCCTCGACGCACATATCTCAAATTGCCTATTTAACCCATTACTCGACGGTGACACTCTTGGCGAGGTTGCGGGGCTTGTCCACGTCGCACCCGCACAAGATCGCGATCTCGTAGGCAAGGAGCTGGAGCGGGATCGCGGTGACGATGGGCTGGAGGTACTCGGGCACGTCGGGGATCTCGATCACGTCGTCGGCCACGGCCGCCACCTCGTGGTCCCCGGGGCTCGCGATCGCGATCACCGGCCCCCGCGGGCCTTGATCTCCTGCATGTTGGACATGACCTTGTCGAACACGTTGCCGCGGGACCAGGAACACGCTCTCGGGGTGCTCTCGTCCACCAGCGCGATGGGGCCGTGCTTCATCTCCGCGGCCGGGTACCCCTCGGCGTGGATGTAGCTGATCTCCTTGAGCTTCAGCGCGCGCCCTCCAGGGCCACCGGGTACAGGTACTGGCGGCCGAGGTACAGCACGTTCTTCGCGTCCGCGTACTTGGCCGCGACGCGCTTCACCTGGTCGTGGCACTCGAGCGCCTTGCGGATCACGTCCGGGAGCGCTTGCAGCTCGGCGATGATGCGCTGGCCCTGGGTGCTCGACAGGTGCCGGGTGCGCCCCAGGTACAGGGCCAGCATCGCGAGCACGGCCACCTGCGAGGTGAACGCCTTGGTGCTCGCGACGCCGATTTCCGGTCCCGCGTGGAGGTACACCCCGCCGTCGGCCTCGCGCGCGATCGAACTGCCGACCGCGTTGCAGATGGCCAGCGTGGTGTGGCCCATGCGCTTGCTCTCCCGCAGCGCGGCGAGCGTGTCGGCCGTTTCGCCGCTCTGCGTGAGCGCGAGCACGACCGTGTTGCGGTCCATCGGCGGGTTCCGGTACCGCAACTCGCTCGCGTACTCGACCTCGACGGGTATGCGAGCCAGTTCCTCGAAGAGGTACTCGCCGACGAGTGCGGCGTGGTAGCTCGTGCCGCACGCGGTCATCACCACGCGGTCGATTTGCCGGAGCTGTTGGGCGCTGAGGTTGAGGCCGCCGAAGTGTGCGGTGGCGTTGTCGGAGTCGAGGCGCCCGCGCATCGCGTTTGCGAGCGTTTCGGGCTGCTCGTAAATCTCCTTCAGCATGTGGTGCGGGAACTCGCCCTTTTCCGCGTCCCCGTCGCCGAGGAAGTGTGCGATGTCGTGGACCGGGACGTCAACTGTGTCGAAGTCCTGGTTCCGGATGACGTATCCCGTTTCGTCGATCTGGCACACCTGTCGGTCGTTCAGGTAGACGATTTTTTCGGCGAACCCGGCGAGCGCGGTCGCGTCGGACGCGAGGAAGTGCCCGTCCGGTCCGATCCCGATAACGAGCGGGCTCCCGAACCGCGCGCCGACGATCACGCCCGGCTCGTGCCGGCACAGGACCGCGATGCCGTAGGTGCCCTTCACCAGCGCGAGGGCGGCGGTCACCGCGCTCAGTAGGTCGTCCCGGTAGAAGCGAGAGATCAGGTGGCACAACACTTCGGTGTCAGTGTCCGAACGGAACTGGACCCCGTCGGCCCGGAGCTGTTGTTTGAGGGTGGCAAAGTTTTCGATCACGCCGTTGTGTACGAGGGCGATCTCGTTCTTGGCGTCGAAGTGCGGGTGAGAGTTGCGGTCGGTGGCGCCGCCGTGGGTGGCCCAGCGCGTGTGGCTGATCCCGTGGCACCCCGGAGCCGGTTGTACCGCGAGCAGCTTACCGAGTTCGGCCAGGCGCCCGGCTTTCTTGCGCGCGTGCAGTTGGTTCCCCGTGCTCGTCACGAGTCCCGCGCTGTCGTACCCGCGGTACTCCAGCCGGCGCAGGCCCTCGAACAGAATCGGCGACGCTTCCCGGCGGCCGGTGAATCCGACGATGCCACACATGGGGTAACTCCGGCGTGCAAAGGAGAAAGAGTTTTGAGTGGAGACACAAGTGTGTCGGTGCGGGGCCGCTGGGGGCACGGTGTGTCCGCGGCCCGCGCAGCTTCGGGGTGCCGAATGGCTTGTTTAATTTGGCTCGGATCGTGTCGCAAAAGGCCCTTAGATCGTCGTGCCGTCTGCGGCGACGAGTGCGGGCGATTCGGAAACGGGAACGAACCCGCACCCTTCGTAGAGGCGGCGCAGGCTCTCTTTGCTGGTGAGCATGACGTAGGGGGCGCCCCGCAGGAACGCTTGGTTCGCGGTCTCGGTCACGAGTGCGGACGCGATGCCGCGGCCGTGAGCCTCGGGGCTGACGACCACGTAATCGATCTGCCAGTTGACCGGAGCATTCACGAGGAGGAACCCGTCCGCGCGCCCGTCCAATTCGCGGTGAACTGCGACGAACCGCACCCCGCTCCACACGGCGAGAAACTTGCTGCGCGTGCGGAAGTGCGTGGACACGAGTTCCCAGAGCCGCTTACACGCGGGTTCATCGGCGAGGAATTCTTGCGTGGTGAGAAAATCGATCACGCGGGCGACGGGGTGTAGAGCGGTGGGCTTGCAGATGTAGTGCAGTTCGGATTCGGTCGACACGGGCGACTCCAGAGTTTGGTGTTAGGCGAATACCGAAAGCGGAGTTAGGAGGTGGAATGGTAACGGGCAACTACACCGTCTACAACGGAAGTGCGGATAAAATCGATGAATATTCGCGCCTGTTCTGAACGGATACCACCGTTTCGCCGAAACATTAATCGTAGATAGGGACGATTGAATTATTATTGAGACTAACGGGAGTGTGGGCGACCCGGCTCAGAAGCGGGTAATTGGGTACCGGATTTCGTGCAAGGCTTCGTCTCATTTGCTCGACCCTTTGAGGGCGGGACTCGAGCTTCGAGCGGGCGCTGACCCTTGTGTCGAGCGTGGGCTCGGCCGCGGTAACGGCCCCAGTAGTGCCGAAGTGTCGGAGACAAGGGCGGACGGAGAAAAGATAAAGAAAGTCAGTGCCAATCGATACCGGGGCAAGCAAACTAACCCTGTGCGACTGGGGCGCGAAATGTGGTGGATTCGACCCCAATGGCGTTCGTGACTTCTCCGGTTCCGCGACGCGGTCCCGTGCTCTAGACTGATTGGTAGCCCCAGGGGATTAATCCTGCGCGCCGGCGGGCGCCTCCAAAATAGTCTCGTCCCGAGTGTGCCGAATGTCGCAGTCAGATGGTGCCACTTCCCTTACGTCATCGGGAGTATTCGCCTTGGCAACCAGACTACCCGGCGGCCTCGACGTTCACGCCGTTCACCGGACGAGCGGGGAGGTCCGGTCCCAGTGCATCGGACAGCCGTATGCCCTTTTGGGGCGCGCGCCGCGGGCCGGCGTTCGCTTGGACGATCCGAGCGTGAGCCAGTGTCACGCGTACCTGCAACTCGTCGACGGGGTGCCGTACTGCATCGACCTCGGGAGCCGGACGGGTGTGCTGTGGGACGACGGGGGGCAGGGGCGCGGGTGGATCCACTCGGGGCAAACGGTCCGGATCGGTATGTTCGACGTTCAGATCACCGCAACGGGGGAACTCCCGGGCGAATCCGAGTGGCACGAACCCGGGTTCAACCCCGACGCGGTCCCGCTGGCGACGCTCGACGTACACGCCCCGGGTGGACCGAACGGGCGCTTCGCGCTCGATCAACCGGTCACCCTGATCGGGCGCCATCCCAACTGTAACCTCCGGTTCTTGGACGAGGCCGTGGCGTATTTTCAGTGCGCCATTGTGAAGACGCGGGAGGGGATTTGGTGCGTCGACTTGCTGAGCCGCGGGGGGACCGTTCTGAACGGGCGCCCGACCCGGGTCACGTCGCTCCGCGACGGCGATCTGATTGAACTCGGGAAGATCTCGCTGTTGCTGCGGGTCGGCGCCTCGACCGCGCACCCGCCGGTTCCGTTCGGGATGAGCGGGGTTCCGGCCCCCTTTGTGCCGGTGCCCGACTCGACGAACGCGGTCGGCCTTCCGCTCCGCGAGATGATGGAGCAGTTCCAACAGTGCTTCGTAACGATGGCCCGGATGTTCACAACGATGCAGCAGGAGCACACTGCGATGATGTGCGAGCAGATGCGGCAGGTCCAAGAGCTGATGCGCGATGCCCGCCCGCCGGTGCCGCCGTCGGTTTCAATCGTGGCCCCCGCAGTGGCGGCCGCCGCCCCCCTGCCGACCGTTGCGCCACCACCGCCGCCACCGGCTCCGAGACCCGTTCCACGGGTCGTGGATCCCAACGAAGCGCACCTGTTGGCGGACGCGCACACGTGGTTCCTCGATCGCCTCGTTCAAAAGGCGCCGAACTCGAATGGGAAAAAGTCTGGCTGATGTCGATCGCTCCGAACGCGACTGTTAACCGTGCGGCCCCGGTGATTCTTCTCGCTGAAGGAATCACCGGGGCCGCACGGTTAACTCGGGCAACGCAAACACAGTGAGGGTTTACTTCTTCCGGGGGGGCGGTGTCCCGAGGGCTCCTCCCCCCATTCCCCCGGGCAGCCCGGGGGGGCGCATTTGGGTGGCGTTCATGCGATTGTTTCCGCCGGTGCTCGAGCGGTTCGTTCCACCGGAGTTGCCCATTTGCCCGGCGCCTCCGGTCATGAAGTAGTTCCCGTAATTCAGGAACCCGGCCTGGTGACCCGTCGTGGATACGTCACTGCCCGACGCTCCCGATTCGATGTTGCTGATCGCTTGTTGGTTCGCGCCGACGGCCCCCTGGAGGTTTTGAATCGACTGGCGCGCCTGGATCTCGGGGCGAACGAGTCCATAGTAATTGAGGGCCGGCGATCCACCCTGTCGGGCGAGATTGAGGTACGGGCTAAACGCCGGGCGCTGCGTAGGGGGGCCGACTTGCGGCTGGGCGGAAGCGGCTTCTGTGGCGAGAAGCAAAGCTCCGACCGCCACGATGACGCGATACTTCATCTGGTTCCTCCGCGGGGGTGATTCGGGGCTCGGGTTGGCGCGACCCTTACCCGGGATATTGTACCACTATATTGCCGCGTTAGTTGCTGCCGCCACTGCCGCCGGCACCGTTGAACGAGTTGAAGAACCTGATTCCTTTTGCGGTACTCGTGCCTAGGAGAGTGATCCCGAGTAGGCGCTCGATGGGAGCGAAGGCCCGGGCCATCGTGCTATCGACTCGGACCATCGGGTAAGCGGCGACGAACACGCGGTCCCCGGGCATGAGTTGGTAGTTCGTAGTCGTGTCCCCGCACTCGGTCACCGCGCGCCAGTCGACTGGCAGAATTTGGTGCCCGGCCCCGACGGGCGCCGGGCGCGAGACCCAGATCCGGTCCTGGCTCGCGACCGGTGAGAGCCCGTTCAACTGCGCGATCGCGTCGAGGACCGTGTCGTTGCCCGTAATGGGCAACCGGGTCACAGTCTGCCCCACCCCACCGCCGTCTTGAATAACGTAAAACAGTTTGCTGTTGTACCCCTGCACGTCCACCGAGATCTCGGGTTTTTCGAGGAACGCGGACAGGTGGGCTTCGATCGCCTGCCGGATTTCGGCCAGTGTCATGCCCGACACCCGGACGCTTCCGTAGGTTCCGAGCGAAACGGACCCGTCCTGGCGGACGAGGTGCGGGCCGTTGATGCGCTGGGCCGCGCGCCCCTGGGCGAGCGACACCGTGAGACGCGGACCCTTCAGTCCGACCACTTTTTCGAGGTGCTTTTCGATCACCTCTTTGATTTCCGGGATCGTCAACCCCACGACCTTCACCGACCCTCCGTACCCGGCCCCGAGGTTGATGGTCCCGTCCGACTCGATGCTGACCGGTCCGGCCAGCGGCTCGCCCGGGATGGGCTCCGCTAGCTGAAGGAACAACACGTCGAGCGGTTCGGCCCGGTACGGCGGTTTGGGGATCGCACGAACGGCTTCGATCAGGAGCACGTCGGGCGGTTCGACCCGGTAGTCCGGTAGTGAAACTTTGACCAGTTCGCGTGGGAGATCCGCGGTTGGTACGGATGGCCGGCGCGGACCCGCGCTCAGGCAGCCTCCGCTGGCCAGTACCGCCGCGATCAGAGCAAAGGTCGGGCCGGTGGTCTTCCGAATCGCGCCCATATGCGCCTCCCTGCCGTGGCATTCCAACATCGTATCGATCTAATCGGCACAATCGGTACCTCGGGTGAAATGAATCGGGGTGCGGAAGGAGTTCCGCGCCCCGGGCCAGGGCTATTGAAAGTTTCATCTTGGTGAAATGGGGGGATGTGCTATTCCGGTGCCCCGCCGTCGCAATTGGAGCGGCGGGCACTTGGAGTTGCTTCGATGCCTCCCACTTGCCTGTTGGATGCGTTGGCCGCCGTTCCCGATCCACGAGATGACAAGGGACGGTCCTTCCCTTTCGCTCCCATCCTCGCTCTGCTGGTCGTCGGCATCCTCTTGGGCCGACGTTCGCCCGGTGCGATCATCCAACTCGCCGACGATTATGGTGGCGACTTCGCCTTGCTCCTAGGGTTCCCACGACGACGATTGCCCACCGCTTCCACGCTCTCCAAACTGCTCCCGCGGGTCGACGTTCGGGCGCTGGAGGCGGTTCTGCGTAAGTGGATCGCGGCCCGTCTGCCGCCCGACGACGTGCTCGTCGTCAACATGGACGGCAAGTGCGCTCGCGGCAGCGCCGACCGAGCCGCGCAACTACCCGGCGTTCACCTCCTGGCGGCATTCGCGCCACGCTTCCAAGCCGTTCTGGCTCAACTGCGTGTCGATACCAAGACCAACGAGTACAAGGCCGCGCTGGAGTTGCTCAACATCCTGCCCCCGCGCCCGGGCGGGTACATCATCACCGGCGACGCGATGTTCACACAAGCCGATGTGTGCCAAGCGGTTCGCGATCGGGGCGATGACTATGTGCTGGTGGTCAAGGACAACCAGCATGCCCTGGCCGTGGATATCGACGCGGGACTCGCATTCGCCGCTCAAGCGGCGACATTTTCCCCCCGACGGGCGGGTGCCGCCGAAGGAACCGGCGCCCGGTCCACGGTTCGCGCGAACGACCGAGAAGGGGCACGGGCGCGTTGAGCACCGGAGTTTGGAGAGCACGGTGATCCTAACGGTGCATCCGAAGTGGCCCGGGCTGAAGCAGGGGTTCCGCGTGCGCCGCTGGGGGATTCGCAAGGGCAAGGCGTATGAGGAGGTGGTCCACGGGATCACCAGCCGGCCCCCGGAGAAGGCCGACGCGAAACGGCTGCTGGAGTTGGTGCGCGAGCACGGGCGGATCGAGAACAGTCTGCACTACGTCCGGGACGTGACGCTGGGCGAGGATGCGTGCCCGGTGCGCCGCGGTTCCGCGCCGCAGGTGCTCGCCGCGTTACGCAACGTGAGCGTTCATCTCCTCGCACACGTCGAAGCCGACAACCATGCGCGCGCTATACGGAGGTTGGCCGCTCGATTCCACGAAGCGATCAACCTCCTCGCTTCACCACTGTGAAACTTTCAATGGCCCTGCGCCCCGGGCGACTTTCGGAGTGGGTCGGCGCGTGCGGGATTACTTTAAGAGGGCCGACACCCGTTCAAACTCGGCGCGCTCGAGCGGGTGCAGGTCGGCGAGCTTGATCCCAAAATCTTCGGCCTGCTGCCAGGCCCGTTTCGCTTCGAGCTTGCGGTCCCCGGCGGCGAGTTCCACTTGCGCGAGGTGGTAGTACGCCGTGCCACTCGGGTCCTCGACGGTGACCGTTTCAAGCAACCGCCGCGCCGCTCCGAAATCCTTCTTTTGCAGGAGAATGAGGGCCTCGGTGTCGAGCAGTTCTGGTAGCGTTCCGCCTGCACCTTGGGCGCGCTTGATCAGTCGGAGCGCCTCGTCGTGGTTCTTCTCTTGGGCCGAGACCAGGAACGCGAGGTTGTTGAGGGCCAGTACGTCGTCCTTATTGGTGTCGATCGCGTCGCGGTAGAGCCGCATCGCTTCGGCGTAGTTCCCCTGAAGGTTTCGGACCGATGCGAGGAGCTGGACAAGGATCGCTTTGGTTTTTGCGTCGGCTTTCTTGGCCGCTTCATCGAGCCAATCCGCGACGCGGTTCGTGTCTGCGGGTGCGGACACGGGGTTACTGTAAAGGGCCTCGACCGCGAACTTTCCCGCCAACGCCGTTGCTGCGGGAACCGCTTTCCGAACCTCGTCGCAGATCCGGAGCGCGTCGGCCGTTCGGCCCCGGCGACCGTAGAACCCGGCGAGCACGAGCGGGGCCTCGGGTCGTTTTTCTTTGGCCCGGTCCGTGGCTCGTTGGAACAACCGCTCGGCGTCCTCGTAAAGTTTGATGCTCTCGCAGATGGTTGCGACGGCCTGCACGGGTGCGCCGGGCCGGTCCGCACGGGGGACAATGATGTTGCGGGCGGCGGCCAGGTCCCCTTTGCCCTTGGCCGCGGCGAGTCGGGCCTGCAACTCCGCGGTTCCGAAGGCATCGGGCTGAAGGGCGCCCAGGCGCTTCACCCATTCCTCTGCCGCTCGGGAGTCGCCAATCAGGAGCAGCCAGCTTCCGTAGAACCGAACGTAGAGTGGAACCTCGCCGTTTTTCTCGAGCAGATTGGACATGACCAATCGCACCTGGCTCCGATCCCCAACCATACGGTAAAGCTGGGCGAGTAAAAACTGGTCCTCGGGGGTGAGCCCGCGCTCAGTGCCTTTCCGGTCGGCTTCGAGCATACCGATGGCTTCCAAGCGGCTCGCCCGATCGCGCTGGAACGCTAGCGCCATGAGCCGCGATCGGCGGTCGTCCTGCGCCGCCCCGAGTTCCAAAAGTGCTTGCCGAGAAACGGCGTAGTTGGGACTGGAGGCGAGGATCAGTACGATCCTTTGTCGGGCGGCATCCTTATCGGCGGGCGAAGCGGTCGAGAGCGCGAGCACTCGCCGGTACGCTTCAACTGCCTCCGTGCTGTGCCCGTCTTTATCGTACTTGGCGTATTTGAACAAGAAATCCGCTTCTGCCTGAAGTGTCCGCAGATCGGTGGGGCGTTCTACCCGTGCTTGTTTGTACGCTTCTGCAGCCTTATCACCCTTTCCGAGGATCGTATGCGCCAGGGCGAGGAACAGCGTCCTTTCGGCTTTGGCGACCTTGTCTTTGGCCTCGTCAAATGTTCTTTCGCCTTCATTCTTGTCTTTCTTGCCCTGCGTGAGGGTCTGGTGCTCGATGAGTACCAACCAGCCGTCCAATGCGTCCGGGCGCACCGCGGTCGCTTTACGGAACGCGGCTTCGGCTTTGGTCGCGTCCCCCGCGCGGGAAAATATCTGTCCCTGCCAAATGTATTCGGCGGGGTTTGTTGAGTTGTCGGGTATAGTCCGCTCCGCGTAGGTGATGGCCAGAGCTTTATTGGTCGGGAGCGACAACTCGGCCGCGAGCCGCAGCATCGAACTGTTCGCGAGGGCCTCTTTCGGCAGTTTTGCGAGGTAGCTTTCAGCTTCCTTGGAGCGGCCGGCCGCGTGAAGCAGCTCTATTAGTCGGCGGAGCGCATCGGGGCTCGTCTCACCCGCCTCGACCGCCTTCTGATACTTGGCGAGTGCCGATGGCTGGCCGCGCAGGTCGTCGACCAGAGCTTGCGCGAAGACGACCCGAGCCCGTCCGCTTCGCTCGCGCTCCAGCCCAGCGAGCAGCAGGTCGGCTTCGTTGAGACCGGCCGGCTCTTTCTTGTTTTGAGCGCGCCAGATGAGGACGAGGGCCCGGCTGAGGCGGGCCGCGGACCCCGCTTCACCATCGATCTCGCGGATTTTCTCCAAAACACTGGCGATTTTGCTCTCGTCTCCGGATCGGACTGCGAGGTCAAAACGGGTCAACTGGACGCCGAGGTCGAATTGCCGGAGCTCGGCCACACGGTCCCACAACTGGCCCCCGAGCGGACCGGTCACCGTAGCCGTTGCCAGTTCCGCCAGCCCAGAGAGCAGAAACCGCTGCTGTTCGGGGGAGAACTTGTGCAGGTCGGACGCGAGTGTTTGAAGCTTTTGAGAAAGTTCTGGCTCCTTGACGTCCACCCAGAGCTTCGCGCGCGCCAGCCGAAGCGTGTGCGAATCTCCGATTTCTTTTTCGGCCGCGTTGAGGGTTTCGAGGGCCTGTTTCGGTTTCCCGTCGTGCTGATCCTGGGCCGCCAACGCGATCCACACGGCCGCGTCTTTGGGCCTCTCGGATTTGAGTACCTCGAGCCGCGTTCGGGCTTCGGCCGCGTTGCCCTGGGTAGCGAGAAGGGTCGCCCTCAGAAGCCGAACATCCGTGCTCTTTGGCAGAATCTGTTCCGCGTTCTTGAGCGCCTCTTCAGTATCCCGCCAGTTGCGGTTCTTGTCGGCGGGAGTTTGGAGGGCCTTAAGCATTTGAAGGCGCGCGACCTGCAACCACACTCCGGGAGCTTGCGTTTGGAGTTTCATGTAAACTTGTAGTGCGGCGTCCGTCTTCCCGAGCGCCGTCTCCGCTTCTGCAACACCCAAAAGTGCGGGCACCCAGAGTGCGTCCGTCGTATCGACGGGGACGGCCCGATTGAAGGCGTCCAGCCGCCGATCTTTAATGCCCAATTGCTCGTAACACCGCCCCAAGTACAGATTCGCCTCGCGCTCCAGTGCGGGATTGTCTACTGTGGTCGTTCGCACGCGCTCCAGGGCTGCGGCGGCTTCGTACCACTCACTTCTGAGTATTAGAATGCGCCCCTCGTAGAGTTCGGCTTGTGTGGGCGTTAGTCCGCGGCCTTTTAATTTACCGAGCGTCTCGGACGCGCCCGGCGCGTCCCCGGCAAGAATTTGATAGCCCAAGAGGGCCTGCGTCAATGGGGGCGAGTCGGGAATCGCCTCCAGTCCGTCCTTGATGACGGTCGCGGGATCTTTTTCCTGGCGCTGCTCAGATTCTCGTGCGGCGAGGGCGAGATAAAGTGCGGGCGCTTGAGGGTACTTGACCAACCCGGCTTTCAGAATGCCGTGAGCCTCGGTGAACGCTGCCGCAGCCTTGTCCCGATCCTCTTTGTCAGGTGATCGGGCCAGTTTGTAACTACGGAAGCGTGAAACGTCCGAAACAGCGAGGATGACGTCGAGATTGTCTGGGGCCAGTCTTTTCGCTACCTCTACAGCGTTCGCGATCGCGTCCGCAACTTCCGCATGTTCCTTTAACTTTTGCGCCGCCGCAACTAAACTAGCAGACTCAAACGCGCTCTGGCCGAGTCCCCAAAACGTGCGCCAATAGTCCGCTATCAATAGGTGTGCACGAAAATTTTCCTGGTTGTTCTTGAACAGCATTACGACGACTTTATCCGCCTCCTTAGCCTGTTTGAGTTCGACTCGGAGTACCGCCGCTAACCCAGTATAGGCATCAAGTAGATCGGGTCGGACCTCGATTGCTGCTAGATACGAGTGCTTAGCCTTGTCGTATATTTTGGCCTGAACGAAACACCGGGCCTCCAGTGCCTTGAGTTCGCCATCACCCTTTCGTTTATCGAGCAGAATTTCGACGTCTGCGAGAGCTTCCGTGTACAAGCCGAGGCGATTCAGTGCGAAATCGATGGCGAATCGACGCAATTCGTCGCGCGCCGGATCGCGGCGCAGGATGTCCTGGACAACGAGGTAACCCTCCAGCATGTCCTTTCCCGACTTTGCGGACGTGCAGAGCAATCGTCCCAGTCGCTCGCGCACGTCGTTTTCGTTTGGCCGCGCCATCACGTATCGCTTGAGGTAGGCGATCTCTCGCTCCGCTGCTTTTTCGTCACCATCCTTTGCATCGCGTGCGGCGTCGGCCAAACGCAGAAACGCCCCGACTTGCTGGCGCACCTGCCAGCGGTGGGTGAAATGAACCGCGATCAGGGCTACGATCGCCACCGCGGAGAGTTTCACCAGGAAACGCCAGTTGATTTTGAACCACATGGGAGAAAAACCAGGGTGTCGGTCGTGGGGTAGCGACGAAGTGCTTGAAGTTTAGCAGAGACAAACGGAAAACAAAGTCGCCTGAGTAATCATAATGACTACCCAGGCGACGCGATTTTCAGGGTGCCAAGTAACGGCGCAGTTTAGGCAACGGTCGCGACTTCGCTCTTGCGGAGCCGGCGACGGAGCATGCCAGCGAACGGCAGCACGGTCGCCAGCATCACGAGACCGGCGGGAGCGGGAGCTGCGTTGACGCTACCAGTGCCGCTAAAATTCGCAGAACCACCCGAACCAAGCGTAACAGTAAACACTTGGCTCAGAGAGTACGGGTTCGTTGTTTGCTTGAAGGTGGTGTGGGAGTCACCGCCCGAGTTCGGATTCGAGAGTGTAACAGCGCTCGTGCTGGTGGGGTCACCAGCGCCGGCGGGAATGTTACTAGCGATCGTGACTACCGAAACATTGCTCCCGGTTCCAGTGACTTGCAGCAGAGTAAGGGCGTTGAGCAAATTCAGTAGGCCGCTCGCCGGAGCGACGGGGGTCGTGAGGTTATCTTCCAGAACGGTAATCGTAAGGGGACCGGAAATAGCCCCTCCGGTGCGGAAAACTCGCAAGGTCGTATTCGTCGTGAGCTCAGAAGATATAGCGCCAGGCGTAAAGGACGAGGTCAAACCGATACGGTAACCGCCCACAACGACACCGCCGGTGGTGGAGTTGGTGGCAGCGGTGGGAGTAGTGATGAGGCCGTCGTTGTCACCATCGGTCAGGATAGTGGTGTTGGCACCATCTTTGATGGTGACGGTGAGGGCCGCTTCGCTCTTCGCCGGAGCGACCAGAGCTGCGGCGGCAGCGACGGTCGCTACCATGAGAAACTTCAAACGGGACATTGGGGCGTCCTCCTTGGGGAACGGGACCCGCGGTGGGCCCACTGGGCGAAATTACCCGAGTGGGATGTACCGGAGCGAACGTGCTTCTTGGATGGTCAGATCCAGGTCGCGATCGGCCGCGAGAGCGATGTTTGCCATCTCCCGCGCCGTTACATAGTGGAACCGGAAAAGGGGATCCCGGTTCGCTCGCTCCGAGAGCATCTCGTGGAACCGAACCATCGACTCACCGAGGAGCACGTCTTGGTTGGGTTCGTTTACTCCGTGCGTGTGCAATTTAACGAAATACCAGTTTGGCTTCGTCGGAATTTTAACGCAAGCACGCAGCCAGAGTTCCAGTCGATTTTTATCTGGTGGTTGACTTTTCTGCAAGCACGCATTCTCGATTTTTGGGAGAAGTCCCCACTTCTTTCGCGCCCAGTCTAAAGCCAACGGACCTTGAATCATCAAAAGGCTGTCTTTTGGTTTGGGTGCGGTGCCCAAATCGACGCCCGTGTCGTGTGATTTCGGCCGGTTCGGATCGTCCACGGCCCAATAAATACTGTTGATCTTCCGCGTTTGTGTCTCGCTCGGTGCGGATGGTAGGGTGAAGTCCGCGTAGCACCCCGTCTCTCGCAGCACGTCCAGTTCGTTGTTCACTCCGCACCAGCGGCCGTCGCGCCGACAGTTGTCGAGGCACCAGTTTCCGTGAATGAACCCGTATACGATCTCGCCCGTTTCCTTGTCTCGCGAGAGCAACCCGTGTCGCTCGGCCAGCGTCGTTTTGAAGTTCAACAGCGTGCGCCGCAGGTTGTCGGCCGTGTCGTTGTCGTGGTGGAGGTGGATCTCCACTTCGCCGTAGCGCTGGCCGCTCTTGTGCCGGCACAACTCCGCCACCATGTCAACGAGTTCCGGCTCGTACTCGTCTTCGGGATAGAAGAACGAGTATTGCGGCGGCATGCCGTCCGCGTCGCGGAACCGGTCGAAGAGTCGCGGGTATTCCTCGATCCACTGCTGCACCCGCGCCCGCGCTTTTTCCGGCGGTGCGTTCCCGCGCTTGGGTTCGTAATGGTCGCAAATCGCCAGGAGCAGGTGAACCGGTTGCCCTTGCGCCGGCGCTCGGCGCTTCGACCCAGAGAGTAAGTACGGGACGAGCCAACGATCCAACCCCCGGCCGCCCAATCCCAACATTCCTGCGCTCCAGCGTGTCCGTCTACCGATCCCCTATACCTACTCCACTGCAAAGGACTTTATTGCCCCGAGCCCACGGGATGAACTTCGGGCAGGCTCACGCCTTCAGTGGTTCGGTCCGTTCGCTTCCACGTCCCGCCCTGGCGCCCGAGGCACCAGCGGAAGAAACCGAGGCACAGGGCCGCGTTCATCGACACGAACATCGTCGGGAGGCGGAAGTACCGTAGGACCCGCGGGCGTGCTGGGAGCCAATTGCCGACCGCTGCCAGAGCGTAAAACGCCGCTTGCACGCTCATTGTCCAGGCGTACAGGGGGTCGCTGAGCAGTAGGGCGTTTGCGCCCAACATTCCCAAAAGAAAGAACGGGCACGCCCAGCGCAGAACTTTGTGGCTCAGGAAGGTGAACGCCACCCAACCGTTCGTCGGTGCAAGGAGCGGCCACAGCATTCCGATACTTTGGAACCCACCGGCCCCGATCCGAACCCGCCGGCGGAACTCCGCTCGCATTGTGGGTGCGGTTTCCTCGTGGGCAACGGCGTGTGGGTCGTAAACGATCCGGCACCCGGACCGCAGTTTCGCATTGAGCGGGATCACAAAGTCGTCGATGATCGTACCCGCCGCCACACCGGGGAAGAGCGACTTGCGGATCGCGTAGATGGCACCGTTCGACCCGAGCAGCGCCCCCAAACGGCTCTCGCATTTTTTGAGGAACGTTTCGTACTTCCAGTACAACCCGTCGACATTTTTGCCGGTCCGCGCGTCCGTCAGAACGAGGCGCCCGCAAACGACCCCAATGTCCGGGTCCGAGAACCACGCCGCCAACCGCCGGGCCGCGTCCGGCGCCATGTGTGTATTGGCGTCCGAGAGGATCACGACTTGTCCGGTCAGGCGCGGGACCGATTTATCGAGAACCGACGCCTTACCCTGGTTCAGTGAGTACGCCAGAAGTCGCACGCCCCGGTCCGCGAACCGCCGGACGATATCGTTCGTCCCATCAGTGCTGCCGTCCGACGCGATCACGATTTCGAGTTTGCCGGCCGGGTAATCGAGAGCGAGCGCGTTCTGGATACGAGCTTCAATGTCCGCCTCTTCGTTGTGAGCGGCAATGAGGAGCGAAAGTGTCGGCAAAAAATCGTCCGGGCTCGCCGCGTGCGCCTGTTCTGCCACCGCGAGTTCAGCGGCCGCGGATTGCGGCTGGAGCTTAACAAGTGTGTCGTCGGGTACTCTTCGCCCAAACAAATTGGCGAATATAAGGATCAAGATCGGGTAAATAATGTACGTAAACGATCCCAGGAACAAGCATGTCCAGAACGCGATGGAGAGGGCGTCGGAAAACATGGTTAGTCTCGCTGGGGCGGTCAGCGTTGGGCGGTTAAAGTGTAAAGAAACGGTAGGAAAGTTCAGTTTGTGATGGTAATAGCGGCTTGAGCGTTTGTCAAAGGGTAATCCGCTAAAAAATCACTTTGCCTCAGCAATGTATTGTCGCGTCTCAACTGGGTTTGGTTCCACAATCCGAACAACTTTTGCGGGGATACCGACCGCGGTCGCGCCGGCGGGGATATCGGTCAGAACGACAGCGTTTGCTCCGATCTTTGCTCCGTCCCCGAGACGGACCGCGCCGACGATTTTGGCCCCCGCCCCCACGAACACGTTGTTTCCGAGAACCGGGCTTTGTCGCTTTTCGGCCCCGATCGTGACTTGGTGCTCGATTTTGACACCGAAACCGCCGGACACGTTTCCGTTAATTACGACTCCGAGTGAGTGGATCAGGACAAATCCGGGACCGAATTCTGCGCCGCGGCCAATAATGCACCCGCAACACATTGTATTCATCCGGTTGAAGAGCATTTCGAGCGGGGCGAGTCGCCAGCGCCGCGCCCACTGCATGAGGCGGTACCAGATCATCGCGGGTGTGCCGTCCGTGAGCAGAACCTTAATAATCCCCTTCCACCCGCGCGTCTCGTAGCACCACTCGGCTTTTGCACGAAGGTCGGAGAGGATGAGACGGACCGTTCGGATCATGGCCTCGGCCCGTTGTTCGTTGGAGCACTTTGAGCGGTTTCGCGGTTGGCGGTGGAATACTGGTTTTCATGGGCCGAGTTCGGCAGCGCCGAACTTCCCAGCGCAGTGGCGCGGATTCAGCATGCCATCTTCATCCTCTTCACTCCCAAAGAGCGAAGGCCGGACGGTTCTCAACAATCCACTGAGAGTTTCAACGCGGCATCAGTTCCCGGGTGCCACGAATACATCGAAACATCATGTCGGCACCACACGTCACGCTTTGACGATTTTCGCGCGGCCGGCGGCGACCTTCTTCGTCGCGTTGCGCGTATCGATCACGAGCGGGCTGTGCGCCACGATCCACGAGTAGTCGTAAGCGGTGTGGTCGGTCGCGATCAGGACACAGTCGAACCCCGCGAGCGCTTCGGGCGTGAGCGCGACGCTCTCCATTGGCTCCAGGTGCGGCCAGTGGCGCATCTTCGGCAGGGTCGGGATGTGCGGGTCGTTGTAGCTGACCTTCGCGCCCTTCTTGAGCAGCAGATCGAGCAACTCGAACCCGGGCGATTCGCGGGGGTCGTCGATGTCCTTCTTGTACGCCATCCCGAGCAGCAGCACCTTGCTCCCCTTCACGGGCTTGCCCGCGTCGTTGAGTGCGTCGGCCACTTTCGAGACCACGTAGGTGGGCATCGCGGTGTTCACCTCGCCCGCCAGTTCGATGAAACGGGTGTTGAGCCCGTACTTGCGCGCGATCCACGTGAGGTAGAACGGGTCGATCGGGATGCAGTGCCCGCCCAGTCCGGGACCGGGGTAAAACGCCTGGAACCCGAACGGCTTGGTCTTGGCCGCGTCGATCACTTCCCACACGTCGATGCCCATCCGATCGTAGAGCACTTTCAACTCGTTCACCAGCGCGATGTTGATTGCCCGGTACGTGTTTTCCAGGATTTTGCACGCCTCCGCCACCTCGGGCGTGGACACCTCGACGACGTTCGCAATCACCTGGCGGTACATGGCCGCCGCGAGTTCGAGGCTCGTCGGGTCCAACCCGCCGACGACCTTCGGAATCGTGGTCGTCGAGAAGTGTGCGTTGCCCGGATCTTCCCGTTCTGGGCTGAACGCGAGGAAGAAGTCCTCGCCGGACTTGAGACCGGCCTCGTTGAGGATCGGGAGCACGACGTCGCGCGTGGTGCGCGGGTAGGTCGTGCTCTCCAGCACGACGAGTTGGCCCTTGCGCAGTGTCGCCGCGATCGCCTTCACGGAGTTGACGATGTAGGTCAGGTCCGGTTCGCGCGCGTCGGTGAGCGGGGTCGGCACGCAGATGATGACCGCGTCCGCTTCCTTAAGTCGCGCGAAGTCGGTGGTGGCGTCGAACTTGTTCTGCCGCATCTGCTTGATCGTCGCGGCGTCGATGTGCCCGATGTAGCTCTCGCCGCGCGCGAGCTTCTCGACCTTCACCGGATCGACGTCGAACCCGAGCACCGGGAACCCCTTGGTCGCGAACCCGCGCGCGAGGGGCAGCCCGACGTACCCGAGGCCGATGATCCCGACGACCGCAGCGCGGGATTCGATCCGCTCGCGGGCGGTACGAAAATGGTGGTCGGGAGTTACTGGCATAGTCATTTTTCGCACCTCAGTATCTGCCGAACCGTTTCGGCCGGCGCCCGAATATCATGTGAAACGGACGATAAATTTCACCCCGGGACCGCTACAACCAAGTGGTTCAGACTGTAGTTCCCGGATGGTCTGTTGCTTGAGTTTTAGTTGGTTTCCAGGAGCGGGACGAGATGGCGCTCGATTTCCCGCAGTCGCGTGTTCCACCCCTCGGTTCGGACCGATTCGCTCACCTCGGTGCGCGGCGGCGGGGAACTCAGCACGCTGTTCAGGTGCGCTACAAATTCGGTCGGAGAGTTCGCGAGTAGGCAGCGATTGAGTACGCGAACCTCTGGAATGTTTGTCGAAACGACGGGCAACCCGGCGGCAAGGTACTCCCGTGCCTTCAGCGGGTTCGCGTTGAGGGTCACTTCTGTTACGGGGAACGGAATGACGGCGACATCAAACCCTTTACAGTATCCGGGAAGGCTCTCGTATGACTTGCGCCCGAGTATATGGACGTTGGGTTCGCGCTCCAGCGCGCTCACGTCCATCGTTACCTTCCCGAGCATGACCAAGGAACCTGTGGGGAAACTTCGCGCGGTGTGGACTAAGAGGGGCAGGTCCACCCAGTCATCCGCGATGAGGCCGAAATACCCAATCACGGGGCGTGGGAGCTTGGCGATTTCGTCGGGAACGATTGTTTCGGGGCGCAGGGCCGAGGCAAAGTGCTGGAAGTCGACCCCGTGACGTATTAACAGCGTCGGCACGTGGGCCGCGCGCTTTGTGTGCAATAATTTCTCTGCCGAAACGATCACGAGGTCCGCGCGATCTATCAGCGCCCGCTCAATTGTCGCAAGAGCCGTGGTATCGACTCCCTTGAACGCGGTGTACTCGTCCACGCAGTAGTAGATGACTCGATCTTCGCCGAGCGAGCCCGCAAGGGGGCCGGCCGCGGGGTTGAATATCCAATTGATTGGTCGGCGGAACTGGAGCCGCCGCATGACACGGCGAACTTGCCACCGGAGGAACTGCGCGTTGAGAGCCCGGAGCGCGCGGCTGCCCCAACTCGGGACGACGAGCGGGCTAAACGTGAAGATGTTCTTTTCGACCTCGCGTACCGGTTTGGATGCTTCTTTGAGTTTCTGGACGATTCGGGCGAGGTCCTTCTTACTTCCCAACGACGGAGTTCTGTAACCAATCGAGTTCACCCAGAGGACGCGGTTATTGCGAGCTAGGAGCCGCATCAAATGGGTCTTTGAAAGCGGGTCGCCGGTCCAATCGTGACTGAAACACAACATGTCCCTCCCGGTGAGCGGAGGTTGATCTAAAATCGTCATTCTAGGCAGCCTCACTTCTTTGAACACCGGACCAGTCTGGCAGCGGGTGGTGTCGAATGCGGTGATAGCTTTAAGACTAAACGACAAGACCCTGATCATCATCGAAAATTGCTGGAAAACGGCAGGTAGGCAGGGATTTTGTCTGGTAGTCCTTAACACCGTTACCAGGAAGAAATCTCGTTCATGAAAGCAGCGAGTTGTCCAGCCTCGTTGTCGCGCGTAAACGGGGAAGCGTCCCAGCCCCCAGCCTTAGTCAAAGGGAAATTGCCGGCCCGATGTGCCCGGATCGCGCCGGTAAGCCACGCGGCGACACCTTCAACCTCGCTCGGGGAGAACTGCCCCCCAGTGTAGCCACGGAGCAAATCTCGGGCTTCGCCGGGGGGAGAGATGGTCAGGATCGGGCGGTTTGTTGCTACGTATTCAAACAGTTTCGCGGGTACCACGCGCCCCGCGCCGGGCAGGTCGCTGAGGAGCAGGCACAGGGCCTCGCTCCCGCGCATGAGCCCCACTGCTTCGGAGTGGTCCAGATACGGGAGCTCGACGAGCCGGCACGGTAATGTGCGGAGGTCAGTTAGGAGCTGGGCTTGCGGCCCGGTTCGGCGCCCAGCGAACACGAGTTCGAGCCCGGCAACCAGTTCCGGCACGGTCGCGGCGATACGCTTCACCGCTTCGACGAGTGGGCCCACCGAAGTCAGGTTCCACAAGGTTCCGGTGTACGTCAGTCGGAACCGCCCGCCTTCCGCGCGCGCGGCCGGCTCGTGCGAGTCGAAGTCATCGGGGTCGAACCCGTTGTACACCCAGGCGGTCCGCGCGTGCCCCCCGGCCCGGCGGTTCATCGCGCCCAGGGCTTCCGCGCTGAACCGCGTGGTCGCAATCAGGCCCCGGGCGGCGCGAATGACCTTTCGCTGCATCCGGCCCTGAACGAACCGCGAGAGCGGGTCGAGGCGCTTGTTCTCCCAGTATTCGTTACTGATGGTCCATTCGTCTCGGTAGTCGAGGACGAGCGGCACTTTCGAGTTGCGCCCCAGCGCGGCCGCGAGGAGGAACGTCGAGAACGGCGGGCCGCTCGCGAGGATCGCGTCGTGCCGCACGCGGCGGAGCAACCGCTTCCCGTCGGCTAGGGCGCCGGGCATCCAGAGGATCTGCGGGTCGGGCTGAAGTACGAGAGTGGCGAGCCGACGCGCGGCACCGGTGAGAAACGTTTTGAGCCCGCCCCGGGCGCGCTTCTCCCCCTGCTGCCCGGCGGAAACGGACGCCTTCAGCGCGTACCCCGGTTCCCACGAGCGCGCCCGGGTGATAACGGTGCCGGGCGGGATGTCCTTCGCCAGACTGTCGTCGAAGAGGGGGACGGACGGGTTCGCGACGGTGAGGACCGAAACGTCCCAGCCGTGCCGGGGCAGGTACTTGACGAACTTCGTAACGCGCTGAACGCCGGCTCCCCCGACCGGCGGGAACGGGTAGGTGACGATCAGCACGCGCTTGCGCGGGGGCTGATCGGCAGGGTCGGCTGCCGGGGGCGTCGGGGGCGGGGCCACAGCCGTCATTTAGCCCACGCCTCCACGGTGGTGAAGTTGAGCTTCCGGTCGCGTGTGACGGCGATCAGCTCGGGCAGAATGTCGAGAACCTTCGTCTGGTCGTCGTGCAAGAGAACCAGGTCGCCACTCTCAAGCGGGCGGTCCCGGAACCAGCCCTCTACCTCGGCGGTGGTCCGGCGGACGGAGCAGTCCTTCGGGTCCACGTTCCAGAGCACGGTCGTCGTTCCCGCGCGCCAGAGCCGCCACATGTCTCCCACGGTTACCTTCCCACGGGGAGGTCGGTAAAGTGTGGGCGGCTTCCCCAGAATTCGGCCGATGGCTGCGGCCCCGTTGGTGACTTCCGCGGCGGCTTCGCGCCGGGAAAGGGACTCGCGCCGCGGGTGCGAATACGAGTGATTGCCGACGGCGTGCCCCTCGGCGGTCATTCGGCGGACCAGATCGGGGTACTTTTCGACTTCGCGCCCGATGAGAAAGAACGTGCCGGGCACGCGCAAGTCGCGTAACAGATCGAGCAGCCGGGGGGTGACTTCCGGGTGCGGTCCGTCGTCGAACGTGAGGCAGATCGAATCGGACTGACGCGGGCCTTGCGTCATGTAGACGCGGCGCGGCAAACTCGCCGCGAGACCGCGCCTGACGATTTGGCGGGACCACATGATCGGGCGGGGCGTCACGATCGCGTACTCCTCATCCCGGTGCATGGGCGGATGAATTGGTCGGTCAAAGGATGATATACGTTACGAATCGGGCTTCGGTCAGTCGTTTGTGGGCCTTCTAACAGGCTTTGACAGAACCTTGCTCTGCTGAAACCCTAACTGGTGGCGGTGGAAGCGGATCGATTCTGATCACGACCGGTCGGCGGATCTCGTGTTGTTCGTGGGTGGACGAAACAAGGGCCTCGACGCGCCGGTCTCCACAAGTGGACCAAACCAGTGGCCACGGCCACGATCGCTAACAGTCCGGAGGCGTGAGCGCCGGATGCCGCGGGGACACGAAGAGCGATTTGAGTCGCAGAATCGGGCACTCGATGAGGAACCAAGAGGCGCCCCCGGCGATCACCGCAACGGCGCACTTGGCCAAGAAACCCGTTACGGTATCGGGGTCGAAGCACCCCGGAGCGTACCGGACCGCGAGCTTGCCGAGAACGACCTCCGCCGGGCGCTGGAGCAGGTAGATGCCGTAACAAATAGTGCCGAGTCCTGTAAGTGGCGTCCATCGGAGCCAGCTGGTCGGAGCCGTGCCCCGACGGTGGATGGCCCAGGCTACGAGTACCCACATGGTGAATCCGACCACGGTGTACCCTGCGACTCGACCGAACCACGTGGTTCGGTCCAAACCGCCCGTGACGAAAACGCCTACGAACACAAGAGACACAATGGGCAGCAAAATCCCTGTCGCCCGTTTACCCGGTACCGCTGCGTACCCACGGAACGCGAGCGCGAGCAAGCCCCCGAGCGCTAGTGTATCGACCCGACTCAGCGTGAAGAGGTATTGGATGCGTTCGTTTTCGACCCACCAGATTGCAGTTGCGAGTCGGAAAGCCGGCGCAAAACACACTAATACCCAGAGTAGTAGGCGGAGACGGTAAACGGGGAGGGCCGCGACGAGGAGCGGAAAAGCGACATAGAACTGTTCCTCGATACACAGGCTCCAGGTTGGAGCGAGGACGTAAGCTGGCGCCGATCCGGTCAGGGCTTCGCGAAGGTTACCCAAGTACAAGAGGTACCACCACGCAGGCCCGGACTCTTGCACGAACTCACCGGGGTTCGTGGCCGCTTGAAGACGCGGGATCAGTATGTAGGCCGCGGCGACGAACAGAAAATAGAGAGGAAAGATGCGGAGCACGCGCCGCGCGTAGAAATTCTTGAAATACCCTGCGGAGCCGCGTGTGTCTAGCAGGATGCCAGTGATGAGGCACCCCGAAAGCACGAAGAAGAGGTCCACCCCAACCCATCCCAAGTGCGGGATCGCGGAGTGAGCGGCCAGTGGCCCAGACCGGGGCCAAAAATGGTGAACCATGACCGCGAGAATGGCCAGACCGCGGAATCCGTCAAACTCTCGGACGTAGCCTGATAGGGGCGAAGGAGAAGGGGATGAGTTCATTGCGTGGCTGCTCGCGTTGGTTCCATCAACCTTGTAATTTACACATCGAGAAAAGAATTCTTGTTTACGATTCGCGTAAATTCCGGCGTGACTGGCGGACTAGTGCGTATTGACGTTCCTGGTTTTGATCGCGCAGGGGCTAAATTGTCGAGGCGACTTCTGGCCGGAAGAGCGTTTTGCTCGCCACCGAAGGGTCTTTTTGGACGGCGGACTGAAACACTGCGCTGAGTTCCTGCGCGACGATCGCCTGAGTTCGGCCCGCTTGACTGGTCGGTTGTGCCGGGGGACGAGCGAGCACTTCGGCAATCGCGCTCGCGAGCTGGTTCGGGTCTCCCGGCTGGAACAGTCGGCTCGCGCCGAGGTGCGCGATCTCGGGCACCCCGCCGACGCGACTGGCGACGAACGGGGTGCCGCACGCCGACGCTTCTAACAGTACGTTCGGCACCCCTTCGGACCGACTGGGCAGTACGAGCATCGTCGTGGCCCGGAACCAGTCGGGCAAGCGGTCGTGCGGGATCGTACCGTGGAACCGGGTCCGGTCGGCGATTCCGCGGTCCGCGACTTGTCGTTCCAGGGTCGGGCGCAACGGACCTTTACCCACAATGTGGAGGTCGAACGCGGTGCCCTGTTTGGCGAGCAGGCCGCACGCTTCAATGAGGATGTCCGGCCCTTTGACCGGGACGAGATTGCCGACGTAGAGCAGCGCCGGCCGGTCCGGGTCGAGACCCACGCGCTGGCGCGCTTCGGACCGATTGCCGGGGAAGAAGACCTGGTGATCGACGCCGTTGTAAATGAGATGCACGCGATCGGGGTCGGTTCCGAATTCGAGCACCTTGGTCGCGAGATCGCGACTCACGGCCACGACGCGGTCGGCTCGTCGGAGCGCTTCAGCGGTTCCATGCAGGCGAGCGGGGTGCTTGTCGAGTTCGAGAACGTCCGATCCGTGAACCTTCAGCACGACCGGCAATCCGGCCTTGTGCCCGAGCCGAATCGCGGCCCAACCGTCCGGGTACGCCCAGGTCGCGAACACGACATCGGGGCAGAACTCGCGCACAACGCGGCGGAACGGCTTCGCGAGGGACCACTGGAAGAAGCGCCCGTAAGAGCCGCGCAGGACGCGCGGAAGGAACCACGACCGCGGGTACTCGACCGGCACCCCGTCCCATTCCGTGCGCCGACCGCGGGGCAGGGGGGGGCTCCCCGCGCGCCGGGCGGCGAGTTCGTCGGTCCACGCGATCGGCGAGATGACGGTGACTTGGTGCGCGCGAGAGAGTGCGCGCACTTGTTCGCGGTTGAACGTCGCTCGTTGCGGTTGGAACGGGTTCGGGTACAGGTTCGTGACCGTCAGAATCCGCATCGCATTTCCGTCCGGGCGCTTCTCGCGCGTCTACGTTTTGGTTGACTTGGCTCGTTTGTCGCGGCACGAGATCGGGGCGCGGTCGTTGAAACGACGGTGCCGGCGCGGGTGCTCTGGCGTCGCGGTAATAGTACGACGTCCCGTGCCCGAACCTTTCACGCGCCCCGCGATCACCGCGAAACTGGTGAGAACGCGTGCGTTTACCCATGCGGATTCGCGGCTGTGGTCGGTTCTGGAGACGCGCCGGTCGCGCGCGGAGTCGTGCGCACCACGACCCGGAGCTTCCCAGCGGCCGTCAGCGGGATGTCGGTGACGGGCGTCACGTCGATGGCGATCACGGGGCCGAGAACCTTTCGCAGTTCGGTATCGAGTCGATTCCGGCTCGCGTCGTCCCACCCCGAGCGGAGTACCACGCGAATTTCTACCCGCGCGTTCGATTCCTGGACCACCTGGAACCGTTCGATTGCCGGGAAGTCTTTGAGCAGGTGCGGGAAGAATTCGCCGGGCACACTCCGCCCGTCCGGGGTGTCGATCATGTCGAGTTGCCGGCCGACGACCTTCCGTAGGAGCGGGAGCCCGCGCCCGCACGAACATTCCGTGAATCCGGCCACCGCGCGATCGCCGTTAATGTACCGCACGAACGGCATGCCGTAGTTCGTCAGGTCGGTGACAACGACGTTCCCCTCTTCCCCGTCCGGGGTCGGGCGCCCCTGGTCGTCCACGACCTCGACCACGAGATTCTCGGTAGTGAGGTGCAGGCCCGTGTGCCGGTCGCACTCGCCCCCGATAATCATGAACTCGCGCGCGCCGTAGGTCTCGAACACCGAGGCGCGGAACACGCGCTCGATCAGCTCGCGCTGGAACGGGTAGATCTTCTCCGCGCCGACGATGATCGAGTGCGGCGAGTACGGCACCAGCTTTTGCTCTTCGAGGCCCTGTGCGAAGGCGTAGAGCGGGTTCGTGTAGGCGACTATGACGTCCGGGCGGAACCGGCTCAGCCGGCGGTGAAACTCGGGCACCTTCGCGCGGCTGAACTCGAACGAGTTGACTGTGATGCGGCGGTTGAGCCAGTCATAGATCCGGTCCTTTGTGCGCTGGCGCCAGGTCCGGTTCCCGAGGGCAACGCCCCAGAGGAAGAATTGCTTGGTTCCGGGGCCGGCGCCGGCCCAGTTGTACCCGCGGTACGTGGCGGCAACCCGGCGCTCGTGGCTCTCCATGTTCAGGTCGAACTGGAGGGGCACCCCACTCGACCCGCCGGTGGCCTTGGCGAGCATTTGCTGACCCGGAACTGCCACTCGCATCTCGGTGCGGTTGGTGCGGATCGCATCTTTGGTGAGGACGGGCCAGGCGCTGAAGTCGGCGAGGGTCTGAACCGCAACCGGCTTCAAACCGAGGCGGTCCCACTCGCGCCGGTAGTACGGGCACTTCTGGTAACTGTACTCGAGCAGCCGGCGCAGGGATTCGAGTTGCCGGCGCTCGAGCTCGGCGCGCGGGAGCCACTGCGTTTGTTCCAGCTCGCGCCAGTGACGAAACGTGTTCCGCCCTTTGACCGTCCCCTCGAACGGGCGGAGCACGAAATTACGATGGAGCCGGGCCAGCATCGTCGGGTTCTCGTGATGCAATACGGGTTTTATCGGTATTCAGTCAACTCTATCTCATTGGTCAAGGTACAGTTTCTCGTACTCTGCCACCATCTGGCGGACGTCGAAGTGCTTCTCGACGCGCCTCCGACCTGCATCGCCCATTTTCCGGCGGCGGGTTGGATCTTGCCAGAGTTCCAGAAGAGCTGCGGCGAGTGCTTCCGGATCCGAGGCGGGTACCAAAAGGCCGGTTTCATTTTCCGTGATGACCTCAGGGTTCCCGCCAACTCGGGTCGCGACAACTGGCAGGCCTGCTGCCATTGCTTCGAGAATGGTGAGCGAAATGCCCTCAGTCAGGGACGCCAATGTGAAACAGCTTGCCTGGGTTAACAGAGTCGGAATGTCGCTGATCTGACCGAGAAGTCGTACCGCGCCACCCAAATTCAGGTCGGTAACCTGTTGGCGGATATCGGGCATACATCTTCCATCCCCTGCAATTTCGAGACGGAACGTCGGGTCCGATCGAACGGCAATCGCGGCGGCGCGAACTAGGTTCGTAAAATCCTTCTCGGGGCTGAAACGGCCTACCGCAAGTACCGGGTTGTTGTGCTCCGGGGTAGCAGGTCGAAGCCTCGTAATGTCGATGCCGTTCAGTAGCGTTCGGATTCGTTTGGGAGCGACGCCTTCGGTTCGGGTGAGCCGGGCGCTGTCGTGCGAGACACAAACGACGCGATTCGCTGTTAAGGCCGCGAGACGGAACATGACGTTCTCGCGGCGGGACGATCCGAACCTCTGCCCGTGACGGGTGTGGATTATACGTTTGACTCGCGCCAAACTCGCCGCCAGTCCCGCATAAAGCAGCGGGCGCGTGTTGTGTGTGTGAACGATGTCCGCGCCCAGTTTGCGGAACAGTAGGCTGAGTCGAATGACAAGCCACGGATTCAACCCAGGCGCCAGTTCGAGTGATTCGACCGGCCACCCGAGTGCTTCGATCTCGTCTCCAACGGTCCCGTTTCTCCCTAAAGCAAGGAAAACGAGATCGAATCGATCCCGATCGCAGTGCCGCGCGAACTCGACGAGCAGTTTTTCCATCCCGCCCACTTCGAGCTGGCCGACGATGTGAACGACGCGAAGGGTGGGTTGTGGCATTACAATCACGTTCCTTACAAGATCGCGCATGAGATCCGAATCGCAATTTTAAGCTCAGTCGCGGCAAATTCTAGGTGACGCTCGTGCCGTCTATCAGTAGGTGTTGAGGGGGCACCTTAATTTTGCAGTAGTACTTAAGTGTGGCAGGAATCAGATCGTCGGCGGAGAATATGGTTTGCTAATGAATCAGTTGGTGTTTGCCTGTCATCAGTCTGCCTTGGAGAAGGCGCAATTGAAATTTGCATTTCACGCGCGGGAATCTCCGGCGAAACGATTGCTGCCCTCAGCTTTTCAAGCATTCGGGCTTATTGCGACACCGGTTCTCGTGAACTCCGGCAAGATTCCGAAAATGACTTTTTAAGTTGCTTTAAGAGCGGGGGGAGCCCGTTAGACGAGAAAAATATGCTCTGACACTAAGTTGACTCATAAAATTGGCATTGTCGGTTCCTCAAGCTATATCCCAGTAATCACGTGAATGGCCACCCAGATCTTCAGGGGTAGTTCGGCGCGTGACCGCGGGAACTCGCACCCGCACACTATCCCAGCTCGCGCGCCCGCTGTAGGGTGCCGGCAACAACCAAGGCACATGTTTTTATGAAACGGAATTCTCCGTTCGGCCCTCGGCTTGAGGCACTTGAGTCTCGCGAGGTGCTCAATGCCGTAAATCTGACAAGTTTAGCGCTGTCGCAATCTGAAGTAAATTTGACGTGGGATCTCACGGGTACAGCGGACACGGCTGTGGTGGTCGAGCGCGCCGCGAAATCAACGGGCACGTTTCAAACGTTGACTGTCCTACCGTCCAACGAGAACACGTTTACCGACACCAGCGGCTGGGCCGGAACGGCCTACAACTACCGTGTACGAACCCTCACCGCGGCCGGTCCGACGCCCTACACCGCAGTGACAGTAGCGACTACCCAGTCCGTGCCATCCGGTGCATTAGCTCAGGTCACCACCCTCCGCGCGGTGGCTACCTCTTCAACCACAGCGGCCGTCTCGTTTACGGATCCAAATACCAGTGACACTAAGCGTGGATACATACTGGAGCGATCGGCTGACGGAGTGTCATATCAAGTAATTAAATCACTCCTTACTTCGACGACGTGGGTGGATAAGGGACTCACACCGGGGGCGACTTATTCCTACCGGGTTCGCGGTTACTCTTGGAACGCGCCGACCTCCGACTACTCAGCCCCGGCCGCGGTAACACTGTCTGCACACGCGGCCGGAATCCCACGCGAACCGTCGGCGCTTGGGGCGGTTGCGAACGCGGCGACGTCTGTTACGATTTCCTGGACGAATAACGACTCGGCGGGTACCCGGTTTAAAGTTGAACGCGCGGTGTACGACCCCTACCACACAATGACTTGGACTCAGATCGGCTTGACGGCGCCGGGGGTGGCATCGTTTACCGATACCGGAACGGCGGCCGAGCGCGCGTATGTGTACCGGGTGCGGGCGACGAGCGGCGCGGGCGATTCGGGTTACGCTACGCCGTCAAGCGAAGTGATGTACTCGATTTTCGGGACGGAGATTGGTGTGGTTACCCCAAGTGCCGGGACCGGAGCGGCCCGCGTGTACGACATCGGGCCGGGCCAAAAATATCAGAAAATCGCCGATCTGGATTGGAGCAAACTCGGGCCGGGGGATACGGTCAACATCCACTATAAGGCGGGCGGCTACCACGAGCTGTTTCAGATCTCGACGCGGGGAACGGCGAGCGCCGGGATTACCATCAACGGAATTCCCGACCCGGTGACAGGGGCTTTGCCCGTTATTGATGGCTATCAGGCCGTTCTTGCGCCGCAGTTTGTCAACAGCTACGCTGCGCTCAGTGGGGCCGGCGCAGTGGTTGTGGGCGTCCGGCCCGGCTACGCGGTCGGTTACAAACCAGGGTACATTACGATCCAGAATCTCCAGATCCAAAATGCGTACCAGGGGAATGCGGATAACACGTTTACCGATTACAACGGAACGAAAAAAGTATATGGGCGAGTCGGTGCGGGCATCTACTTGGAGCGGGCCGAAAATGTCACGATCAAGGGCTGTACCATCAATGATAACGGGCAAGGGGTGTATGGTGCGGGCCAATCTGGGTTCGATCGCCTGATGATGGGCGTCACCCTTGATGGGAATTATATCTACGGAAACGGGAATATCGGGAGCGATCGTCAGCATAATACTTATCTTGAGGGTGTTGATACTTTATACCAGAATAATCGGTATGGCCCGCTCCGATCAGGAGCTCTCGGCGCGGGTTTAAAGGACCGTTCGGCTGGGCTCGTTATCCGGAATAATTATATCGAGGGCGGCGCGCACCAGCTCCAGCTCCCGGAAGCCGATAATCAATTCGATTTGGCCATCACTCTTGCTAAATATCATCAGGCGTTTGTATACGGAAATACGCTCGTCGCTCCGCCCGGGAACGCCGCGTCGATTGTGTATTATGGTGGGGACGGCGGGTTGACCCCGCTATATCGGAAGGGAGTGTTGTCGCTATATAATAATACACTGGTGACTCGGTCGGATCTGTCCCAGGTTTATAAAATCATCGCTGTTAAACTGGCCACTAACGGCGAGACCGTGGACGCGCGGAACAATATTTTCGCTACTGTCCCAAGTACCCCTGGCGCTAAATCACCTTATTTTAACTTGGTGACTGAAAACAACAACGCGTATTTCGGGCGAAACTGGGTGCCTTCAAATTACGCGCTTTCGTTCTTGACTTTTTCCGGGCACGCGAGTGGAACTCAAAACCTTATCGTCGGCTCGTCCGGTGATCCCGGTTTCGTGTCTCCGGGCAATGGGGACTATCATCTCAAAGCGACTTCGACTGCAATCGACACCTCGGGTCAAATGGCGGGGGGGGCCTCAGCACACCCAGTTGATCGCGAGTACCTCGACCCCCGTACGAGTCGCCCCCGATTGGTTGCTGGGAAGGCTTTGGATCTCGGGGCGTTTGAGTATAGCGGCAGTGTGACCAGTGGAGGGACGGTCGTCGAGAACGTGCCTTCGGTCGCAAAGTTTGGCATTTCGGCTCCGGCGGCAGCAACCGCGGGTTCGTCGTTCACCATTACTGTATCCGCTCTTACAAGCAATGGGACCGCTGCGACGGGGTATCGTGGTGCGGTGCGGTTCACGAGTAGCGATGTTCTGGCCGGGCTTCCGGCGGACTACACATTTACGGCAGCCGATGCCGGCGTCCACACGTTTACGATCACGC
This sequence comes from Gemmata palustris, assembly GCF_017939745.1. Classification (NCBI taxonomy): domain Bacteria; kingdom Pseudomonadati; phylum Planctomycetota; class Planctomycetia; order Gemmatales; family Gemmataceae; genus Gemmata; species Gemmata palustris. The sequence continues at coordinate 128,393 of NZ_JAGKQQ010000002.1, read as the reverse complement.
TTCGGACCGCGGGCTCGCGCTCCATCAACTTGGTCGATAAGGCGTCGGCGGCACTAGTCGGTAGCGCCACACTCTCGGTTGCCGCAGTCGGCCTTCCGTACGCAGTGGGAACGGATGCTGGCCCGGTGGCAACGGTTACCCTTTTTAATCCGGACGGCTCGGTTCGGTTCCGTGTTCGACCGTTCGGTGACAATTACACGGGCGGCGCCAGTGTAGCGACCGGCGACGTGACCGGGGACGGGGTCGCCGATGTGGTCGTCGGGTCGAACGGGGGCATGTACTCGCAAGCCGTAATCGTTGATGGTGCAACCGGGAAAGTACGGCCGGAAAAATTCCTTGGCGCGAACTATACTTACGGTCGGGTGTCGGTTGCGGTTGGGGACGTAACGGGCGACGGAATTGCAGATATTGCAATGGGAACTGACGAGAGCGGGCCGCACGTGCGGGTGTACCGCGGTGGAGACTACGCCAAGTTGACCGAATTTTCGGCCGGTCCGTCGACCGGCTATTGGGGTCAAACCCGAGTCGCTCTCGGTGACCTCGACGCGGACGGTAAAGCGGACCTCGTGGTCTCCGGGCTTTACGCAACGGGCACGACCGTGTCCGGTTTTGCCGGCACTTCGCTCCGGACGGGCAGCACTCCCGCCGCGCTGTTCAGCACCTTTTCGCCCGGCTCTGCTATGGGGAAGGGGGTGTTCCTCGCAATCGGAGATGTCGATTCTGATGGGTACGGCGACCTCGTTCTAGGTGCGGGGGAGTGGGGGAACGGACGGATCGTCGTGTATTCTGGCAAGTCGCTCGTGCGGACTAACACCAGGACGGTGCTCGCGGAGTTCTTGCCACCAAACGCCGACCTTGTGGGAGGTACTCGAGTGGCGACCCGAGATGTTAATGGCGATGGAAAATCTGACATCCTGACGACATCAGGTGATCGCTTGATCGCTTTCGCAGGTGGAAATCTCCCTCCCGTCGGCACCCTGCCGCCGGTCCTTCGGGTGTCTGACCCGTACCCCGAGTACGCGGGCAAGGTTTGGGTGGGTTAATGGTGGCTGCGGATGGATTGTTGGGTATTGACTGTATGGTGCCTGGGGGGCGTTTATCCGCCCGTTCCCCCGCGTGAGCAACTGATCCCTCCACTGGTACGTCGCGGATTTCCGGTGGATGCACAACCTCACGGTCGCCGTTCCGGGTGCGGTCCGCATGCTCCTCGGGCTGCTGATTTTTACCCCAAGGGCCTCATGGGCTACGCTACTTCTTGCTCCGCAGGCGTTTAATGATTGGGAAGGCAAGTTCTTTGAGCAGAGAGGTAACGTAGAGCCGCCAGACGGTAGCGTTCCATTTTTGGGTTGGGTCGATTGCCACGGCGGCTCGGATGGCGCCAAGGTCTTCGCGGAAGGACCAGGATGCGCATCGGGTCGCGGCGATCAGATCCTGGGCTCGGTGGCGCCGATTGTGAATGTCGGAGGTGGCGATCGCCAGTCGTTGGGTGGTGCGGCGATAGATATCGAGATACTGGCGAGCGATCTCGGATTGTTGGAACTCCTTGAGGACAAACTCTCGACACTTGCGACCGCGCTCGATCATGCGAGCGCGGTCGGACATGGTGTTCAGAAGTAATTGGCCGATGCCGGCAGCGTCGAGGTCGGGTGAGTACAACGTCCCGCCGTATTCTTCGCGGACGCCTTCGTCGACGCCGACAACGCGAGCCGCAACGACGGGGCAGCCGCAGGCTTGAGCTTCGATCAACGCGAATGAGAGGCCTTCGTAGCGGGCAGTCGAGAGAACGCACCCGCCACTGGCGGCGACGTCGCGATAGAAGCCCGGCATGCGATCGCGCGAGAGACCGTCCCAGAAATCGACGTAGGGGGAGATGCGGTCGCGGAGTGACGGCGGGACAGCGTTCGGGCCTTCGGGGTCGGCGACCCAGATTCGGACGCCCGCCTGGTGCAGTGCGGGAACAATATCGGCGAACAGATCGAAGCGTTTCTGTTCAAAGTCGGAGGCCCGGCCGACCCAGGCGACGATGGGAGCCCCGCCAATGTATTCAGTGGGCTGGAAAACAGAAGTGTCAATGCCGTTGTAGATGACTTCGACCTCAAGGTCGGTCAAGCTTTCTAGTTCGGTAGCCTGTTTGGTGTTCACGTTAGTCAGTGCGAAGCAGTTTTTGGAATGCCAGCCCGGAATGACGACACCCTGTCCGGTCACGATGAGGCGCCCTCTCCAGCCAATGCGGTGGAGCTTTTTGGGCAGGGATACGCTAGCCGAGGACAGCGTAGTGTGGATGACATCGACAGGGCGTTCCCGCAGGAGTTGACTGAGCGGATTGATGGAGCCGAGGTGGGCGGGAGTGGAGCGTGAGAGGCGGGTAAAATCACCTTCGTCGCGTTCAAAGAACGCCGCACAATCGACGCCGGCTTCCTTCAACGCGATGCACATGCTCTGAATGAACGTACTTATCCCCCCCGGGGCGCACCGCTCCTGATAAAACAACACTCTCATAGGATTGATGAACCTCTTAGCGGCATGATGCGCGAATTTGCCCTGTACTCAGATGTTCCGGAGACAAGGATATCACTTCTTCAGAAACCGTTTCCGGACCGACCGGAGGGCGGCGCGAGGAAATTCACGGAGGAGACTGCCGATTGTGGGGCGGGTATTCATGTGCTCTACTTCCCAGAGCGCGGGATGGACGATCGATAGCGGATGGCCGGCGAATTTAGCCCGAGTTGCAACGAGACCGGGCATACTGTCTAAAATAGTTGCATCCACGTACAGAAACATATTCTGACGGTAGTGGACCTGGACCCGGTCGTTTTCCCAGATCAGCGGACGGAAGCAGTCGACCAACTCGTAGCGACATTTTAGAAATTGATCTCGCCAGTACACCTGCCACTGTTCGTTGATGTGGTTAGTGCCGCCTTGGCCGGGTATGGCGGCAGAGAAGAGGACGGCGCCCCCAATCGCGACGAGGCTGGAGACGAATCCTTCGGCAGAGCTCTCCGGGAGGTGTTCGGCGACCTCGAGGCAGACGACCAAGTCGAACGAGCGGTCGAGTTTGAATGGCTTATTGAGGTCAATTGGGCGGAATTTGTCCTCTGCGATTAGCCGATGGGATCTGTCGATGTAGTCCACGTCGATACCCATGATGTCGGTCACGCCGTTTTCCGCGAAAACGGCGAGCCAAGCACCGAGGCCGCAGCCAACATCAACGACGCTTTTGGGGTGGATGAGGTCGAGCACCATAGGAACGATAACGTGGGCCGACTGCCGCGATCCGGCGACATGGTCGCTGAAGAATTTCTCGGAATAGACGCGGTCTTCCATTGGTCTCAGACCTCGCATGCCGTGAGTTGGTGCCTGCCGGAATCAGCTCGCGGCGGAGTGATTGTACGGGCTGGCGGGCGGGCAGAGCCAACTCGCATTTGGGGCCGAAAACATTTTCGGCCAAGGTTTTACCTCGACACCCGCCACCCGCTTGTAGCCCTCAAGAAAACTGGGCGTGCGTTGTGCCGAGCGGCCATCGCCGGTCGCGTATCGGCAGACCGCTGTCTTGGAGCTAAATCAGTGCTCCAACTGGCCAGCCAACTGAATGCCCCTGAGGCCGACATCTACTGGGGGACGCGCAGCGGTGGGTTGGAGCGTCCCTCGCCCTCAATTTCGGACCCTCCGCGATTCCGAGCTTTCAGACGCAGGAACGGTCGCTCGATCAGGTAATGGCACGCGGTGGCCGCGGCGACAGACAGCGCGAGGTTAACTGGCCAACGCGCGACCCAAGCGTCAGAGTGCGGGTTCAGGAATGGCCCTTGCCAGAGGTAGAGCGAGTAGGAGAGGGTACCAATCCATACGAGCGGGCGGAATTCCAAGAGGCGGGTGACTCGGCTGTGAGCGTTGGCGACGGCCGCGAGAGTTACCAAGGCAACGAATCCGGCGACGAGGGGGCGCGCGATAGTGATCGCCACCTTGCCCGATAGGGAGCTCGCGACGAGTGACAGGATGATCCCGCAGACGCCGACCAGAAACAGGCCAGTAGCCCGCCGTCCGGCCCAGGCCAAGACGGTCGGCCCGGCCCGACCTGTCAGTAGATAGGCGAGCAAGCATCCGACAGCCAGTGTGTCCATTCGTGCGGGCGTTGCGAAATCGATGTCGAGTCTATCTCGGAGAGTCAGCCATAGGACGTAGCGTATGGCCGGGGAGGATGCGACGACGACAACGAGAAGAAATCCAGCCGCCCGGCGCCCGAAAAGAACGAGCGCGAACGGCCAGAGGAGATAGAAATGTTCCTCCACGGACAAGCTCCAAAGGTGGCCAATTGGCCACCTTTCGTCTAGCCTGGGGAGGAAATTGACAGTGTATGTCAGCGATGCCACCCAGTCCGACCCGGTTAGGGCGTAGACGCCAAGATAACTGAGGAGAGCAACGACGAGCAGGTAACTAAGGTACGCTGGGATGATCCGTAGAACTCGCCGCCGCCAGAAGCCCCAGAGGGAAATCTGACCGGTCCGCCCGCTCTCCCGGAAGAGGAGGAGGGTAATGAGAAAGCCACTGATGACGAAGAATACGTCTACCCCGATTGCCCCGTGCCGGGAGATTAAATCCGGGCGAGGTAGATTCAACCCTTTTGTTTTGGCGAGGTGACTTGCGTAAACGAGGGAGATGGAAATGGCTCTTAACCCATCAAGGCCGGGAACGCGACCTGATGAGAGAGGCAGGGCGGGAGTAGTGTACAAAGATGGCACAGAGGCGGATTTTATTGCTCGATTCAGCAGAGTCAATAGATCCGAGCGAATGCGATCTGCCACTACAAGTGGATCGACACAGACCGAACACCAGGGTCAACGCATCTAATCGGCTTTGAATCCCTGTAGAACCTGTTTGAGGTAATCCTGATCCCAGGAGGCATTGAGCCTCTTGGCCTTGATGCTGCCCTTGTCCTGCTTGAGGAGCGAGGCGGCGACCCGCCGGATTACGCCCAGGTTGGCCCCGGCGTTCGTGTCCCGCGTCCGGTTCTCGTCCTCTCGGAACGCGACGTCGAGGCACCAGTGCAACCCGTTCTAGACGCCCCAATGGCCCCGGATGTAGCCGGCCAACTCCTGCGCCGGGCTGCGCAAACTGGTGATGTAGAAGTGCGCCGAGTGGGTGTTCTTGCCGTTCACCTCGCGCTCCCGACCGACCATCACCACCGCGCCCACGTCCACCCCACTCCTTCGGCAACCCTTCGGGGTCGCGGATCACGGTCACATACCGCTCCTCGTGTCGCCCGTGACCATCCTCCACCGACGAGACCATCTCGCATCCGGCGAACTCCGCGTCGCCCGCCAGCTCGAAGGCCGCGACAACGGCTCGGTGCAACGCCTGCTGGTTCCCCTTCACCGTCACCAGGTAGTCATCGCCTTGCTCACGGATCTGCCCGATGATCGCCTTCTGGCAAAAGGCCGCGTCGATCGTCACCAGCGCGCCTTTGAGGTCCAGCACCTTCAGCAGCGCGGGCAGGGCCGCGATCTCGTTGGACCCGTCCGCCACCGCCACTTGGCCCAGGAACAAGTTGTTCTCCACGGCCCAGGCGTTGACCAGGTGCAGGCAACCGCTGAACGTATCCCCGGGTGCCGCCCGGCACGCCTTCCCGTCGATCGCGATGGGTCGCAACCCCGCGTCCTCGCACAGGTCCGTCATCCACCGAGCGAAGCACGCCGAGAACTGATCCCGGTCCAACACCGAGAGCACCCGGTTGAAGGTGTCGTGACTGGGGATCCCGTTGGGCAACGTCAGGAACGTCTTGAGCCAGTCCTCGCGGGCGTCCCCGAAACGCTCGATCTCCTCGAAACTGTCGGCCCCGCAGATGACCGCCACAGGGTGACAACCAGGATATCTAGGTGTTACGCAGTGCGGTGGTTTGGGAAGCCAATGTGGGGTCGTGTCAGGTAGTCTCGCACGGCCTCACGAATGATCGCGGTTTTGGCTTCGACCCAACTGATGCCCGTCGCAAAACAATGCGCGCCTCGAACCGTAGGAACGCGCGCAGGGCCAACCCGATGTGGTTGCGGCTGGGCGCGGGCCGTTCGGCACTGACACCGCTCGATCCCGGTGCATTGCTTGATCCCCGGTGGTAGTGCTCGATGGCCCAACTGAACTCGGCGAGTTGCACCCGGGTCAGGTCCGTCATCCCCAGATCGTTGGTGGCCCAATACGCGGTGCCCCGTCTGGGGTGGCAATCCCGAATACCTTGACCAACCCGAATCCGGTGAGCCACACGTCCGTGCCGGTCGCCGCGATGGTCGTGTGCTCCAGCGCCCGTGTGCCCTCTCGATCCTTGTTCACGAGCCGGTTCGACTTGAGCCGGGTGAGCTACACCCACCCGCAGTTGCGGATCAGTTTCAGATTATCCAGGCTGCTGTACCACCCGTCGAACACGACGCCCCGGGGCTTGAAGCCCCGGGAGCGCCCCGGATCATGTCCCCGAAGTGGTCGTTCTTGGTGCGCGCGTCGGCGTCCTTGTTGTAGATCCGGTAGTCGCACGGGATGTGTCGGTCCCCGTCGGTCCACAGCAGGGACACTAGGTTGATCCCCGAACGACCGCGTGGTGCTTGCCGGACCAGTGCCGGGTGACCAGTTCGATGGCTCGGGCGTAGGGCTTGTCCAGGGTCGAATCGTCCACAACCAGCACCCCGTCGTCGCGCCGGACCTGGGTTCGTGCTTCGGCCCAGAGGGGTTGACCTTCCCAGGTTTGGTGGAGTCCGAGTTAGCGGTGTACACTCAGAGCGAGGAGTTCACCGATGCCCCGTCCCCGAACGACATACACGGCCGAGTACAAGCTCGCGGCCGTCAAGATGATCACCGACCAGAAGCTCTCCGTCGCCGAGGTGGCGCGCCGACTCGATGTCTCAGAGACGCTGCTCCGCGCTGGCGCAAGGCGGTTCTCGCCGGTGGCGGCGCGCCCTTTCCCGGTCACGGCAACCCGGCACCGGCCGACGACGAGGTGCGCCGCCCGCGCCGAGAACGCGCGACTCAAGGCCGAGCGGGATCTGCTAAAAAAGCTATGCCGGCAAGCCTGACTGGCGGGCCAGGTTTTCCAGGCTTTGAGGTAGCTGGCGGGATCGCGTCGGAACTGCCGCTGTTGGGTCCGGGCCGCTTCACGAAACCCGAGCTCCTCTCGCAACTCGCGCCAGGCGAGCACCGACGTCGGTGCCAACTCCTCGGCCGTCGCCTCGCCCAGCCGCGTCATCAGCCCGGCCACCAGCCGCACGCTCCCCGCACGACCAGCCCCGGCGACGCCACTTTCCGACCGCTGCACCGCCGCTCGTGGTGCCGGTGGCCCCGAACAGTTGCTCCAGGTCGTTGTTGGTCCGCGGCAGGTCCCCACGTCGTAGGTGTGGAACAAGCCCGGCTCGTAACTGCGGCTCACCTTCACGAAGTGATCCAGCGGCTCGGACAGGTCGGGGCGCTGTCGGCTCATCGCGTCCATCTCCCGGACCCGTTCGTCCCACCGCGCGGACCCCGGCCCCGGTCCGGCCGTCGTAGTTCGAGAGCTCGTGGGCGACCCGGTACACCCGATCGAACAGCTCCTTCACCGGCGCGAACAGTGCCGCCGTCCCTTCGAGCCCGCGTGTGATCATTCCGTGCAACCGGGTCAGCTCCCGGCCCGCCCCTTTTCCCCGCCCAGCTTCTTCAGGCTCCCCGCCACCGCGTCGAGCCGCCCGCGCAGCCGCAGCCCGGCCGAGTCCAGCGGCGGACGCCCGTCGTCGGTCAGCGCTGCGGACCGCGGAACAGTACCCGCGCACGACCTCCGCCTCCGCATCGCTCCGGTCCTCGACTCGACGCTCGACCTCGCGCACCCCGCGGACGCGCTTCTTGAGCTCCTTCTTGGCGTGCCGGTCGGCCTCGTAAACCGGCCCGGCCGCCTCCCGCAGGTAGTGGAACTGGCACAACTGGTGCGGCACTCCGGGCAGCTGCTTGGGCCACCGCGTTGCGGATCGAGTGCTGCCCGTCGGACACGACCCCGGCGATCGGCACCCCGACGGCTTCGGCGGCCTGGGCCAGCAAGGCGGCCAGATCCGCCCGGCACGCCGACAGCAGCGACTTGGCCAGGACCACACGCCCGCTGAGCACGTCGCGGATCACCCACAGCACCTCGTGCCCGACGTCCGGCTGGAGCCCGTCGAGCGCGAGTAATACCCGCCCCTGCTTCTCGAACGCCGGGCGCATCCGGTCCGGGTTGGTGGCACCCAAGTGCGCAGCTCGTCGAACCGGTGGAGCAGGTTGGTGACCGTGCGAACTGACAGGGCCACACCGCGGGCAACGAGTTCGGCGTGGATCTCGGGCGCGGTCCGGTGCGCGGTGTACCGGCGGTTGCCGGCGTACGCGACGACGTCGAGCCCGAACTCGTGGTGCGGGAGGGCGATTCGGCCTTCGGCCTCGGGTCGGAACGGGACCGAATACAGGTCACACGGGCGGTGACGGCAGCGGCCGATGCGCAGTGTGTACCGGGCGACGCCGGCCAGCGTGGTGACGGTGCGGAAGTTGGAGTAGTCGAGGTACAGGTGATGCCCGCACGCCACACACGCGGTGGCGACCGGGGTCAGCGTTTGCTCGGCGGTTGGCGCGGGACGACAGGTGCGACGGGCCATACGAACACTCCGTGGAGGCGCAACCCATCATCACTCAACGCCTTCTGCACCACCAGTCAGGCTTGCCGGCATAGAAAAAGCCGCCGCGTACTTCGCCAACCCGCCCACCTGACGTTCCGGTTCATCGCCGACCACGCCGACGAGTGGCCCGTCGCTTGGATGTGCGAGGCGCTGGAGGTTTCCGTCAGTGGGTACTACGCCTGGGGCGCCCGACCCGACAGCCCGACCGAAGCGTGGCGGCGGGAGCTGGTCGGCGCGATCGAGGAGATCCACGCCGAGGTGAAGGGCCGTTACGGGAGCCCGCGCATGACCGCCGAGTTGAACGCGCGCGGGCACGAATGCTCGGAGAACACCGTGGCACAACTGATGCGGGAACACGGGGTCCGCGCGAAGGCCCCGAGGCGGTTCGTCCGCACGACGGACTCGAATCACCGTCTGCCGGTGGCCGCCAACGTCCTCGATCGGGACTTCGATCCCGAGGGGCCGAACGCGCGCTGGTGTGCCGACATCACGTACATCCCGACCCGTGAGGGCTGGTTGTACCTGGCGGTGGTGGAAGACCTGTTCAGCCGGATGATCGTGGGCTGGTCGATGGACGAGTCGATGGAGAGCCGGTTGGTGGTCGATGCCCTGGAGATGGCGGTCCAGCGCCGTCGGCCCGAAGCCGGTCTGGTGGCGCACTCGGATCGTGGGAGCCAGTACGCCCGTGACCACTACCCGCGGGCGCTCGCGGCGGAAGGGATCGTGTGCAGCATGAGCGGCGTGGGCCCGTGCTGGGACAACGCGCCGATGGAATCGTTCTTCGGACGACTCAAGTGCGAGATCGCGTCGGGCCAGATGTTCGCGACCCGGGATCAGGCGCGAGCCGAGATCTTCGAGTACCTGGAAGTGTTCCACAACCGCGTCCGCCGTCATTCCTCTCTGGGGTTCTTACCACCCGAAGAGTTTGAACGGACCTACAACCCGAAACGCCGTTAACTTCGACTCCATTTTCCTTGGGGAAGATCAGGTGTCGGGATCGGGTTCCACGCGCGCGAGCAGACGGGTAAACGCATCGTGGGCCGGCGGGTCGGGTTGGCTCGGTTGTACCCGAGCCGCCTCCGTACCCGAGTACCCCTTCGGGGTCGCGATCAAGAAGTCGATGTAGTCCTGCGGGAACACCTTGGGCACGCTCATGACACGATCGTAGACCCACACTCACACCCGCGCAAGGCCCAAAAATGCCGCACTGCGTAACATCTAATATCATCGAGCCGGTGCCACTTGGTCCGATCTACACGCGGATCGGACAGGTCGGCAAAGTGCCTCGCGAAACTGATCTCGGACTTCGGCATGGCGGTACCTCCTGGGCTACCGCCGGTGTATGCTTATCCCTTGACGTTGTCAGCAGTTCAAGATGCGTGGACCCTGGACTCATTCCTGGCCGCGTAGAGTATAGATGCGTTAGCCCTGGGGCCTCATGAGCCACGCTACTTCTTGCCCCGCAGGCGCTTAATGATCGGCAAAGCACGTTTTTTGAGAAGGAAATAACGTAGATCCATCAGACGGTAGAGCTCCATTTATGGATTGGGTCGATTGCCGTAGCGTCTCGGATGGCGCCAAGTTCTGGATCGCCAGTAGGTCCGCGGAATGAACGGGGAGCCCAGTGCAATCAGTAGAGAATCCGCGTACAACGAACGAACGAGCATTCCGTACTTCTCTCACAAATCGTACCACCGGTGTGACTGTTCGGCACAACCGACACAAATTAAGGACAAAATCCCAAGTCTCGGATGGGCGTGAGGTTGTCCGTTGGCGTGTGAGAGTGAAAAATGACCTCAAGGATTACGCACCCGCTACGGACGGCCTAATTCCGCCCGACCGGAGTGTACCCGTGCCAGCACCTGCCGTCAGCGTTGTTGTTCGTGAGATTCTTACCGGCGACATCAATTTGTCGGCCGACGAGGTCATCAAGAAGGCTAAAGCGCGCGGGGTGGTCGGAACCGACACATCCATCCGATACACCGCCCACAACATTAAGAGCGAGCTCAAGAAGAAGTTGGCAAAGGGTGCTGCGTTAAAGGCGGTTCCGGCCGCTGCGCGCGCGACGAGTGCGCCGCCGGCCCCCGTTCCCGCGCCCGAGGTGCTAGTCGCCACGACTCCGGTTGTCGCGCTCGTCCCGGCTCAGACTCTGGCCCCCGACCTGGCCGCGGTGCTCGCGAACGTGGCGCTGGTCAACACAGTGGTAGGCGCGTGTGGCGGCGCGGACTCGGCCCGGCAGGTGGCCGAAGCAGTGCACGCGTGCGGGAGCGTGGAGGCGTTCCTCCAGTACCTCGACTTGGTCGCCGGTATCCGCAGCGCTTGAGCTATCGATTGCTTGGTTCGCTGGCCGAATCGCCCTTCGGCAAACGATTAACGATTTGGCACCCACTCTCCTCGGATCGGCACGTCCGCGAAACACTTAGAATCTACAATCGCGCCTCGAGGTGGAACCCGAGACGTCCCACCGGTTCTCCGGCCCGAACCAGCTCCCGGGCGTCTGCCAGACGGCCCGCTCTCGACGCTCAGGTGCGGTCGCCCGCGGGTTACCGAGTCGGTCGCGATTTCGGCGGCATTTGCGAAGCCCGGTGCGGTGGGGGCACGTGCCACCAAAGCCACGAGTCACTTCAGGGGGACCAGGAACCAATCCCGTTGCACGGATTCGACCACACCCGGCTCCGGGATCGGTTCGCCGGTCAATCGGTTGAGTGCCCATCGGCAGGCGTTCGGCACGGTGCTCGCTGAGGGCTCCTTGCCATCGGAAGTATTGCGGAGCACTTCGAGGGACCGTTTAGACCCCATCCGCCCCAGTGCCAGCGCCGACATGCGCCGGACGCGCTCGTCGTCGTGCCCGAACATCCCGTCGCCGGTGATGCGGCCCTCGAGCAGTGTCGCGAGGGCGTCGTCCGGCTTTCCCTCGTGGAGCAAACCGAGCCCCCAAATTGCCGCGGCGCGCGCCGCCGGGCCGACGGGGGTGAACCCCGGGGGCAGGCCCGGTTTGATGATGCGCGGGACGAGCGCCCGGAGCGCGGAATCGGCCGCCCGGTACCGCGCCTGACCGATGAACTGGATGAGGTGGGACAGTTGCTGGTCCACGGCGTCGGTCGGGGCGTCCATAATGTTCACCTTCGTTCCCAACAGGAGCAGATCCGCGTGGCGCGCGCGGACGTGCTCCAGCACTTTGGGGAGCGTTTCGGGCACGGCCAGTTGCCTCAACCCCCAGGCCGCCGCCACAAACACCTCGGGGCGGCTCGCTTTCAACAGTTCCACCAGGCGCCCGGCCGCGGGCTTGTGCCCGAGTTGGCCGAGCAGGATCGCGGCCTGCTCCTGCCCGCGCCAGTTCCCGGTCAGCGCCGCCGCGCCGCGCTCGATCACGAGGGCGCGCCTCGCATCGGCCAGTCCGCAGAGGCACTGGCGGGCGCGGACCCGGACGGCCGGGTGCGGGTCGTTGAACGCGCGCGCGAGCTCCCGGGCGTGGTCGTCCGACGGGTTGCGGAACATGGCTTCGATACCGTGCTCTCGCACCTCGGCATCGGGACTGGCAAGAACCGCGGTCAGAACCGGGAGGACGTGTTTGGTACCGAGTTCGCTGAGGCGGACGACGGCGACCGCGGCCACGGCCGGCTCGGTGTCCTGGGCGAACTTCTGGAGCAGCCGGATCGTTTCGTCCCCCTCGTGCCGCCGGAGGAGCGCGGCGCCGACGAGGCGCCCGGTTGCCCCGCGCGGGGTGGCGTCCCCGGCGAGTTGCGCGGCGTCTGCTTCGGACCCCGATTTGCGAATCTCGCCCAGCGCGCGGGCCGCGGCGAGTCGGAGCGGGGGAGGGGTATCGGGCGCCAGTGCGAGTTCACGGAGCCGGGGCGCGGCGCGTTCGTCGCGAACGGTTCCCAGGCACCGGACCGCGAGCAGCGCGCCGCGACCGTGCGGCGGGGGCTGGCCGATGCGCTCGATCCAGAGGTCGCGCGCGGGCTTGTGGTCCCAGCGGGCCAGCGTCAGCTCGACGGCGTCGCGCACGTCCGGGTTGCCCGATTTGGCGAGCCGCAGGAACGCGGGTGCCGCGTCGCGGGCGTCGAGGGCCGCGAGCGCGCGAACGGCGGCCGACAGAACGGCCGGGTGCTGGTCCGGCCGGTCGAGCAGCCGAACGAGGGCCGGGATCGTGACATTCAGGCCGGTCATCCCGCCCTCGTGGGCCTCGGCGATCGCGAGCGCGGCCCGGCTCGGGGACTCCCGGTCGGGCCGATCGAGCGCCACCAACCAGAGTTCGGTCAACCCCTTGGGGTACGCCTTTACTACCTTCGCGACCGGAACCTCCGGGTCGCGGTACATCACCGAATCCAGGTCTTCACCGCGCGCGGACCCGCTCGCGCCCGCGAGGAGGGCTACTGCGAACAGGATCGGACGGGCGGTCCGGGTCGGGGCGTTCGGCATGGCGATCTCCGAGGGCCGTGCGGCGAGTCTCGTTATCGGGATCGTGGTCGCGTGCTGGACGCGCCGCGACTCTAAAGGGAGTGGGACGCGCAACAGATCCTTGGCTGTCGCGGTTCTGCACCGAGGGGGAGCCTGAATAACCGCTCCCGTGTGGTCGCAGCTCGTTACAAAGCTGGGCCGCTTCCCCGCGGTCGCGGCTCGCGAGAAGTCCGAAACCGGTTAGTCCGGGCGGTACAGGCGCCGGGTCCGAACGATCAGGATCACGAGCAGCGCGAGCGCGGCCCCGCCCATTACCCACCAGTTGAACGGGAGCAGGTCGTAGCGGGTGAACCCGGGGGTGTTCGCCGCACTCAGAGCCGCGGCCACCGGGTCGATCATCAACACGACCTGGACGGCCCGGTGACTGAACGGCGCTTCCCGGCCGAGCCAGACCAGGAGCGGGGCAATGCAGACCAGCGCGAGTACCAGGTACGATGCCGCGGTTGCGGCCGCGGTGGAGCGGAACAGGCTGCTCGCGACCGCCCCCACCAGAACCGAGAACACGGCCATTGACCCCAGACAAGCCAGCACGCGCCCGATTTGGGACGCGGTTTCCGGCTGCACGGTCGCCAGCACTACGTACCCCGGCATCGTGGCGCAGAGTAAGAGCAGGACCGGCCACACCGCGCTCATGAGTTTTCCGCGTAAAATTGCTCCCGCGGAAAGCGGCGTCGTGCGCAGGAGCTGCCAGGTGCCGCCCTCGCGCTCGGCGCTGATGAGCCCGGCCGAGAGGCTGGGAACGAACAGTACGAGGAGCGCGGACTGCATCAGAACGAGCGCCCCGCCGATCACGTCCACGCCCCACCCGAGCGCGCCGGAGGCCGCAATGTAACTCAGCGCGAGCGAAAGAACCGCGGTCCCCGCGAGGAGCCGCAGGGTCCAGTGGGCGCGCCCGAACCGTCGGGTGCGGAGCTCCTTGACCAGTACCGGGTTCACGAGCCGGCTCGTCCCCCCCGAGCGCCGGTTCGGGTCCACGAGGAACATCACCCGGCGCACCGCTCGTTCGCCCGAGGACCGGTCGTTCGTCATCACCCCGGCGGCGCGGGAGCGGTCGAGCGGCACCCGGCCCAGCGCGCGAATCGCCGCGGCCGCCAGGAGCCCGCTCGTCGCCAGTGCCAGACACACGTACCGCGCAACGGCCCCGCCGCCGTACTGTTCGCCGGGCAGCCCGACCCGGCCGTGGCCGACCGCTTCCAGCACGGCCGGGACCGGCGACAGGCACCCGAGCCAGGCCGCGAGTGCCGCCAGCGCCGGGTTGTCGCGCGGCAACAGCCAGTGGGCCGCGAGCGGCAGAACGGACAGTGTCAGCACGATCCCGTAAGTGGTGCGCAGGGCACTGTCGGTCCCCTGGGCCCGGCCGCTCACGAACAGCCCGATCGTCGCGATCTGCACCGCGAGCGCGGCGAGCACCGCATACAACAAGCCGACCCCGCCGGTCACGGTGGACCCGCCCAGGGCGTAACTCGCGGCCGCGCCGGGGGCCGTGAGGAGCAGCAGGATCGCGGTGAAGCCCAGGATGCCGCCCAGCTTGCCGGCGTAGATCGACCACGGCGGCATCGGCGAATTCAGCAACAGTGCCAGCGTCCCGCGCATGCGCTCGCGCACGATCGCGGCCGCCGGGAACGCCGGGAGCACGAGTAACAGGCCGGTTAATAGACCGTACCCGAGGGCGCGCAGCACGCCCAGTGCCGCCCCCCCGCCGAGGTCGCCCACGCCGCCCGCGGGCCAGTGGGTCAGGACGAGGAGCCCGGTGACGAGCGCGCAGCCGACCAGGATCGCGACCGCGGCGCGGGTGCGGAGCAGGTCGAGTAATTCGCGGCGAACGATCGGGTTCACGACGGTTCCTCCGGGGCGCCCGCGGCGCCCTCGGCGTCCCCCGCGCGGGCCGCGGTCATGAACGCTTCTTCCAGGTCGGTCTGTACTTCGCGGAACTGCGCGACCTCGGCCCCGGCGCCGACCAGGGCGGTCAACAACCCGGCGAGTTCCGCCTCGCTCTTGGCCGTGCGGAACCGGACGGCCAGTTCCGCCGCCGACGTTTCGATTTCGGCGCCGGGGGCCGCGTGCCCGCGGACGAGCCCTTCGGTCTTGGCCAGATCCCCGGCGCGCGTGAGGAGCACTTCAATGGTGCGCAGCGGGCTGAGCTGCCGGGCGACCTCTTCGAGCGTGCCGGACGCCCGGAGCCGCCCGCGCGCGATGATGGCCACGCGGTCGCAGATGCGCGCGAGTTCGGGGAGAATGTGACTGGTGACGATCAGTGTTTTCCCGCGCTGCGCCAGGTCGAGCAGCAGGTGCCGCATCTCGATCCGGGCGGGCGGGTCGAGCCCGTTGGCCGGTTCGTCGAGGATCAGGGCGACCGGGTCGTGGAGCAGCGTCCGCGCGAGGGCGACGCGCTGCCGCATCCCGTGGCTGAGGCTCTCGACGAACAGGTCCTTGAACGCGGGGCACCGGGCCAGTTCGAGCACCTCGTCGATCCGCTTCGCCCGCGCCCGCCGGGGGATCCCGAAGGCCGCGCCGAAGAAGTCGAGGTACTCGCTCACCCGCATGTTGTCGTAGGAGCCGAACGTGTCGGGCATGTAGCCGATCAGCCGCTTCAACTGGCGCGGGCGCGCGACGCAGTCGACGCCGGCCACCGTCGCGCTGCCGGCCGTGGGCCGCGACAGCCCGACGAGGATCTTGATGGCGGTCGTCTTACCGGCCCCGTTGGGTCCGATGAACCCGAGGATCTGGCCGCGCCCGACGGAGAGCGTCAGCCCGTCCAGGGCCACGAACCGGCCGTACTTCTTCGTCAGGCCCCGCACTTCGACTATCGGTCCGTCCGTTCCCATGCGCGTTCTCCCGTCGAGCGATACCGGTTCCGGTTACGGGTTCCCCGCCCGCCCCACGACTTCGAGGCCGAGTGCCTCGATGTGCCACTTCCCCTCGGCTTCATCGATCCGGACCGGGTTCGGGCGCCCGTCGGGGCCGAGCCGCTCGCTGACCGTCAGGGTCAGCGACACCCCGCCCGTGGCGTCCGGGCGCAGAACGCGCGTGTCGGTGATCTCGACCCGGATCGCCCCCCCCGGGTCGGTCGCTGCGAACAGCGGGACCGCCGTCTCGTCCGCCGACCCGGACACCGAGAACTTGCGCGCCGGGGCGCGGACCCGGGCCGTTAGCACCGCCCGTTCGACGGTGAGTGGAAGGGCCGACGGCGGCAACTGGAACCGCAGTGGGATCTGAACCGGCTGGGATTGTTCGAGCATCGGGCGCCGGCTCCGGCCGTCAATGACCGCCGCGTGGGGAATGAGCCCGTTGGGGATCGTGACCGAATCCCCGCTCCGTTGGGGGGCGAATTCGATCGGGAGGGAGAGCAGGGCCATTCCGACGGTGCGCTTCGCCCCTTCGACCGCGAACGGGAGGTCGTCCGTATCCGCCCACACGAAAAGTCGGTCCCGGTCCGGAAGGGCACTCGTGCTGGAACGCGCCAGGAGCCGGCGGTAAACGTCCTGGCGCCGCTGTTGGCGGTCGGTGAGGACGGTACCCGGGAGGTACTGGTCGGCGGGCAAAACGTCGTCAGAGGTGGCCCGGAACGATCCGTCCGCTTCGACGCGCGCGGTGAGTACCGTTCCCGCTTTGGAGAAAATGAGCGCGTCGGCCGGGTTCTTGAAGGTTCCGATCGTCAACTTGCCTTCCAGCCCGTTCGGGCCGAACCGCGCCGTGGTCGCGGCACCGGTGCGGCTCGCGGACCGGAACGGCCCCACGCGCACCCCCGCCGGGAACGCGAGGTTCTCCCAGTGCCAGGCGTCGAGATCGGTCTGGACCCGTTGCCGGGTCTGCCCCCCCAGGCCGGTCGAGTCGAGGTCCACCGCGCCGCCGCGCTCGGCTCCTAACTGGAGATCCCCGGACGCCGGGTTGTAGACCCCGAACAGCCCGCGCCACGACGCCTCCCCGTTCTCGGGCGTGACTTCGACCACGGCCACGGCCGCGGCGGTCGGCGGAACGGAACTCCGGGACGCTATCCCGATGGCGACGAAGACCCCGGCGGTCGCGGCCGCGAGTGCCGGCCCGAACAGCCCGATGCGCTCCGGGGCGCGCGACCGGCGGAGCCCGATTCCGAGAGCCAGCACCCCGAACACGAACGCCGCGAGGATCGCGCTCGCGGTCCCGCGCCCGACGACCTCGTAGCCGATTTCCGCTCTCAGGAGCGGCGCCAGATCCTCCGCCCGGAGCGGTTCCGGCTGGGGCTCCGGGTACAGGTGTATGGCCAAACCGTCGAACGCACCGAGGGCAACGGGAACGTCGCGGGTGCCCTCGAACCGCGACGCGCCGTCGCGCGGACCCCGCGCCCGGTACCACCCGCGCGCGCCCAGTGTGGTGAACACGACCCGCCCGCGCCCGACCGTTTGGCTGAACGCCGCGGGCCAGCCGTTCGCCTCGAAGAGAACCGTTTCCGACCCGGAGAGCTGGACCCGGACCAGATCGACGGGCTGCTCGAATTCTTGCACTTCGGGCGCGAGGGGGTCGGCCGGCGCCCGGAGCCGGAGCGCCGTCAGGCCCGTGCGCCCCGCGACCTGGAACCGCATGGCCTCGCCGAGAACGGGGGCGAGTACGTCCGGGTCCACGCGGTCGAGCATCACCCACAGGGTGCCGCCCCGGAGCACCCAGTGGCGCAAGGTCTGACCCGCGGCCGGGTCCGCGGCGAGCCGGTTCCCGGCGAGAACGAACTGGTCGATCCCGTCGAACGCCTCGACCGTCGGCGGCAGGTGCCGGTCGATAATGATCGAGAGGTGTTCCGAGAGCCCGCGCGTGTGCCGGAACGTTCGAGCGAACAGGACCGTTTGGCCCGCGGTCGACCCTTTTGCGGTAACGGCCTCCGGGCCGTCCGGGTCGTCGGGGGCGTCCAGGTAAACGGCGGTGCTCGGGTCGCGCGGGCGGTAGGGCACGGCCCGCGAGACGAGGCGCTCCGGGTCGCGCGACGCGACCGGCCGGAACTCACCGTTGACGCGCTCGTACAAACGGTAGCCGATGTCCCGCCGGAGTTGGCTCGCCTGTACCGGGGGCGGGCCGACGGTGAGCCAGGAGGTGAGCCGGGAGTTGCCGGGCACCCACACGTCCCGGCAGTACTGAACATCGGGGCGGTCGAGGTGGTAGGCGACGACCCGGGCTTCTCTCGCGGTCGGCCCCAAGTTGTCGATTCCGAACCGGAGCGTTCCCCAGGTGTCGGTGAGCGAGGTCCGGGCGCCGACCGGGAACAGCCCGTCCATGCGCAGGGACGGGGACTCGTTTTGCGCGAGTGCCGATCCGGGGGCGGACATCAACAGACCGAGGGCGATGCCGATTCCGTTGACCCGCTGGTGCATGTCCGCGCATCCTGGAGAAGGTGACGCAGCCGGCTCGACGATCTACCGCGCGGATCGGAGACACAAGCCGTGGCAAATGGCGCCGGGGTCCGGGCGGTGCGAGTCCACTAGCCTATTCAAACGTCAAAATGAAGTCTCGCGCGAATTATGATTCTGCGGCGTGAGGGCACATCAAGTTGGCACCCGCGCGGCAAAATCGGTCAGAGCTGCGGCCCGGGCACCCGGAACGCAGTCGCGGGGACGGGCAGGAATACGCGGACCCGGGGCCAAATGGTCTCATTTCTTGCGGCTGCGGCGACCAACATCACGCGCTCCCGTATCCGCAGTAACTCTCGCGCCCGTGTTCGACTCGCCCGCGCCCCGATTCGCGCCGCACCGCGCGTTCTCATCTTTTGGTCGCAACTTCGGCGGTTGAGTGCCCGCGATTCGTGGACCGGTGCCCGAAATGGAGCGGGGGAAGACCGGGCATGAACTAGCGTTTCAGGAATCCGAACAGTTCTGCAGTAACGCGCCCGGGTTCCGAGCGCCGGGCGGGACTGTGGGTGAGCGTGCCGGTCGGAGGTGGGCGTGGCGCGGGAAATCGCCGTCTGGCTGATCGGGCTCGTGTGGCTCTCCGCGATCGCGGGCGGGTTCTGGCTCTGGGAGCGGTACGACGCCACCCCCGGAACGGTCGGCGCGCAAACGGCCGCGCCCGACGAGTCGGCCCCGGGGGGCTGGTGCCTGACCGTGTTCGCGCACCCGCGCTGCCCGTGTACACGGGCCACACTGGGAGAAACGGCCGAGCTCGTGCGCGCTGCGCCGGAGCTGTCGGTTCGCGTCTTGTTCGTTCGGCCGCCGGACGCGCCGGACGGGTGGGAACACGGGGAATCGTGGGACCTCGCGGCCCGCATCCCCCGCACAGAAGTCGCGCTCGATGAAGCCGGCGCGGGCGCGCACCGGTTCGGGGCCGAAACCTCGGGACAGGCGGTTCTGACCGATCCGGCGGGCCGGATCGTGTTCCGCGGCGGACTCACTGCGGCCCGCGGGCGCGCCGGCGAAAGTGCCGGTCGGCGCGCGGTTCTGGACTGGATGAGCGGGCACCTCGCGCCCGCCCGCGCGCCCGTTTTCGGGTGCCCCTTGTTGACGCCTTGATTGATCGCGGGGCAATACATTTGTGCCCCTCAGCCGACTGCCGATTCGGAGAGGTCAAGTATGCCCGAGGTAGAAACGAATCCGGGGACCGGGGCGCGCGTGCGCGAGCTCGCGGCGTTCTACCGCGCCGCGATTCACCGGCGGACCGACCAACTGTTCGCCGGGCTGCTCGTGTTCCAGTGGGTCGCGATGATCGTGCTGGCCGTGTGGGTGTCGCCGCTCACCTGGGCCGGGACCGACAGCCGGACCCACCCGCACGTTTGGGCCGCGGTCGCGCTCGGCGGGGTGGTGGTCGCGCTGCCGGTCTTCCTCGTCCTCTTCCGGCCCGGTCGGACGAACACGCGGTTCGTGATCGCGGCGGCACAGATGTTCTCCACCGGGCTGCTCATCCACCTCACCGGCGGGCGCCCGGAGACGCACTTCCACGTGTTCGGGTCGCTCGCGTTCCTGGCCCTGTACCGCGACTGGCGGGTGCTCTTTATCGCGTCCGCGGTGACCGCGCTCGACCACATCGTGCGGGGCGCCGCGTGGCCCGAGTCGGTGTACGGGACGACCACCGGGGCCAACTGGCGCTGGGTGGAGCACGCCGGGTGGGTCGTGTTCATGGACGTGTTCCTCGGGCTCTCCTGTTGGTGGGGCGAGCGCGACCTGGTGCGCACGGCCGAGCGCGAGGTCGAACTCGAGGTCGCGCGCGCTAACGTCGAGGAGCGCGTGCGCGCGCGGACCGCGGAGCTGTGGCAAAAAGAGGAGCAGTTCCGCCGGGCGTTCGACGACGCCGCCACCGGAATGGCCCTTGTTGCTCCCACGGGGCAGCTCCTGCGCGTGAACCGCGCCTTTTGCGCCATCGTCGGGTACTCCGAACCCGAGCTCCTCGCGTGCGACTTCCAGGGGATCACGCACCCCGCCGACCTGGAGTCCGATCTGGCGTTCGTCGGGCGCACCCTGAGCGGGCAGACGAGCACGTACCAGCTCGAGAAGCGCTACGTCCACAAGGACGGGCACGTGGTGTGGGTGCTGATCGGGGTCTCGCTGGTGCGCGACGCGGCCGGCGCGCCGGTCCACTTCGTGTCCCAGATCCAGGACATCACCGCCCGCAAAGAGGGCGAGGCCGCGCTGCGCCGGGCGACGACCGAGGCCGAGGCCGCGAGCAAGGCGAAAAGCGAGTTCCTGGCGAACATGAGCCACGAGATCCGGACCCCGATGAACGGCATCATCGGGATGACGGACTTGATCCTCGAGTCCCCCCTGGCGCCGGACCAGCGCGAGTCGGTGGGGCTCGTCAAGTCGTCCGCCGACGCGCTCCTCACGGTCATCAACGACATCCTCGACTTCTCGAAGATCGAGGCGGGCAAGTTGGACCTCGACCCGCTCCCGTTCTCGGTCCGCGACATGGTCGGCGACACGCTCAAAGCGCTGGCCGTCCGCGCCCACAGTAAGGGACTGGAACTGACCTACGAGGCCCACCCGGACGTGCCCGACGTGCTCCTCGGCGACGGGCACCGGTTGCGTCAGGTGCTCAACAACCTGGTGGGCAACGCGATCAAGTTCACCGAGCGCGGCGAGGTGCTCGTGCGGTGCGAGCGGGTGCCCGAACCGGGCGACGCGGTCCGGCTCCGGTTCCACGTCACGGACACCGGGATCGGGATCGCACCGCACAAACTCAAGTCCGTGTTCGAGCCGTTCACCCAGGCCGACGGGAGCACCACCCGGAAGTACGGCGGAACGGGCCTGGGTCTGACCATCTGCCAGCGGCTGGTCGAACTGATGGGCGGGCGCGTGGGGGCCGAGAGCGAACTGGGGGTGGGGAGCACGTTCTTCTTCGACGCGCGATTGGAGCGCGCGTGCGGGTCGATCGCGCGCGTGGTGGAGGTGCCCGCGGACCTGAAGGGGCTCCCGGTGCTGATCGTGGACGACAACGCGACCAACCGCCGGGTGCTCGCCGAAACGGTCCGCCACTGGGGCGCCAAACCGACGTGCGCGGCGAGCGGGCCGGAGGGGTTGGACGAACTGCGGTGGGCGGTGGCGAACGGCACCCCGTTCCCGCTCCTGCTGCTGGACGGGATGATGCCGGGCATGGACGGGTTCACGGTGGCCGAGCGGATCGGGCGCGACCCGGCGCTCGCCGGGACCGTGGTCCTCATGCTCACCTCGGCCGACCGCCAGGGCGACGCGGCCCGGTGCCGGAACCTCGGCGTGTCCTCGTACCTGGTCAAACCGGTGAAGCCGGCGGAACTCAACCGGGCGATCGCGACGGCGATGCGCGGCGCGTCTTCGGTCGGGACCGTGCCCCCGGACAAGAGGTCCGAGCCGCGGGCGGCCGCGGGCGCGCCGGGGGGCCGGTCGATCCGCGTACTGGTGGCCGAGGACAACCCGGTGAACCAGCGGGT
Organism: Gemmata palustris; assembly: GCF_017939745.1. NCBI lineage: Bacteria > Pseudomonadati > Planctomycetota > Planctomycetia > Gemmatales > Gemmataceae > Gemmata > Gemmata palustris. The sequence continues at coordinate 106,436 of NZ_JAGKQQ010000002.1, read as the reverse complement.
CATTTCCCGGCTGCTGGAGAAGTTCGGTCACAGCGTGACGCTCGCGGCCGACGGCCGGCAGGCGCTCATCGCCCTTTACGGTCCCGACGCGGTGGCCCCGAGCGGGGGGGAGGGGGACCGGCCGATTTCCGGCCTCTTGCCGAATAATTCTGATTCCCGCCCCGCCCCGTTCGATGTTATTTTCATGGACGTACAGATGCCGGAGATGGACGGCTTCGAGGCGACCGGCACGATCCGGGCGCGCGAGGTCGGTACCGGGTACCGCATGCCGATCGTGGCGATGACCGCGCACGCGATGAAGGGCGATCGGGAGCGGTGCCTCGCGGCGGGGATGGACGATTACGTGAGCAAGCCGGTTCAGCGCACCGAACTCCTCCGGGTGCTGGATTGGGCGATCAGCCTCGCGCCGGTCGATACGGCCCCCGCTGCTCCCGCGGCTCTCGTTGCCGTCACCGAACCGACTCCCCCCCCGCGCGCCGCGGACCCGGCGTTCGATCGCGCCGCGGCTCTCGAGCGCCTGGGCGGGGACGAGGAACTGTTCGCCGAGGTCGCGGGGCTGTTCTGCAGCGATTCACAAAAGTTCCTGGACGAACTGCAGCGCGCGGTTAGCGGGGGCGACGCCCCCACCGTTCAGCGCGCCGCGCACGGACTGAAGGGCGCCTCGGGGTACGTCGGCGGGAGCGGCGCGGTGGAAGCGGCGGGCGCCCTGGAAAAGATCGGCGCGAGCGGGGATCTCGCGGCAGCGCCGGGCGCGCTGGCGACCCTGGCCCGTGAAGTCACCCAGCTCGCCGCGGCCCTTGCCGAGTTTCCCGAACCGCAGACCGTTGGCTGAGGAGCCCCGAACTGAAGAGCCGGTCGCGCGGGCGGGCGCCGCGCGGAGCCGATTCTCGTGACCGAGACACCGAACATGCCAGACACACCTGAATTTCCCGTTCCCCCGTCGTCACCGCCGGCCGCGGCGTACCCGGGGCCGGTCTGCGAACACGTCTCGCGCGGGAGGATCTCCGGGACCATTGCGCACCCGGCGCGCCGGGCGGTGGTGGCGCCGCGCGCGCTCATCGCCGAGGACGATCCGGTCTCGCGCACCCTTTTGGAGCGCACCCTGCAGGGGTGGGGGTATGAGGTCGTCGTGACGTGCGACGGGGCCGAGGCGTGGGCGGCGCTGCTCGCGGACGACGCCCCGCACCTCGCGATCCTGGACTGGATGATGCCCGGGCTCGAGGGGACGGAGGTGTGTCGGCGCGTGCGCGCGCTGGCACAGTCGATCCCCACGTATGTCATCCTGTTGACCGCGCGGGGGCAGTCGGACGACATCGTGGCCGGGCTCGACAGCGGCGCGGACGACTACGTGACCAAGCCGTTCGACCGGCAAGAGCTGCGCTCGCGCATCCGCGTGGGCGAGCGCGTGATCGCGCTTCAGCAGGGGCTCGCCGAGCGCGTCCAGGAACTGGAGGCCGTGCTCGGGCAGGTGAAAGAACTCAAGGGGCTGCTCCCGATTTGCAGCTACTGCAAGGCGGTGCGGGACGATCAGAACTACTGGCACCGGGTGGAGACGTACATCACCGCGCACTCGGCGGCCCGGTTCAGTCACGGCATCTGCCCCGGGTGTTGGAAGGGCGTGGTCGAGCCGGAACTCGCGTCCATCGAAGCTTCCACTTGAGCGCGGGCGCGTTGAACGCGCGCCGGCGCCGGTGAGCGCGAATTCGGGTGCAAAGTTTTTGACAGGATCCACGGGTTCAACACCACCTCTAAGGAACCGGACCCGAGCAGGTGTTTAGTCAATCGCGTTAAGCCCGCAAAACGTGTCAACAATTCCTAGGAGTTACGCAGTTGATGGCATGTCATGCCCTAAAGCATTGCTAGATAACAGCTTGCGCCTTAGAAGGCTCGCACAAGCGGCCGCATCGCAAGAGGTTGAAATCAAACAACTTAGGGCGCGAGATGCCCTCAACTGCGTAACTCCTAAATTCCATTTATTTTCCCGCACGTTTGAACCGCCCTTCGCCCGGCACAACAGGTCCATCGTGCCGGGCATCGTTCTCAAGGTGCGCGTGCCGTTCCCCAGTCCGTTTTCTGCTACGCGGGTCACACATTTTTCTTGGCTACGGACTTTGACAAAGTTCTGAGCTCGTGTTCGCATCCAGTCGATTTTGTGGTTTCACCAGAGTCTGTTAGATTGCCCGGTTGTTACCACTATTTATTAACACTTTGCGTATTTCACGTCGCACGGAGCGAGCAATGCGGTTTTCGCGTGCGTTTTCGATTGTGGTTTTGGGTGCGAGTGTCGCCGCCGCGGTCGGGTGCGGAAAGGGGCCGGGCGAGCCGCCCCCGCCCGAACCACCAACGGTCGCGATCGTTCGCCCGAAACTGACGCGGCTTAACCCGACGAAAGAGTTTACCGGGCGGCTAGTTACGAAAGACCCGGTGAAGGTGCTCCCGCAAGTGACCGGGCGCGTGCTCACGCGCGAGTTCAAGGACGGCGACTTCGTGGAAGAGGGCAAGACGGTCCTGTTCCGCATCGATCCGATCCTGTACAAGGCCGACGTCGAGAAGGCCAAAGCCGACATCTCGAAGGCGCAGGCCGATATCGCCAACTGGACGGCTCAAATCGAGCGCGACAAGGCCGAGTACGCGCGCATCAAGCAGCAAATCGATACCGGCGTCGGGTCCAAGACCGAGTCGGACAAGGCCGCGGCCAGCGTGAAGGTGTCCGAGGCGCAGTTAGAGGTTTCAAAGGCCACAAAGATCGCGAATGAATCGGCACTAACGAAGGCCGAAGAGAGCCTCAAATACTGCACCATCTACGCCCCGACGACCGGGCGCGTGAGCCAGACGTTCGTGATGCCCGTGGCGGCCGGGGCGCTGGTCGACGCCTACAAAACGGAACTGGTTTCCGTGTACCCGGTTACACCGATCTACTGTTTATGGGAAGTGGACGAACTCACGTCGCTCTGGTACACGGAACGCATCCGGGCGGGGGCCATCGTCACCCCCGAGAAGATCGGGGTGACGATCAAGCTCAAGAACGAGAAGGATTACGTCAGTGATCCGAACGACCGGGTCCACAACAGCACCGTCAATTACGCTGATGTCCGGATCGAGCGCGAAACGGGCACGCGGACCATTCGCGCCGAGTTCGCGAACCCGCTCCCCGCGGCCGTACCGGGTAAAGAGCGCGTGCCCCCGCTTCTCGATGGCTCATCGGTGCAGGTGCGAGTCTCGGCCGGTAACCCCCGCGAAGTCCTGGCCATACCGGAGTCCGTGGTCTTCAGCCAAAACCGGAAGCAGTACGTGTACGCGGTTACGGAGGGGAAGGCCCAGCTCCGCGAGATCGAGCCGGGCGAGGCGTTCAACGGGCTCGTGGAAGTGAACCGGCGGGCGTCCGCGTCCGCACCGAGCGGACTGGACGAGTCCGATACGGTCGTGGCCGACAACCTCCTGCGCGTGCGCCCCGGTGCGACCGTCACAGTGAAATAACCAACAGTGTCGAGTAACAAAGTGCGCGTGCCGACCCGGTCCCGCCCGGGGCCGGCACCGTTCGTTACTTGCTGTCCCGATTCACGAACCCTGACCCGGCCCATTGCTCATGCAGTTTTTCATCACGCGACCGGTTTTCGCCGCGGTCCTCTCGGTGCTGATTACGCTCGCGGGGATACTCGCGCTCACTCAGTTGCCGATCGCCCAGTACCCGGAAGTGGTCCCGCCCCAAGTCGTGGTCACCGCGAACTACCCCGGGGCCGACGCGCGCACGCTGTCCGAGACCGTGGCCGCCCCCCTGGAGCAGCAGGTCAACGGCGTCGAGGGGATGATGTACATGGAGTCGCAGGCGACCAACGACGGCGCGATGCGGCTCATCATCACGTTCAAGCACGGCACGAACCCGGACATGGCGCAGGTTCTGGTGCAGAACCGGGTGAACGTGGCCCTACCGCAACTGCCCGAGGAGGTGCGCCGGCTCGGGGTCGTGACCAAGAAACAGTCCACCGCGATTCTGCTCGTCGTGAACATGTTCGCGACGAAAGAGGCGAAGTCGGACGCCGAGATCTTCGAGCAGCAACTGGCCGTGAGCCGGCACTCGAACCTCGCGGTGAAGGACGAACTGGCGCGCATCGACGGGGTCGGCGACGTGTTCATGTTCGGGAACCGCGACTACTCCATGCGCGTGTGGCTGGACCCGGACAAGATGACCAACGTGAACCTCGTGCCGGCCGAAGTGGTGGACGCGATCCGCAAGCAGAACGTGCAGGTCGCGGCCGGGCAGATCGGGCTGCCACCGGTCCCGCGCGGGCAGACGCGGCAACTCGTGGTGAACACGCTCGGCCGGTTGAAGACCGAGCAACAGTTCAAGGACATCGTGGTGAAGACCGGGGCGAAGGGCGAGGCCCTGGTGCGGCTGAGCGACGTGGCCCGCGTCGAACTCGGGGCGAAGGCCTACGACTCGTCCAGCGCGCTGAACAACCGGCCGTCGGTCGGGCTCCCCGTGTTCCAGCTCCCGGGGGGGAACGCCTTCAGCACCGCGACCGCGATCAAGGAGAAGATGAAAGAGCTGCGCGCGTCCCCGGACTGGCCGGACGGCCTCGAGTACGACATTGTTTATGACCCGACGGACTTCGTGCGGGCGAGCGTGCAGGAGGTGGTGAAGACGCTGTTCGAGGCGATCGTCCTCGTGTTCATCGTGGTGCTGCTGTTCCTCCAGAACTGGCGCGCGGCCCTGATCCCGATGATCGCGGTGCCGGTGTCTCTGGTGGGCACGCTCGCGGTCATGTTCGTGCTGGGGTACTCGATCAACAACCTCACGCTCTTCGGCATGGTGCTCGCCATCGGGATCGTGGTGGACGACGCCATCGTGGTGGTCGAGGCGGTCGAGTTCCACATCGCGCGCGGCCTCAGCCCGTTGGACGCGACCAGAAAAGCAATGTCCGAGGTGGGGATGGCGATCATCGGCGTGTCGCTGGTGCTGTGTGCCGTGTTCGTCCCGGCCGCGGTCATCCCCGGGCTGACCGGGCAGTTCTTCAAACAGTTCGCGGTGACGATCGCGGTCAGTACGGTGATTTCCGCGTTCAACTCGCTCACGCTCAGCCCGGCCCTGTGCCCGCTGTTGCTCCGGGATCACCACGGGAGCAAGGACTGGATCGATAAGGCACTGTACTACCTGTTCGGGTGGTGGTTGTTCCGCGGGTTCAACTGGGCGTTCGATCGCGGCACGAAGTTGTACGGGAGCTCGATCAGTTGGCTGATCCGGCTCACGGTCGTGGTGCTGGTGGTGTACGCCGGGCTGCTGGGGCTGGCGTACCTCGGGTTCCGCACGGTGCCCGGCGGGTTCATTCCGCAACAGGACCAGGGCTATTTGGTGGTGAACCTGGAATTGCCCCCGGGCGAGGCCGTGGAGCGCACCGACGCCGTGATGAAGGAGGTGGCCGATGCGTGCCTCTCGACCGACGGCGTGGCCAACACGGTGCAGATCAGCGGGTACTCGATTTTCTCCAGCGCGAACGTCTCGAACAACGGCGGCATTTACGTGTGCTTGAAGCCCTTCGAGCAGCGCAAGGGGCGGCACGCGGACGACATCATGCGCGAGCTGAACGCGAAGTTCGAGAAGATCCGCGGCGGCACGGCCACTGCGTTCGGCGCGCCGCCCATTCTGGGCCTGGGTAACGCCGGCGGGTTCAAATTGCAGATCCAGGACCGCGGGAACCTGGGGCCGGAAGTTCTCGAAGGGATGACGTGGGCGCTGGCCGGCGAAGCGAGCAAGAACCCGGCGGAGGGCATCCCGGCCGCGTTCAGCTCGTACCGGTCGAACAACCCGCAGGTGTTCCTCACGGTGGACCGCGACCGCGTGCAGCAGATGGGCGTGTCGGTGAGTGCCGTCAACGACGCGCTGCAGTCGTACATGGGACAGGTTTACGTCAACGACATCACGCTCGACAACCGGAACTGGCAGGTGACCGTGCAGGCCGACGGACCGTTCCGCCGGTCCGTGGAGGATCTGAACAAGATCAAGGTGCGCGGGCCGAACGGCGACATGATCCCGATCGCGGGGCTCATCAAAACGGAACCGTTCCAGGGGCCGAGCAAGGTCAATCGCTACCAGATGTACCCGTCGGCCGACCTGAACGGGATCACGATCCCGTTCCTGATCTCGTCGGGGCAGGCGATCGACAAGATGGAGAAGCTCGCGAAGCGCGACCTGCCGCCGGGCCTGAGCTACGAGTGGACGGACATGGCGTACCAGCAGAAGCAGGCGGCCAACACGAAGGTCGGGCTGTCGGGCGTGTTCGAGTTCCGGGGCGACACCACGCTCCTGGTGTTCGGGCTCAGCGTGCTGGTCGCGTTCCTGGTGCTGGCGGCGCTGTACGAGAGCTGGTTGCTGCCGCTCGCCATTGTGCTGATCGTGCCGATGTGTCTCTTGTGCGCCGTGATCGGGCTTCTGGTTACGCTCCTGGACCTGAACGTGTTCAGCCAGATCGGACTGGTCGTGCTGGTCGGTCTGGCGACCAAGAACGCGATCCTCATCGTGGAGTTCGCGAAGCAGAAGCGCGAGGCCGGGATGCCGCGGTTCGAGGCGGCCATTGAAGCCGCGACCCAGCGCCTGCGGCCCATTCTGATGACCAGCTTCGCGTTCATCCTCGGCGTGGTTCCGCTGCTGGTCGGTGAGGGCGCGGGGGCCGAAATGCGGAAGGCCCTCGGCACCGCGGTCTTCAGCGGGATGTTGGGCGTGACCGTGTTCGGGATCTTCTTCACGCCGGTGTTCTACAACCTGATGGAGCGCGTCCGCGACCGCGGTGGCAAGGCTCACGCGCCCGCACCGGCGCATGAACCGGTCAAGCCGGAGGCGCCGCCTCCTCAACACCCGGCGTAAAGATCGGGGTGAGACTTCACCCGCTCCATGACTGCTTCCAGTTGAGCACATCATGGCCGTTTAATTTTCGGGCGTTGGTAATGCGTTGAGGAGTCGTAGGGCCAGACGCCACCGGTGGAAATGGTTTCCACCGCGACCGTCGAAAAGGCGTTTGGCTACAGGGTGTGTGAACGAGCGCGGGCAGGGAAATGAAAAACCCCACGATTTACTTGAAATCGTGGGGTTTTGTTGAGTTGGGGATCTAGGATTCGAACCTAGACTAAGTGAGTCAGAGTCACTCGTGCTACCGTTACACCAATCCCCAATTCATTTCAAAGCTACAGCACGATTAACACGAATATAGCGGCCAAATCGAGAATCGACAAGGGCGTTCGGCGCGGACGCGGGCTGTGTAGTTCGTTGGTTTTGGTACTTGGGCGAAGTCTTGGTATTCGCCCCGGCCCTCTTTAATACCGGGGACCGGTACGGAAGCGCATTGTCGCTGGCAGAGGTTCTGGCCACGATTCTCGACCCGCGTGATCCGTCGGGGCGCTGGTACCCGCTCCCGGTGGTTCTGAACCTCGTGGTCGTCGCCGCACTCGCGGGCATGCACTCCCTGGAAGCCGTCGCCCAATTCGCACGGATCACGGAACCCGCGGGCACACGCTCTGGAGTTCTGATCCGCCCGAACCCCGTGCTTGGCCACCCTCCGACCTCCTTCGCCGGCTCGACGTCGGGCCGGCGAAGCCACTCTGGGAGCGCGTGCCATCGACGGGTTACAGTCGGGTACGAGGTGCCGTGGGTCATTCGCACTGTGCTCAGCGGGCGGGTCGTTCTGGCCGAGGCCCTGTTGTCGGCGCCCGGCCGATCTCGCCACGTTCGTGACCCCAGGCGGCCGAGGCGTTCGGGAGCCGGTCGCCGGGGTTACCTCAATTACCCAGTTCCCGGCAACCGCGCCGGAGAACTTGGCGACGCCCCGTGACCTTCATTTTAGAGAGTCTGTGCGGCGGTTCAGAGGTGCCGGTTGTATGTGACTTGATGCGTTAAGTTCCGCCCGTGGCCGGCGCGCTTTTGGTTGGACACTGGCACCCGTTGGAATACCGCCTATGCAAGGAGCGAAGGGTGGCTGGGGGTTCGTTCTCTCGGTGGGCTCCAATAGGCTGATCTACGCGGTCCTCTTCACACGCACGTTACAGGAGCATTCATGTCGGACAAACCGCTGGCCGGGAAGGTCGCACTCGTTACCGGAGCGTCGCGCGGGATCGGGGCGGCCATCGCCACTCGGTTGGCCGCGGACGGGGCGAAAGTAGTCGTCAACTACGCCCGGAGCGAAGCCGAAGCCAATGCCGTCGTTGCCGCGATCACCGCGGCCGGCGGTGCGGCGATCGCCGTGAAAGCGGACGTCGGGAACCCGGCCGAGATCCCCGGTCTGTTCGCGGCCGCGACGAAAGCGTTCGGGCGACTCGACGTGTTGGTGAACAACGCCGCGATCATGCAGCGCACGTTCCTGGCAGACGTAACTGCCGAATCCATCGACGCACACTTTAATGTGAACGTGCGCGGGTACCTGCTCTGCGTCAAACACGCGGCCGAACTGATGACGGCCGGCGGGAGCATCATCAACGTCGGCAGCGCGATCAGCCGGATGGCGTACCCCGGCGCGGTGGTGTACACGGCCACGAAGGGCGCGATCGACGTGATGACGCGCGTGCTGGCGACCGAACTGGGGCCGAAGGGCATTCGCGTGAACGTGCTCGCTCCGGGTTCGACGCGGACCGACATGAACAGCGAAAAGAGCGGTAAAACCAAGGAAGAGGAGCGCCAGGAGGAGCAAGCGACCGCCCTCCGCAGGATCGGCGAACCGCAGGACATCGCGGACGCCGCATCGTTCCTGGCCTCCAACGACGCGCGCTGGGTCACGGGGACGTGGCTCGACGTGTCCGGCGGCATCCGGCTCTGATTTTTGGGTCGAGGGCGTGCGGATTCGCGGAGGGCCACCGATGCCGGGTCACGTGTTCATCGTTCGCGGTGACCTTCGGCGCCTCGCTTGCGATGCGTGGCTGATTCCGTGCAGTCGCAGCGCGCGGCCGGGGCACGAGTGGTTCCTGCCCGATTACACCGGCCCGCGCGAGGGGCGCCGGTTCGCCGAGGATCAGAGCCGCGCGCAACCGCTGATCGCCCCCGCGCCGAACCGCCCGCAACCGTGGTTGGGTTGGATCGGCCGCGGCGGGCAACCGGTGTCCTGGTACATCACCGGTGCGGCCGATTTCCTCAACGCCGCCGCGAACGAAATCACCACGAACGACCTACCCCCACTATTCGGCCGCGCCCGGTCGCTGCTCGCGCTGCCGGTCGTCGGTACGGGACTCGGTGGAGGGGCTGCGCGAGCGGGGGAGATCGTGCAAGCGCTTCTCCCGGAGTTGGAAGCGTTTGCCGCGCGGACCTTTCCCGGTGGGCGCGAATTCGATGTCGCGCTCGTCTGTTGGGACGCGGCCAGTCACGCGGCAGCGCAGGCCGAGCGCGTGCGCCGGGCCGACTGGCCGACCGATCTGACGGAGCCGCTGAGAACCGAGGCGCAGCGATTGGCCGCGCACGCTCTGCGGGGCGAACTCGCGCTGTTTCTCGGTGCGGGGGTGAGCATCGCGGCCGGCCTTCCCGGTTGGGGCGGGTTGCTCGATGAACTCGCGGTTCACGCCGAAATGTCGCGCGACGAGCGGGCGGCACTCGCCGAGTTGCGGAACGCGCTCGACCAGGCGACCGTGGTCGAACGGCGCCTCAAGGCCCGCGGGGGTACGATCGGCCGAACGGTTGCGGCCGCACTCGGCCCGCGCCGGCACTACGCCCTCGCGCACGCGCTGCTCGCCGCGCTCCCGGTTCGCGAAGCGATCACCACCAATTACGACCAACTGTTCGAGGACGCCTGGGCGCTGTCCGACCCCGACGGGTTGTCGGTGCTGCCCGGCGCGATCAAGCCGGACGGCCGGCGCTGGCTCCTGAAGATGCACGGGTGCCTCTCGGACCCGGATCGGGTCGTGCTCACGCGGTCCAGTTACACGCGCTACGACGAGCAGCTCCCGGCTCTCAGCGGGATGGTTCAAGCGTTCCTGGTCACGCGGCACGTGCTGTTCGTCGGCTTCTCGATGACCGATGACAACTTCCACCGGATCGTGGACGCGGTGCGGCGCTTGCGCGGCGAGCACCGACCGCCGGGGCACTTCGGAACGGCCCTCTCGCTCGGCGCGGGCGGTCTGGCCGAGGTGCTCTGGGAACAAGACATTCGGCGCGTGCGCATGGCCGATGCGCCGGAGGCCGCGGCGAACTTCGCGGTGCCCGAAGCCGCCCGGCGGTTGGAAGTGTTTCTCGATTATTTGGTGTCCCGGACGCGGGACGCGGCACACCTGTTGGTCGGGGAACGGTTCGATTCGCTGCTGACCCCGGGCGAGCGCCAGTTGCGGGACGCACTGGTACGGTTCGTGGGGGACGTGACCGGGGCCGGTGCGAGCGCGGTCCGCGGAACGGTCGCGTGGCCGCAGATCGAACGATTGCTCCGCGGGCTGGGGTTGGAGCCGCCCGACGGCGCTCTCGCCAGCGGTCTCGGTGGCGACTAAAATGCCCGTGCGAAGTCGGGCGCCGTCGCTCTCAGTATTGCGTGTCCCCGCCCCGGTACCACGCTGAGCGGAATGATGAACATGCCTTCCGGTGACCCGACGCGGTATTTCGATTCTGCTCCCACGCCAACACCTCGACCCGCGCTCTGGCGCAGACTCATTGCGGTCGGCGGGTGGGGCTGTCTCGTGTTGTCGGTCGGTTTGTGGGGGCTCCTGCGGGCCGCCGATTCGTGGCCCGCGGCTACCGTCGTGATGTTCGCCCCGCTGCACCTCTTGGCCCTTCTCCCCGGAACGCTCCTCCTTGTCGCCGCGATCTTTCACCGCCGGGCGCTGCGAACGCTGGCGCCCGCGTTTCTTGTCACGGCCGGCCCGGTGGCGGGCTTCTGCGTCCCCTGGACCAGCGCGAGTGCGGACGCGCTCGCGGGTCCGCGGGTCCGCGTGCTCACGTGCAACGCGCATTACTCACGGATTCCCGTCGGCCCTCTGGACCGCCTTGTTACTGAGGCGCGCCCCGATGTCGTGGTCCTTCAGGAGTGGAACTCGAAGAACCACTCCGAGGTTTTGATCGGTCCCGAGTGGCACGTCCACCGCGACAGCGGGCACTTTTTGGCGAGCCGTTACCCCATTCGCCGCGCCGAGTCGCTCGGGAACCAGTCCGCCGGTACCCAGGGGTCCGTCACGCGCTACGCGCTGGACACACGGGCGGGGGCCGTCACCCTTTTCAGCGTCCACTTAGCCAGTCCGCGGGACGGGCTGAGTGAGGTGGCCAAGGGCGACACGTTCGGTCTGAACAACATCCTCGCGAACAGCGAATTGCGGTGGATTCAATCGCGGAACCTTGCGGATTGGGCCGGACGAGTGGACGGCCCGGTCGTGCTCGCGGGGGACTTCAATACGCCCCCGCACAGCGACATCTTCCGTCAAGTTTGGGGCGGGTACGAGAGCGCCTTCACATCGGCCGGGTGGGGGTGGGGGCACACGTTTATTGTGCGCGTAAACGCGGTTCGCATCGATCACATTTTGGTCGGCAGCGGCGGGCACGCGCTCGAATGTTGGGTCGGCCCGCCCATCGGGTCGCCGCACCGACCGGTCATCGCCGACGTCGCGTGGCCGGCCGGCGAATCGAAATTACCGTAACAAGTCTCCCCTTTTCACAGCCCGAGCCGACCGCGTTTACGCGCGGCACGAATCGGTGATTATTTTTCGCGCGGAGATGAACGGCCCTCGTCCCCGACCACGTTCCAAGAACTCATTTCTCCACGCCAATCACTCGGATGTTCGTACTTGGACAGGTTCGCATTGACAGTGTGCGCGGACCCGTTAAATTCATGAGTGTTCCGGTACGTGTTGAATCCGCCGAGCGCCCAGCCCGTTTGTTGTCTCCCGGCTTGTTATTTGCTCAGCCGCTTTCAACCCAAAACTGGTTTGGTTCGGTTCCGCACCTTCACCCTGCGTGAGGATTCGCCCTGTCTGTGCTGATCGATCAACTGGCCCTGCTCGCCCCCGAGCGCTGCGCGGATCTCGATGGTTTACGCGCTCAGTTCGCGTGCGAAGAGCAGCTCACAGCCGAGTTCGTCCGCCGCAAGTGGCTGACGCAGCTCCAAGGGCGCTGGTTGCTCCGCGGGCACGGGCCGCGGTTGATCGTCGGCTCCTACGTTCTCGTCGACCGGATCGGTGAGGGCGGCATGGGGCAAGTGTTCTTGGCCCGCCACCGCACGTTCGGGCGCCCGGCCGCGATCAAGGTGCTGCGCCCCGACCGCCGGGACAACCGGCGCGGGCGGGCGCGGTTCCTGCGCGAGGTCCGGGCCCTCGGGCGCCTCGACCACCCGAACGTGGTCCACGCCTACGACGCGGGCGTCATCGGCCGCGCGTGCTACCTCGTGATGGAGTACGTGCCCGGCCCGGACCTCGCGCAGGTGATCGCGTCCGGCGAGCGGCTCCCGGTCGGGCACGTGTGCGAGTACGCGCGCCAGGCCGCGCTGGGGCTGCACCACATGCACGAGCGCGGGCTGATTCACCGCGACGTCAAGCCGGGCAACGTGAGCCTCGCCGAGGGCGGGCGGGTCGTGAAGCTGTTAGACGTGGGGCTGGTCAAGGACCGCGTGGCCCCGGACGCGGACGGCGACGCGCTGACACAGGCCGGGTGGCTGGTCGGCACCGCGGACTACGCCTCACCCGAGCAGGTGCTGAACGCGCGCAGTGTGGGCCGCCGGTCGGACCAGTACGCGCTGGGCTGTACCTTGTATCACTTGCTCGCCGGGGAAGTGCCGTTCACCGGCGGCACGCCCGTCTCACGGGCCTTGCGGCGCGTGACCGAGAACGCGCGCCCGATTAGCGAACTGTGCCCCGATTTGCCCACGGGGTTGTCGGAAGTCGTGGGGCGCCTGTTGGCGCGCGAGCCGAAGGGCCGGTTCCCGTCCGCGCTCGCCGCGGCCGAAGCGCTGGCCCCGTTCGCGGCCCTTCTCGTGAAGGCCGCGGACGAAACGATCGTTCACATCTCCACGTGCCCGACGCTTCCCACGCTCCCCACGATCGACGGACCCGCGGCGACCGAGTCCGAACTCCACGAAGAACCCGAAGTCGCTCAGCAAATCGGTCCGAGCGCGGGTTAGTAGCGCTCCCGTCTCGGCGGTCGCGCCGATCGTAGTCGGGGTACTCATAACACCCCGCACATCGAGCCCTCATACGCGCGCCCCGCGCCCGATGCCGTAGTAGGTGAACCCGAGTTGCCGGAGCAATTTGGGATCGTAGACGTTCCGGCCGTCGAAGATCACCCGCTGGGCCAGGAGCCGCTTCATCACCTCGAAGTCCGGGTTGCGGAACTCGGCCCACTCGGTCACGACCACGAGCCCGTCCGCACCTTCCAGCGCCCCGTAGGGGCGATCGGCGTAGTGCAACTTGTCGCCGTAGATCTCGCGCACGTTGGCCGTTGCTTCCGGGTCGTGGACCCGAACTTTCACTCCCGCTTCGAGCAGCGCGTCGATGAGTGTGAGTGCCGGGGCCTCGCGGATGTCGTCGGTCCGGGGTTTGAACGCCAGGCCCCACAGGGCCAGCGTCTTTCCCGCCAGTTCCTCGGCGTAGTGCGCGCGGACCTTTTCAAACAGCACGCGCTTCTGTGCGTCGTTCACGGCGTCCACGGCCCGCATCAGTTCGAGCGGCAAATCGGTTCGTCGGCCCATAGCGATGATCGCTTCCACGTCCTTGGGGAAACACGACCCGCCGTACCCGGGGCCGGGGAACAGGAACTGGAACCCGATCCGCTGGTCGTGCCCGATGCCCTTGCGCACGTCGTTGATGTCGGCCCCGAGCCGGTCGCACAGGTTCGCCATCTCGTTGATGAAGCTGATCTTGGTCGCGAGCATCGCGTTGGCCGCGTACTTGGTCATCTCGGCCGATTCCGGGGTCATCACCAGGAACGGGCGCTCGGTGCGCAGGAACGGGGCGTACAGTTCCCGGAGCACCTCGGCCGCCTCGGACCGGCGCACCCCCACGACCACCCGGTCGGGCTTCATGAAGTCTTCGATCGCGGCGCCTTCCTTGAGGAACTCCGGGTTGCTCGCCACGTCGACGTGGGCGCACCCCTTAGCCGCCAACCGCTCGGCGACTTTCGCGTTGGTCCCGACCGGCACCGTGCTCTTGGTGACCACGACCCGCGCCCCGGGTGCCCCGGGCGGCACGTCCTTGAGCGCCTCCCCGATCGCGTCGGCGACCGCGAACACGGCCGTGAGGTCGGCGTCGCCCTCGTCGGATTGGGGCGTCCCCACCGCGATGAACACGAGCCGGGCGGCGCGCACGGCCGCGGCCAGATCGGGGGTGAACGAAAGGCGCCCGTCGCGCGCGTTTCGCGCGACCAGTTCTTGAAGGCCGGGTTCGTAGATCGGGATCCCGCCCGTTTGCAGAACCGCGATCTTCTTGGGATTGTTGTCCACACAAACGACGTCGTTGCCGCTCTCCGCGAGGCACGTGCCCGTGACGAGCCCGACGTACCCGGTTCCGATGATCGCGACTTTCACAGTGGGTTCGCTCCAGGTGTACTCGGAGCGCCGATCTCTCCACAAACAAGAAGAGACCGTCCGAGTCGCGCGGTGAAGAGGGAATTTAAGACGGCTCCGTTCCGCCCGTCAACAGCGGTTCCCGGGGCGCTTCCTGTGCGGCGCGAATCGATTCACCCACGGGCGCCACCGCGCGGTCCAGAATCGCTGCGAATGCGGGCGATTTCGGTTCGCGCGGCTCCGTCAGAGGGGCTCGCGGGGATCCCACTCGTCGTAGCGCTCGTCCCAGTCGCGGGCGCACGCCCGGCAGTGCCAGCGCTCGTACCGCCGGTCGCCGCACACCGGCACGGAATAGAACTTCGACCCGCACCGCGGGCACCGGCTCGCGCCGGCGGCGAGGAGCAGGCGCCGGGCGACCCAGAGGCCGAACGGGAGGGCACCGAGGCCGATCCAGAGACAGGCAGTTGAGGGCATGCGGGCGTTGGTGGGCTAACCAGGGGCGGGGGTTTGCACCGTTATAACCGACTCGAAACGGCCGGGCACCAAGTTTGTGGGTGTTCGAGCGAATCCGTTTCGCTCGCGAAGTGGCGGACGAAAGAACGCACAACGGCGCGCGACCCGTGATCCGCGGCGAAGTAAAACGACTGCGGGGCGCGGGGCACCAATGCCCCGCGCCCCGCGATTCGTGCCGCGGCCCGCTGACCCGGGCCGCGGCTCGTACTACTACGGGCGACTACCCGATGCCGCCCACGTCGTTGAGCCCGGCGAACAGCGTGCGGGCCGCGGCGCGGGCCGTCGAGTTCCCGTTCCACGCGAGACCACTGGTCGCGGAGTTGTTGGCCGCTACGAGGATCTGCCAGACGGTCCGCACGCCCCCGTTCGCGACCCCGAAGAGCGAACCGTTGGTGCCGATGTTGTAGAACTCGTTGGCGATGCCGGTGGTGGTGACGGTGAACCCGTAGGACCGCGCGTAGGTTCCGCCGGCCAAGTCGGAGTCGGTCACGTACACCGCCAGCGCGGTCGCCAGGATCTGGGCCTCGAGCTTGTCCGACTTCCCGGCCAGGGTCTGGAAGTAGGACGCGACCTGCGCGTTCGTCTTGCCGCTCAGGTTGTAGCTGCTCGACGACCCGTACAGTTTCGAGAAGTTGCTCGCGAGCCAACTGCCCAGGGCGGTCTTCGTGGACCCGCCGTTGAGCGCCTTGATCAGGTTCTGGCCGCTCGAACAGTTCCAGAAGTCGATCGAGGCCGTGTCGCAACTCGACACCGTGCTCCCGGCCACGTTCCCGAAGTTCACGCCGGTCTTGTTCTGACCGGTGGTGAGGGCGACGAGATCGGCCGGGGCCGCACTCTGTACCCACCCGGACTGCTGGACCTCGCGGACCCGGTAGTTCCCGGCGGCGAGGTTGTTGAACTTGTAGTACCCGTTCGCGTCGGTGACGGTCGCGGTTTCCCACGAGTCCTTGCGCCCGTTGTTGTTACCATCGAGGTAGACGACCCAGCCCGAGAGCCCCTTCTCACCGTTGTCCCACACCCCGTCGGCGTCCGCGTCGTTGAACTTGTACCCGCTGATCGTGCCGGCGTTGTCGCAACAATCGTCCCCGCCATTGTCCGCGCTCAGCAGGCGCTTCTGCGGCGTGTAGAAGATGTTGCTGTTCGCCGGCCCGAGTTTGTCGATCGCGAACCCGCAGACGAAGTCGACCTGGTAGTAGCAGTTCGGGACGCGGACCGTCAGTGTGTGGGTGCCGGGGCCGAACTCGTCCGTGTCCAGGTCGTAGATCTTCTGCTGGCTCGCCGTGTTCGCGTCGAAGTCCGCGCCCGGGGCGGTGTAGCTGACGAACGTGACCTGTTGCGTCTTCCCGGTCGGTACGTTGATCTTGAAAGTGACGGTGATCAGGTCGCCCTCGCGGGTGCGCCCGCGCAGGTCGCTCACGGTCTCGCGCGTACCGTCCGTGTGGCAGATCGTGTACGTCACACACGTGATCGTGTTTTCCACGCACGTGTCGCACGCCTCGGCGTTGGCGAAGTCGTACCCGGTGTAGCTCTTGCCCGCGGAGACGGACACCGCGTAGTTGTCCGTGAGCACCGGGCCGGTGCGGATGTAGCCCTCGGGCACCACCTCGCGGACGTAGTAGGTCTTCGAGGCCAGGCCCGTGAACAGGTAGTTCCCGTTCGCGTCGGTCACCGTCTCCGGCTCGCCCGCGTCGAGCCGGCCGTCGTTGTCCAGGTCGAGGTAGATGGTCACGCCCGCGAGCGGCGTGTCGGCCGGGGAGTTGGTGCCGGCCGTCTTGTTCAGGCCGTTCCCGCTCACGTCGAGGTACTTGGTGCCGCTGATCGACCCGCCCACCACGGCGGGCGGGTTCTTGTAGTGGCTGAGGTCGCTGTCGCTGGCCCCGGGGACCGTAACGGTGGCCTTGTTCTCGTAAACGCCGGGCTTGACCTTCTGGAGGCACAGCGTCTCGATCTTGAAATTGTCGTCCGAGTCGCCGGTCTTGGCGGCGATGACGAGCACGTTGCCCGCGAGCAGGGCCGCGTTCAGGTTCGCGGTCCGGGTGCTCGACCCGCCCAGGTTGACCTCGGTGAATCCGAGGCTCGCCAGCAGGCCGTCGCTCAGCGCGAGGTGGCTGTTGAACGCGCCCGTCTTCGTGCCGATCCAGACCGTCAGGTCGCTGTCGCCCACGACGTAGCCGAGGAAGGCCGAGTCGATGACGACGTTTTCGGAGAACTCGAACAGCACGTAGTTGTCGCGCCCGCTGTTGTCGACCGTGTGGGAGTTGCTGCTCCCGCTCTCGCTGGTGTCGGTGACGCCCAAGCCGCCGCCGTAGCTGCCCAGGTACGCAGTGGACCAGGCGCCGGTGGTCTTGTCCCGGCTGAAGGCGCTGGCGTTGACCGACACCCCGGACGAGGTGAACGAGCGGACGTTACCGGCCGTCCCGCTGACCGAACTGTTGCCCGAGAAGTCGAACGAGACGGACGAGCCGGACACCGGGACCGAGAAGTCCTGAACGGTACCGGTCGCCTTGTACAGCCACACTTCGCCCGGGTCCAGAACGTTGTCGCCGTTGCCCGTCTTACTCAGGAGCGTGATCTTCCCGTTGGCGATCGAGAGGTCGTCGGACGCGACGCCCGGCGTCCCGTTGTCGTCCACGATGGCGATCTGGCTGGTCGTGAACGCCACGTCGCCGGTGTTCGTGACCTTGTAGGTCCAGGTGACGGAAGAACCCGGGGTGAGGATCGGCACGCCCGCGCCGTCCACGGCATCTTCGTTGTCGTAGTCGGGCGCGACCGGGTTGCTGTTGGTCGGCCCGTTCGTGGTCTTCTCGATGTCGATGCCGGGGTTCGGCTTCTTGTAGTTGTCGAAGTTCTTACCGCTCGCGGTGCCGCCGCTCTGGACCCCGGTGCCGCCGACGGTGACCACGTACCCGGCGTTACCTCCGGTTTGCGTCCACCCGGCGGGGACCACTTCCTGGACGAAGTAGGTGCCGGGGGCCAGGTCAGCGAACGAGAACGTGCCGTTGGAAGCGGTCACGGTGGTGGCAACGAGTGTACCCGCGGTCGAGGTGCCGGAGTACAGTTTGATCGTAACCCCGCCCAGCGCCACGTCGTCCGAACCGAACCCGCAGCCGTCCATGTCCTGGAACTTGGTCCCGGTGACCTTCACCTTCTGGAAGTTCGCGAAGTTGTTGTTGGCCGACGTCCCGCCGCTCTGCACGCCGGTCCCGCCGACGGTGACCGCGTAGCCGCTGGTCCCGGTGGTCTGGACGTAGCCGCTGGGCACGACTTCCTGGACGAAGTAGGTTCCCGGTGCGAGGTTGCTGAACGAGAAGGTACCGTTCGATGCGGTCGTCGTGCTACCAACGAGCGCACCTGCGGTCGAGGTGCCGGAGTACAGGTTAATTGTGATCCCGCCGAGCCCGGCGTCGTCACTGGTGAACCCGTTGCCCGTCTTGTCGGTGACTTTCGTTCCGGTGACGGACACCTTCTTGAAGTTGTCGAAGTTGTTCCCGGTGCTGTTCAGGCCGCTAGTGGCGGTGATGGTGTAACCCGCGTTGCCCCCGGTCTGCACCGAGTTCGCGGGGAGCACTTCTTGGACGAAGTACGTGCCGGGTGCGAGGTTCTCGAACTTGTAGGTGCCGTCTGCGCCGGTGACGGCGGTGGCAACGGGCGTTGCGCCCCCGTTCTTGTACAGGTTAATGGTGACGCCCGCGAGCGGGGTGTCGTCGGCGCTGAAGCTGTTCCCGGTGATGTCGTTGAACTTGGTCCCGGTGATCGTGATTTGCTTGAAGTTGGCGAAGTCGTTACCTGTAGCTGTTCCGCCGCTGGTCACGCCCCCTTGCCCGACGACCACCACGTAGCCGGCGCTTCCGGCGGTTTGGACGGACCCTGCGGGTACGACTTCTTGGACGAAGTAGGTACCGAGTGCGAGGTTCTCGAACTTGAACGTGCCGTTGGCGCCGGTGGCGGTGCTCGCGACCAGCGCGCCTGCGGTCGAGGTGCCGGAGTACAAGTTAATGGTGACGCCGCTCAGACCCGTGTCGTCGCTCGTGATCCCGTCACCCGTCTTGTCCGTGTACTTGGTCCCGGTGATCGATCCCTTCTGGAAGTTGGCAAAGTTGTTACCAGAAGACGTGCCCCCGCTGACCACGCCGCCAGGTCCGACGGTGATGGTGTAGCCGGCGCTGCCGCCCGTTTGGACGTACCCGGTGGGTACGACTTCCTGGACGAAGTACTTGCCGAGGTCCAGGTCCCCGAAGGAATAGGTGCCGTCCGCGGTGGTGGTGGTGGTGGCGACGAGCGCGCCGGCAGTCGAGGTGCCCTGGTACAGGTTGACGGTGACGCCGCCGAGCCCGGTGTCGTCCGCGCTCAAACCGTTGCCGGTGAGGTCAGTGACCTTCTTACCGGTGATCTGGCCGTGGTAGAAGTTCGCGAAGTTGTTGCCCGAGGAGTCGGTTCCGCTCGTGGCAGCGATCGTGTACCCGGCGCTTCCCCCGGTCTGCGTGGCGCCCGCGGGGACGACTTCTTGGACGAAGTAGGTGCCCGGCCCGAGGTTCTCGAACTTGTACGTGCCGTCGGCCCCGGTCACGGTGCTGGCGACGGGGGTGGTGCCGCCGTTCTGGAACAGGTTGACGGTGATCCCGGCGAGCGGGGTGTCGTCGCTGCTGAAGCTGTTGCCGGTGACGTCGGTGAACTTGGTCCCGGTGATCGTGACCTGTTTGAAGTTGGCGAAGTTGTTGCCAGCGGAGGTTCCGCCGCTCTGTAGCCCGTTGCCCCCGACGGTGACGGTGTACCCGGCGCTGCCCGCGGTCTGCTGGTACCCGGCGGGTACGAGTTCCTGGACGAAGTACGTGCCGGGTGCGAGGTTGTCGAACGAGTAGGAGCCGTCGGCCGCGGTGGTGGTGGAGGCGACGAGGGCGCCGCTCGCGTCGTTCTGGTACAGGTTGATGGTGACGCCCGCGAGTGGGGTGTCGTCGCTGGAGAGGCCGTTGCCGGTGGTGTCGGTGACCTTCCTGCCGGTGATCTTGGCGAGCTGGAAGTTGTCGAAGTTGTTGTTGGTGCTGACGAGGCCGCTGGTGGCGGTGATGGTGTACCCGGCGCTTGCCCCGGTCTGTGTGTACCCGGCGGGTACGAGTTCCTGAACGAAGTAGTTACCCGGGCCCTGGTTGGCGAACGAGTAGGACCCGTCGCTGGCGGTGGTGGTGGTGGCGACGAGGGCGCCGTTCTGGAACAGGTTGACGGTGATCCCGGCGAGCGGGGTGTCGTCGGAGCTGAAGCTGTTCCCGGTGATGTCCGTGTACTTCGTACCCGCGATCGTGATGTTCTTGAAGTTACCGAAGTCGATACCGGTGATGTTCGAGCCGCTGACCGTTCCGATGTCGCCCGGGTTCGCCGTGATTTGGGTCCACCCGGCTTGGTTCACTTCGCGAACCCGGTAAATGCCCGGGGTGAGGTTGGTGAACGAGTACGAGCCGTCGACCGCGGTGAGCGTGGTAGCCAGGATGTTGTTGGTGGTGTCCAGGAGCTGGATCGTCCAACCCTGGAGGCCGGCTTCGCCGTCCCGGACGCCGTTGGCGTTCACGTCCTCGAACTTCGTTCCGTGGATCTCG
The DNA here is from genome assembly GCF_017939745.1 of Gemmata palustris. Classification (NCBI taxonomy): domain Bacteria; kingdom Pseudomonadati; phylum Planctomycetota; class Planctomycetia; order Gemmatales; family Gemmataceae; genus Gemmata; species Gemmata palustris. The sequence continues at coordinate 85,897 of NZ_JAGKQQ010000002.1, read as the reverse complement.
GCCTTCTGTTCCGGGCTCGCGGTGATCGTGTTGAGGTTGTTCAGGCTCAGGTTGATCGGGAACGTGTTCTTGAAAACGAGGTGGATTTGCGTCGTTGCCGAATACGGCACCGTATCGCTGACCACGAGCGAGCCGCTCGCCGGGATCGTTTTGGCCCCGGTCGTATCGCCGGTCATCCCGAAAAGCGAGTTGCTGTCGTCGACCCACGTTTGTGAGGTCACGGTTCCCCCGCTCGGGGTCGAACCGGTGAAACTGTAAACGAGCGTTTGAGGCGCGGGGGTCGTGGTGAGGTCGCTGAGGCTCGCTCGAACAATGATGTCGTGCGCGCTGGCCGCCGCGACGCCCGTGACGGCCAGATTCAGTGTCGTGGACGCGGCACCGGTCGAGCCCAGGGACGACGCCGCGATCGTCACGGCCCCGATGTTCACACCGATGGTACCGACCAGGGCGTCGGTGTCGCCGACGCCCTGGTCGGTAACGGGGGCACTGAAGGTCGCGCCGCCGTTGGTACTGAACTGTATCGCGAACGCGGGCACCAACCGGTCCTCGAGTTGCTCGATGGCGAGTGCCCTGGGGCGCCGCGTCCGGATCGGGCGGCGCCCGGTGCCGGAAATCGTCGAGTGGAGCCGCGAAAGGAACGTCTTCCACGTAGGCGTCATGACGGAGGTTCCTGGATCTGGGTGAGGACTCGGGGGAGCCAAATATTGGGTGCTACGGCCGATCACGTGACCGATCACGCGAAGGGAATTTCAAAACCAAAAAACCAAAAGCGGAGCGATAGAAACCAGCGGCGCGCCGCACGGGCAACGAAAACCCGATTCCGAGGAGCACGCGCTCCCCGGACCCAGGTTCCCGGCACGATTTTCTAAAGAAGGTTTAGCTTTCGATGCCGTCGGTACGGCCGACTCAAACAAGACGCAAAATGAGCCAGGAAAATACTTGGTTCGCGCTCACGCGAGTCGGTACCAAGGGGACTTCGAGGTCCGGTCTGGCTCGCGGGGATTACGCCACGGGTGCGGCGCGGTTCCGGCGGCGCAGGCGCGCGATGCCGAGGACCGGCAGCCCGCTGAGCATCAGGACGAGCCCGGCGGGGGCCGGAGTCGGGGTGATTACATTGTCGATGTCCGCGCCAATGTTCACGTCCTTGGTGCCGGTAATATCGATGCGGATCTCCGTCGTCAGTGAGTACTTCGGGACGCCCGTGAAACTGCCGACGAAGTTAGGGGTGATCCCGTCGCCCGGGGTCAAGGCTCCGGTGGTGATGGTGCCCGGGATGCCGAATTCGGCGTTGCCGTTATCGACCCACGACTGACCGGTGTAGGCGGCGTTCACTGTGGTGGTGCCGGCGGTGAACTTCGTGGTGAGTGTTTGGGGCGCGGGGGCCGTGGTGAGGTCCGTCACCGTTGCTTGGATAACGATGGAGTGCGTTTCCACGGTGCCCGGTTTGAAAACACCAGTCACGTGTAGGTCGAGGAGCGAAACCGTCGGGTCACCGTAGCTCGACGCGGTAATTTTCAGCCCGTCAACGGTGTCGCCGCTATTGACGGTGGTGAACGCCCCACCGTCCAGACTGTACTGGATCGCGAACCCGGCTTGCGCCCGAGTGGGCGCTCCAAATACGGCGGTGCCGACCAGAACGGCGGCGAGCACGCGCAGAACGTTTCGGAAGTGGGTCATTGGACGAGCCTCCTCGGGAAATCGGCAGGAACGGGGCCGCAACATCAAGTACGGGCGTGAGGGGCACGCTCCGCACTCTCTTTCCAGACGCACCGAACCCAAGCACGAGTGCCGTTCGGTGTGGCAGTCGCCAACACTCGTTGTATGCCTGTTGAGGGGCCGCAACGAATCGCGCCGAATACCACATCCCACACATTCGGGTGGGTGCAACAACTTAACCACGACGAGAAGTAACGTTCCGAAAGCAGCGGGGCTGCTCGAAAGAAGCGTTAGCATCGGCATGGGCGAGCCGGGTTGGGGCGCATCAACTCCGGTGGGCTACCGCGCCAAGCAGGCGGCGGGCTGAAATTCCGTGTTTGGGGCACTCTTGTGAGGGTGAGTATAGCAAGTGCGACTTGAGCAGGTTAAGGGGGAGGTGCGAATTTTTCGAGCACGTCGCAACTATGAGAGGCAGATGCAATTTGTGGCTCCCTTTCTGAATCGATTCGTGTAACTCGTTACAGGACAAGGGAATTCGACCGTTGGTGATGGTTTGAGCCAACGGGGTCGCACACGATCGGGTGTGGGCGCGCTACTTTTTGGCAACACATCAATTTACTGCCGGGTGCGCCTCAACAATCACGGTTCAGCTCGCAGAGAGGATTCGGAGCCCGTCCACACTGCACCGTGCGGAGAAATTCCGCGGACCGTCAACGTTCCCGGAAGGCGCTGAGGAGCGGGGCGGTGGGGCAAGCCGGCTTGTTCTGCACGGGGGGGAAGGTTATAAGACCACGCCCGGTGTTCGGGTTTTGGGCGAGCGGGAGAATCGAGACCGATGCGGAACTTCCGGCGGAGCGTGTGGTTCTCGTGGCCGTACCGACAGCGGTTGGCGGCGTCGGTCTTTTGTGCGCTGGTTGTGGCCGTTTTGTGGAGCGTGAACCTCGGCGCCATTTATCCGGTGCTCAAGCTCCTCAGTTCGGGGAAGAACCTCCAGCAGTGGATCGACGAGGAGATCGCGGAACAGCAAAAGCTGCGCGAAATTGACGCAAAAGAGGTGGCGAAACTCAACTTCGCGCTCGCCACTCTGGAGAGCAGACCGGACACCCCGGAGCGCGAGAAGCAGAAGCGGAGCTATTCGGCCGATCTCGCCCGCGCCACCGATGCCCAGGACTCCCACGCGAGCTGGGACTACCGCTACCAGTGGTTGCGCGCGAAATTGATCCGGCACATGCCGACGGACCGCTTCGAGACGTTCCTGTGGATCATGGCCGCGGTCCTGGTTTGTGTCGTCGTGAAGGGCGTGTTCGAGTTCTTTCACGAGTCGCTCGTCGGGTGGGTCACGAACCGGACGCTGTTCGATCTGCGCAACTCGTTCTTCCGCCGGGTGGTCAGGCAGGACGTGCGGCAACTGTCCGCGGCCGGGACCAACGACCTCATGGCCCGGTTCACCAACGACACGGAACAGGTCGGGTCCGGCGTCAAGGTGCTCTACGGCCGGGTGATCGCCGAACCGCTCAAGGCCGTTACGTGCTTCGCCGCCGCGTGCTTCATCTGCTGGCAGCTCACGCTCACGTTCGTCGTCGTCGTCCCGCTCGCGCTGTACGTGCTCATGCGCGTGAGCAAGGCCATGCGAAAGGCCGCGAAGAAGGCGCTGCAGCGGATGTCCGCGATGTACAAGATCCTGAACGAAACGTTCAGCGGCATCCGGGCGGTGAAGGGGTTCACGCGCGAGGCTCACGAGCGGCGCCGGTTCCGGCAAGCGAACTACGAGTTCTACCGCAAAGCGCTCCGGCTCGTGAACATTGATGCGTTCACCAATCCCGCGATCGAGGTGTTGGTCGTAATCGCGGTGGGGCTCGCACTGGGCGCGGGGGTGTACCTGGTGGTCAGCGGGAGCATGTACATCGGAATTTTCCGCATGTGCTCGCAGCCGTTGAGCTTTGAAACACTGTTGCAGTTCTACGTGTTCCTCGCGGCCATCGCGGACCCGGTGCGGAAACTGTCGAGCGTGTACACCAAACTCCAGGGCGCGGAAGCGGCGTCCGCGCGCATCTTCGAGCTGTACGACCGCGAGCCGACGATCCGCGGGAACGCGGACGGCCCGCGCCTCATCACGGTGAAGAAGCGGATCGAGTTCCGGCACGTGTGCTTCGCGTACAACCCGACCGCGGACACGCCGACGCTCGATAACGTGAGCCTGACCGTCAAGGCGGGCGAAACGGTCGCGGTGGTGGGCGGCAACGGGTGCGGGAAAACGACACTGCTCGCGCTGCTCCCGCGGTTCTTCGATCCCGATTCGGGCGCCGTACTCATCGACGGCGTGAATTTGCGCACGGCTCACTTGCGCTCGCTCCGCAAGCTGATTGGCGTGGTCACGCAGGACACGCAACTGTTCGATGACACGGTTCTGGCCAACATCGCCTACGGCAAGCGCGGCGCGACGCGCGAAGAGGTAATTGCGGCCGCAAAAGAGGCCCGGGCGCACGACTTCATTGAGAAGAAAGAGGGCGGGTACGAGGCGCTGATGGGCACGGCCGGGAGCAACTTCTCGGGCGGGGAGCGGCAGAAGGTCGCGCTCGCGCGGGCGATCCTCCGCAACCCACAGGTTCTGATCCTCGACGAGTTCACCAGCGCCATTGATATGCAGAGCGAAGTCGACATTCACGACGCGCTCAAACAGTTCGTGAAGGGGCGCACCACGTTCCTCATTACGCACAAGCTCCACACGGTTCCAGAAATTGCCGACCGCGTGGCGATGATGGAATCCGGTCGGGTGCTCGATTTCGGCACGCACGCTGAACTCCTTGCGCGGTGCGAACCGTACCGCCGACTGTTCGAGTCGGTGCAGATGTGGAAGACGGACGCGGCCGCGCCGGGGAGCGGCACGAAGGAATCGGCGCCTCTCGCGGACGCACGAGTTCCCTTCGCGCCCGGTTCGCCCGAAGGGACCAAGCCCCCAACCCAACGCGACGCGGCATGAGTACCGTGCTGCCAATTTCCGGTCGCAGCACGAGTCGGTTCGGCGCGCTGCGACCGCTTCCATTTCTCCCCCCGGCAATTTCGGTCCTCGCGCTGTTTCTGTTGTTTTTCTTCCAACTCGGTGCGCGGGATCTGGTGAGCAGTCACGAGGCCCGCGCTGCGCAGAATTCCCAGCGCATGATCGATACGGGCGAGTGGGGCTTACCCACACTCTTTGACGGGCAGCGCGACCTGCAGAAACCCCCGGGATTCTACTGGCTCGGCGCGGTCGCAGGTTGTTTGACCGGCGGGCACGTTTCTCCCTGGGCCGCGCGCTTTCCTGCGGCCGCGAGTGGCACTCTCGTTGTGCTGCTCGTGTACGGTTTCCTCCGGCGCGAAGGCTGGAGATCGGGCGCGTTTGTGGCTGCGGTCGCGCTTGCCACCGCGAACCACTTCGTCGCGATCGGGCGCACCGCTCGCATCGATGTGCCGCTGACGTGTGCCGTTACCGTGGCGCTGCTCGCGTTCTCTCGTGGGTCCACTGCGGGGCTGGCGTCCCGCGGTTCCAGGAGGGAAGGGTGGTTCCTCCTCTCCGCACTCGCGGCCGGCGTCGCGGTGCTGCTCAAGGGCCCCGTGGGATTGGCTCTCATCGGAAGCACTGCAGTCGCGTTCCTGATCGCCGAGCGGTTCGCGACCACTCCCGCGGAGCGCGCCCGCCTGTCGGTACTCTCGGCGATTCTCGGCGTGGCGGTGGTCGCGTGCGTCGCGCTGCCGTGGTTCGTGTGGGCGCAGCACGCCACGGAAGGCGAGTTCGTGCGCGTGTTCTTCTGGCACCACAACGTCGAGCGCTTTGCGGGCACCTCCGAGGCGCTCGCGTCGCACCCCTGGTGGTACTACGGCCCGCGGTTCGCGATGGCGTTTCTGCCGTGGACGCTGCTTTTGGTGCCGCTCGTGTGGTGGGGAACGCGGTCCGGCGTGTGGAAAGAAGAGCGCCTGTTCCGTTTGGGCGTGGTGTGGCTCGTTGTGATGGTGGCGGTGCTGTCGGCGTCGCGCTTCAAGCGCGCGGATTACCTGCTGCCCGCGTTCCCCGGCGCCGCGATCGCGCTCGGGTGCGCGGCCGAACGCTGGCTCACGTCGCGTGGTGACGCGCGGTCCGCGGTGCGCGCGAAGTGGGGATTCGGGGCACTCGTGGCAGGCGCGCTGGCGGTGTGTCCGGTCATGTGGTTCGTGGTCGAACCCGTGGAAAATGCCCGGCAAGAGAAGCGCCCGTTCGCTGCCGCGATCCGCGAATACGCGCCCAAACCGCAAACAATTCTGCTGTTTCGGGCGGAGTCGCACTTGCTCGCCTTCCATCTCGGTGCGCCGCTGCATACTTTGGTGGAGTGGGGCGAACTGAAGGAAGTGCTCGCTGCGCCCGGCCCGCACGCGGTCGTCATGCCGCCCGAGTACGTGGACGAGGCCGAGCGCATCACCGGCCGAAAACTCGTGCCGGTCGCGTCGCTCGCGGACTTCACTTCCATCCGCCCGCCCCGCCCGCTGGTGTGCCTGCGCACCGCGGAGTGACCGGGTGAACCCCTCCCCGCTCGCTCCGTTCGCTGCTCCCGTCTCGAGAGGAGCACAAGACAGCGTTCCGTTTGCCCCCGTTCTCTGAGCGGGGCAGGGCGGGGGGGTAGGTTCTGTGCTTTCCCACCTATGGCCAAACCTACTGCTCCGCACGACGGCGTGACCGTCGTCATCCCGGCCCACAACGCGGCCGCGCAGCTCGAAAAGATGCTGCCCGCGTGGGGACTACTGCTCGGCAAGCAGAACCGGCCGGTTCAGATCATCGTCGTGAACGACGGGAGCACCGACGGTACCGCGGCGGTCCTCGAGAAGCTCGCGCCGCGGGTTCCTCACCTGCACGTGCTCACTCACGACACGCACCGCGGATTCGGCACGTGTCTCCGCACCGCGCTCGCGGAAACAACGCACCCCCTTTTCATGTACGCGGGGCTCGACAACCAGTACACGCCGGGCGACATCCGGCCGATGCTGGAGCGGATCGAACTGCGGGACGAGATTTTCGGCAAACAACCGGACCTCATCAGCGGGTTCCGCGCCGGCCGGCCGCGCCCGACTCTGGTGAAGTGGGTGAGCGGCGCGTGGAAGCTGTTTTGGCGCGTCTTCGCGGGGTTGCCGATCGTCGATTCGCCGCCGTGGTACGGTTGGGGCGAGTGGTGGTACAAGACCCGTGCGGGGTGGGTGTTCGGGGTGCCGCTCGCGGACGTGAACAGTGCGTTCAAGCTCTACCGGACCGCGTTCCTGAAGCGCGTGCCGATTCAGTCGGACGGGGACTTCGTTCACGTCGAACTCGTGGCAAAGGCGACGTTCCTCACGAGCATCATGGACGAAATCCCGCTCACGCCGAAGAACCCGCCCGAACCGCTACCGCCACTCGGTCCGGTTTCCGCAGACCGAAGCCGCGTGTTCAGCGATCCGAAGTTCGCCTTCGATATGCCCGCCACAGTAAAGCCGCCGGAAGCGGGTGACGCAGTCGCACCGCCGGATGCGCCCGCAGCAGAGGCGAACGCCGAGGGACTCGCTTCCCCCGGTTCTCCAGTCCCCGCGTCATGAGTGCGCCCGCCCCCTCTCTGCCGCGCATTCTGTTCATCACCGGGAAGCTCGCGGAGCCGGCCCTCCGGCGCGTCGTGGACGAACTTGCGCCGAATGCCGCGTTCGAGCCATATGTCGCAGCGCTCCCGATCACCGTTGCGGCGCTGATGACGACCAACTGGGTCTCGCGCCACCTTCCCCCACTGCCGCCCGATCTCAATCGCGTGATTCTTCCGGGGTTCTGCCGCGGGGAGGTCGAGGAGGTGTCGCGGGCGGTGGGCGCGCCCGCCGAGCGCGGGCCGACCGACCTCCGCGACCTGCCCGAGTTCTTTGGCAAGCGGTCCGCGCCGCGCGACTACGGGAAGTACGACATCGAGATTCTCGCGGAGATTAATCACGCCGCGAAGAAGTCGCTTGATGCGATCGTGCGCGAAGCCCGGCGCTACCGCGATAGCGGCGCGGACGTGATCGATCTGGGCTGCGACCCCGGCCCCGCGTGGAACGGGGTGGGGGATGCGGTCCGTGCCCTTCGAGCTGATGGGTTCCGCGTATCCATTGACAGCTTCAACCCGGACGAAGTGGACGCCGCACTCGCGGCCGGCGCGGAACTCGTGTTGAGCGTGAACGGCACGAACGTCGAGCACGCGCGCCGGTGGCACGTCGCGTACCCCGAAGTCGAAGTGGTCGCGATCCCGGACACGCCGAGCGATTCGGACAGCCTCGCGCGCACGGTCGACGTGCTTCGCGGTATCGGGATCAAGCACCGGCTCGACCCGATCCTCGAACCGATCGGCTTCGGGTTCGCGGCCTCGCTCGGGCGCTACATCGACACGCGGCGCCGGTTCCCGGACGCGGAACTGATGATGGGCGTGGGCAACCTCACCGAACTCACGGACGTGGACTCAGCCGGGTTGAACGTGCTGCTCGCGGGGTTCTGCCAGGAACTCGGCGTGCGCAGCGTGTTGACGACGGAAGTCATCAACTGGGCGCGTTCGTCGGTAAATGAGTTCGACCTCGCGCGCCGGCTCGTGTTCCACGCGGTCCGCGAAAAAGTGCTCCCGAAGCGCCTCGAACCCGGCCTGGTCATGCTCCGCGACCCGAAGGTGCCCGAGCAGGGCGAGGAACTGCTCCAAGAGTTGGCGCGCCGGGTGACCGATCGGAACTACCGCATTTTCGCGGAACGCGGTGAGCTGCACGTCTTCAACGGGAGCGTTTATTTACGCGGCGCGGACCCGTTCGCGCTGTTCACGCAGCTCGCGTCTACGGACCCGAAGCTCGATCCCGCGCACGCCTTTTACCTCGGTTACGAGTTCGCCAAAGCCGTAACTGCGCTCACTCTCGGCAAGGGGTACACTCAGGACCAGGCGCTGCGCTGGGGGTTCCTCACCGTCCCGGAGACGAGTCACCGCAACCCGGGCGAACGGCCGGTGTGAATCGGTTTCTCTTTGCTCGTCTAATTCGTTGGCGTAAACTGAGTTGGTTCCTGAGCGGCCCACGGGGGCCGTTATTCTCATCCTCCTTCACCAAAGGACGCCACAATGCGCATGCTTTGTGCCGCCGCGCTGTCCTTGTCCGTGGGCCTGTGGATCGCCTACGCGCAAGACAAGAAACCGGCCGAGGGGTCGAAGTCCGACCGGGCCGAGAGGTTCGCCGCACTGAAAAAGAAGTTCGAGGACGAGAACAAGGAACTCACCGCGCAGCTCGCGAAGGCCGAGAACCCCGGCGACGCGCGGGCACTTCAGGGCGAGATGAAAGAACTCGTGCTGCTTACCGCGAGCAAGGCGTTCGAGATCGCGAAGGACGACCCGAAGGACGAGGTCGGGTTCGAGGCCGCCGCGTTCATCGTGCAAACGGCGGGGCGCATCGGCGCGACCGGCGAGGACGTGGAGAAGGCCGTCCAGATGGTCGCCCTGCACCACGCGGCCAACGCGAAGGTCCGGGACCTGCTCGTCCCCGCGATGCGCCTGGGCGAACCGGGCGACAAACTCATCAAGGCCGTGTCCGAGAAGGCCACCGACAAGGACACGAAGGGCGTCGCAACGTTCATTCGCGGGTACAAGATCGCACAAGCGATCGAGGAACAAGAGGACGAGAAGGAAGTCGCGCTCATGGTGAAGGACGCGACCGCCATGCTGGAGCAGGCCGCGAAAGAGGCCCCGAACGCGAAGATCAACCCGTCGTCCCCCAAGAGCCCCACGGTCGGCGACCTCGCGACCAAGGAAATCGAGAACCTGAAGGCCGTGACCCTGCTGGCCGTGGGCAAGGCCGCGCCGGAAGTCGAATCAATGACCCTTGATGGCAAGAAGGTCAAGATCTCCGACTACAAGGGCAAGGTCGTCCTGTTCGACATCTGGGCGACGTGGTGCGGGCCGTGCAAGGCGATGATCCCGCACGAGCGCGACCTGGTGAAGAAGCTCGAGGGCAAGCCGTTCGAGCTCATCAGCGTGAGCGCGGACAACAAGAAGGAAACGCTCGAGAAGTTCCTGGAAGGCGAGAAGATGCCGTGGACGCACTGGTGGGACAACGGCCCGGAGAGCGCGGTTCTGAAGAAGTACCGCGTGCGCGCGTTCCCCACGATGTTCGTGATCGACCACACCGGCGTGATCCGGCACAAGTGGGTCGGCAACCCGGGTAACGAAAAGATCGACGCCGCGATCGAGGAACTGGTGAAGGCCGCGATCAAGGCGAAGGGCTGATTCGGGCTCTTTCCACGAGAGTAGCGAAGCGCTCGGGGCGCGTGACGGGATGAACCCGTCACGCGCCCCGAGCGCTTTTGGCTTTGGCGTAGTCGAAGAACGCGCGAGCGATGCCCCGGAGTTTGTTTTTGCCCTCTCCCTTGCGGGAGAGGGTGGTGAGGTTTTTGCGAACCGGGTGAGGGGTAACCTCCTGAGTGGAAGCAACCCCTCACCCCGCCGCGAAGGTGGCGACCCTCTCCCGCAAGGGAGAGGGCAAAAACCAAAACCAGGGTTGTCCGGGAGTCCGCCAGGGGTTGCGCTGCGTTTCACCCCTGGCTACCATCTACCGCCCCTTCCGGGGCTCAAAAACAAGGCGGCTTCACTTCTTCTTGCAGTAGCTCGGCGCCATCAGCGCGTAACTCGTCATGAAGTTTCGGGTTGCTTCGCTACTGGTTTGCTTGGATGTGCAGGGCTGCATCCACCTGATTGGCCCGTGCACGCTCCACAGCCCTCAACCAATCAGACCAAGCGGCTTGATCCGCCGGCGATCCGTCCGCCAACAGACTCAAACCGCCCAGCAACGACCCAAACTGGTCGAACTCGTACTTGGAGTAGAGTTCGTCCAGAAAGGAGTACATCGCCAAGTACGCCTGCCGCACACTGATCTGTTCGTCCACACGTCCTCCGTTTACGCCCCGGCTTCACTTCTTCTTGCAGTAGCTCAGTGCCATCAGCGCGTAGCCGGTCACGAGGTTCTTGTCGCCTTCCATCCACCGGTCGGTTTCGTTCACGAAACTGCCGTCGGGCTTCTGGCGCTTCGCGATCGCCGCGAGCAGGTCGGCGCGCCAGTCGTGCTTCACGCCCTTCGCATCAGTGAACTCGTCGATGCCGAGCACGTCCATCGTCTTCGCGAACGTGTGGTAGTAGTAGTACAGCCCGCGCTGGCTGTTCACCTCCGGCATCCCCGGGTTGGCGTCGAGGGTGTAGTTCTTGCCAATCCACTCCAGCGCCTTCTGCACGCGCTTGTCGTCCTTCGCGATCCCGCAATAGATCATGCTCTTCACGCCGGCGTAGGTCATGCTCCCGTAGCCGCCCATGTCGTTCTTCGTGTCGTCGCTGCGCCGGTTCTCGCCGCCGTTGGCCCCGGTGTACGCGAAGCTCCCGTCGTTGTTCTTCTTGGCCCACGGCGCGGTGTTGTACTCGCTCTCGAAGTTCTGGCACCGGCTGATGAACACCTGCGCCTTCTTGAACGCCGGGTCGTCCTTCGCCACGCCCGCCGTCTTGAGCGCTTCGAGGAAGAACGCGGTGTTCGACAGGTCCGGGCGCGACTTGTCGCCCGCGTACCCGGCGCCGCCGTAGTAGTCGCTGTCGTCCTTCTTCCCGCGGGCCTCGTCCCACTGGTACTCTTTGAGGTACTTCGTCGCGTTGCCGATCACGCCCTTGTACTTGTCGCCCTTGTTCGCCGCGTCGAGCGCGAGGATGTTGATGCTGGTGGTGTAGTTAATCAGCCCGGCCTTCGAGTCGTCGCCCGCGATGTGCCCGGCCTTCGCGTTCACCAGCTTCTCGATGAACTTCACGCCTTTCGCCACCGGTTCGTCCTCGGGCTTGGTCCCTGTTCGGATCAGGCCCGCGACCACGATCCCGGTGACGCCGCGGTTCTGCGGCTCCGCGGACCAGCTCCCGTCTTCCTTCTGCGACTTCTTCAGGTACTCGGTGGCCTTGTCCACGGTCGCCTTCAGCGCGTCTCCGTTCGGCTGTGCGGCCGACGGCGCGGGCGCCAGTACGAGTGCGACGAGCGCGGGGAACGCGAACAGGGGCGCGAGCAATCGCTTCTTCATTGAGAACACTCCGTGGGAATGGACGCACTTCAATGGTACTGAGCAAATTCGGAGCCCGAAGTGAAAAGAGCACGATAGGGGCACATCTCACCTCTGCGCTGGCTGTGCCGTGTTCACGGGTGGTCATTCCGCGCCCGCGCAGCCCGGATTGACCGCGATTTCGGTTCTGTGCGATAACGCCCCATCATTGTTGGAGGTCGGGGCATGGACGAGCGAGAGCACCGGGGCGTAGTCGGGTGGTGTCGGCTGCTTTTCACAGACATTTTGTTCCCCGGCGCGGCGGACACCGATACGCGGGTGCGCCGACTTTCGCTGCTGTTGGTTCTGCTCCTGCCCGCGGTACTTCTGTACCCCACACGCGGGTTCCACCTGTTGGAGCCCGACGAGGGCCGGTACGCGCAGATCCCCAAGGAAATGCTGCAAAACGGTTCGTGGGTCGTGCCCACACTCCAGGGCGAGCCGTACCTCGATAAGCCGCCGCTGATGTACTGGCTGACGGCGCTGAGCTATCGCGCGTTCGGCGTGTCGCCGGAATCCGCACGGCTCGTGCCCGCGCTGTGTGTTCACTTCACGATTCTCGCGGTGTACCTGATCGGGCGCCGGAGCGTGGGCGAGCGAAGTGCGTTCTGGGCCGCGATGCTACTTTCTGTCGCGCCGGGATTCGTGAGCGTCGCGCGACTGCTCTTGCTCGACGGCCTTCTGGTACTGTGCGTAACGACGTCCGTGCTGTGCGGCTTCGAGGCCGTGCGCACCGGTACGCTGAAGCGCGGGTGGTGGGTCGCGGCCGCGGTCGCGTCGGGGTTGGGGTTCCTCACGAAAGGGCCGATCTCGGAAGTGCTGCTGTTCGTGCCGCTGTGGGTGTACGGGTTCCTGATGCGGGGGGGCGGAGCGTTTTTGGCGAACGGCCGGCGTGAGCCGGCTGGTGTGACTACGCTGTCACTCGATGCACAAGCCGCGCACACGCAATCGGAGCCGTCCGGTGTGCGAGTTTCTCACCAGCCGGCTCACGCCGGCCGTTCGCCGGCCGCGGTCGTTCGGTGGTACTGGTACCTCGCGTTCTTCGGCGTGGTGTTCGCGGTGAACCTGCCGTGGTACGTCGCGATTTACTTCCGCGAGCCGCAGTTCCTGAAGTACTTCTTCTGGGAACACAACGTGATGCGGTTCCTGCAGCCGTTCGACCACCTGCAACCCATCTGGTACTACGTCCCCATTTTGCTCGGCGGGCTCTTGCCCGGTACGTTCCTGCTCGCGGCCTACTTCTGGCGCCTGATCCGCTCCGCGCCCGGGGACAGCGCGAACCGCTCGTCCGCGGGCGGGTTCTGGCTGCTCACCGGGGCGTGGTGCGTGTTCTTCTTCAGTTGCTCGGGCAGCAAGTTACCGACTTACGTGCTCCCGGCGTACCCGTTCTTGTGTCTCGCGGTCGGAGAGTTCGTGGCGCGCACGAAGTGGAACACCGCGTTCCGCACGCGGGCGCTGATCGGGGGAATGGCCGCGCTCGTGATGATGGCGCACTACGTCGCGGTGCCGTGGTACGCGCGCGAGCGGTCACCGTTCGGCCGGCCGGAACTGGTCGAGCGGTTCGTGAGCGACCCCGACGTGGCGGTGGTGTGTTTTCCGCGGAACTGTGACTCGCTCGCGTTCTACCACGACCGGTCCGACATGCGCAACGTGCGCACCAAGAGCGTGAACCAACTCATGGTGGACTGCCACCACCGCCCGCGCACGGTGATCCTGTTTACGCACCACGACTCGTTGCAGGGCTTCAAGAACACGCTCCCGCCGAGCCTGGAGATCGTGGAGACGAGCACACTCAAGCGGAAGGGGAAGTCGTCCATCCTCGACAAGTTCGCGGGCGCGACGCCGTGGGGCCTGTGCGACGTGGCTGTCGTGGTGCCGAAGTATCACGTGCCCCCACGCGACGGTGCAGAGTAATGCCGGGACACTGAAACGCTGAAAATGCGCCACAGATAACGCAGATCACGCGGATCAGGACAAAAAAGAACAGAGGACAGAGGGCAGAAGGTTGGGAGCGGGCGTAGGTAGTTTTGTAGCCCCGGATGGGGCGACCGATCGTAGCCAGGGGTGGAGCAGAGCCGAAGGCGCAGCGCAACCCCTGGCGGACTCCCGCGCAACCCTGGCGCTCGAACAATTCCCTGGATTCGTCTACGAAATGCGGTCAAGCCCCGGATGGGGCGACAGAGCCTCTCTGGTTGGCTCTGTCGCCCCATCCGGGGCTTCGTTCTTCTTCGCGTGCAACCAGGGGTTGCGTTCGCGTTGCTCGCTTCACCCCTGGCTACGATCGGTCGCCCCCATCCGGGGCTACAAAACAATGTCCTCTGATCTCTGCCCTCTGACTTCTGACTTCTGTCCTCTGCCTTCTTGTCTTGATCCGCGTTCTCGGCGTTATCCGCGGCGCATTTGTGATTCCCTGCTTTCCTACCCCGCGGCGCCGTTGAGCGCGCCCAGGTACACACTGGCGATGCGGAAGATGAAGAAGATAATCATCAGCGCGACCAGCGCGTAAATAGCGTACCCGGTGACCTGCGCTGCGGCCTTCATCTTGCGCTCCGCGTCCTCGCGGTAGCGGTCCGCGAGGCGCTCCATCACCTCGGTCATGTTGCCCGTTTCCTCGCCGGTCACGAGCGTTTCGCGGAACTCTCTCGGGAACGGCGCTCGGGACTCGTCGATGGATTCGACCAGTTCGCCGCCGCGCTTGGCCACCTCCACGGCCCGCGCCTCGCCCGCCTGGAAGCGCGAGTTGCACGTGGCGCGGAAGCAGTAGTGCAGGGTCGTTTCGGCCCGCAGCCCGGCCTCGGCACACATCCGCAGCGCCACCGCGAACCGGAGCACCGCGAACGCGAGCAGCGCCGGCCCCCAGCCGGGCACCATCAGGAACGTGCCCTCGAGCTTCGCGCGGAACCGCACGTTGTCGGCGGCCATCTTCAGCACGAACAGAATCCCGCCCACGAGGGCCGCGCCGCAGAGCAGGAACGTGAGCGCTCCCTGGGTGCCCGTGAGTCCCAGCCCGGTCGGGTCCATCTTGATGCCGAGCATCCCCAGAATGAAGATGAGCCCGCTGATGATGAGCACGGCCGCGACGTACTGGATCGCGGGGTACGCCATCTGTGAGCGGAAGTTGCGCTGGGTCGTCAGCGCCGCCGCGTAATACTGTTCGAGTTCCCGGAACGTGTCTTCGAGGCGCCCGGTCTGTTCGCCCACGGCGACGAGTTCCACGAACAGCGGCGGGAACGTGTCGCGGTGCGGTTCGAGGGCGTCTTCCAGTGATTCGCCGGCCGCGAGTTTTTTCGCGAACTCGCCGGCGAGTGCCCGCAGCGGGCGCGGCCCGGACTTCGCTTGTTGTTTGAAGATCTTTACCGGGTCGAGGCCCGCACTCAGGCTGAACCGGAGCGCCCGGCACCACTCCACGAGCGCGGGCAGCGGGCATTTCGAGGAAGAAAAGAGCATCGGTGAGAACCGGGTGTCGGGGATCGGGTTTCGGGTATTGTGATGAAGACGGTGCCGGCGGGCGGTGATCTCGCGGCGCCGATGATCCTTTCGGTATACCCGATGTCCGGCGCGCCCGACATACCCGATCCGCGGTTCCTCGCGGGAGTGGAACTATTCAACCGGCGCGAGTTCTTCGACGCGCACGAAGTTTGGGAAGACTTGTGGCACGAGTGCGCGGGACCGGACCGGCGCTTCTACCAGGCGCTGATTCAGGCGGCGGTCGCGGCGTACCACTGGGCGCGCGGCAACGCGACCGGGTCAGCGCGCCTGTATCACTCCGGGCGCCGGTACATGGAACCGTTCCGCCCGGTACACTTGGGGTTGGCGGTGGATGCGTTCTGGGACCAGATGGCCGCGCACCTCGCGGTTGCCCTCGGCGACGCGACTGCCGCACCGGTGCCGCCACCCACGATCCGGCTCGACTCGGCCAGGTAACGGTATGTTAGCGAATGTTAGCCGCTAACCACGAGGCTGAGTTCGTGTTAGGGAAGGGGCGGCGTGATTCGCCGAGTCAGGGTGAAGAGATACAACATCCGCTCCCGAACTTCCCGAGATGAAATTACCGATGCGCGTTGTTGAACTCGAGGTCCGACACGTTCGCGTCGCGCTGCGGCGGAAGGTCACGCACGCGAGCCACGTGCGCACGGAGACGGACAACGTCGTTGTGCGGTGCAAACTCAGCGACGGTAGTGTCGGTTACGGCGAAGGTGTCCCGCGCGACTACGTGACCGGCGAGACGATCGACTTCTCGTTCGACCTGCTCAAGCGCTCGGACGTCGCGAAGCAGCTCGACACCGACGCCGAGAACTTCGTTCAAGCGGTTCACCTCGCGGAGCGACTCAAACTCGCGGTGGAACCCAGTGACGACCGCGGGATTCTCGGCAACTCGGCCCGCTGCGCCCTGGAACTCGCGGTACTCGACGCATTCGGCCGAGCCTTCGGCGAACCACTCACACGGGTCACCGAACTGGTGGCCCCCGAACTCTACCAGTTCCGCGATCGGGTGCAGTACAGCGGCGTCATCGGGAACCCGCGCGGCTGGAAGAAGCGACTCTACCCCCTCGTGTACCGGCTCGCGGGGTTCAAACAGGTCAAACTCAAGGTCGGCATTGAGGGGCAGGACGATGTGAAGCGGACGAAGACGATGCGCCGCTGGCTCGGGCGCAAGATCGATTTGCGCGTTGACGCGAACGAAGCCTGGGCGCCGGCCGACGCCGCGGCCCGCATTCGCGAACTGGAGCCGTTCGGCATCACGAGCGTCGAACAACCGGTACGGCACGAAGACGTCGCGTGTCTCGCGGACGTGCGCAAACAGGTGAAGGCGCCGATCATGCTCGACGAATCGCTTTGCGGCGCGGTGGACGCCGAGCGCGCGGTTCGCGGCGGGTGGTGCGATTTGTTCAACCTGCGCCTCTCGAAGTGCGGCGGGTTCATTCCCAGTTTGCGCCTCGCGCAGTTCGCGAAACGGCACAACCTCGGTTATCAGCTCGGTTGCCAGGTCGGTGAGACCGCGATCCTGAGCGCAGCGGGTCGGCACTTCGCCGCGAGCGTGGCCGATATTCGCTACTTAGAGGGCAGCTACGACCGGCACCTGGTGTGGGAGTCGCTTGCGGTCGATGACCTCACGTTCCAGCGCACCGGCTGGGCGCCGGCACTCGTCGGGAGCGGACTCGGGTTCGCGCTCGACCCGGCCCGGCTCGATTGGGTCACCAAGCGCAAGGAGACGCTGCTTGGATGAGCAAAGGCAACCTAACCCCCTAACCCCCTTCCCTAAGAAGGAAGGGGGAACAGAGCCAAATGCAGAAACTGGTGCATCGCAAGCGCCGGTATTAAGCCCCTCTCCGTTTAGGGGAGGGGTTGGGGAGGGGTTATCGGCCGTAGGTCTTTTCCCCGCCTCCGACGGCTATTCCTTCTACTTCCGCCATTACGCTCCCGCCGGTATCCCGCGCGCGCGGATCGTGATTGTTCACGGCATTCGTAGTCACGGCGGGTGGTACGCGCGTTCGTGTCGCGTACTCGCGGAGGCCGGGTTCGATGTGTACTTTCTGGATCGCCGCGGTTCCGGGCTGAACACGGCTCACCGCGGGGACACGCCGAACTTCCGGCGGCTGATCGACGACGTGGCAGAGTTCGTCCAACGCCTCCGCGCGTCTCACGGGTGGCTGCCGGTGTTTGTGTGCGGCATCTCGTGGGGTGGAAAGCTCGCAGTCGGTTTGCCGTACCGCAAGCCGGGCCTCGTTGACGGCCTAGTTCTGCTGTGCCCCGGGCTCGTGCCCAAAGTCGCGCCGCCGGTGCCGCAACGCGCACGGATCGCAGTTGCGCGAGTATTCCGTCCGTGGAAATTCTTCCCCATTCCGTTGAACGAGCCGGACCTGTTCACTGCGTCCCCGGAGTGGCGGCGCTACATCGACGCAGAACCACACGGCCTTCGGCTCGCGACGGCGCGGTTCCTGTTCAGCAGTTTCTCGCTCGACATCTACTTAAATCGCGCGGCGAAGCGCGTCACCGTGCCAGCGCTCCTTGCGCTCGCGGAACACGATCGCATCATTGATAACTCGAGGACCGCGGATTTCGTGGCGCGCTTCCCGGGGCCGACAGAAACCGTGACGTACCCTGGCGCGCACCACACGCTGGAGTTCGAGCGCGAGGATCACCCCTGGCTCGCCGATGTGGTGCGCTGGGTGGAGAAACAGTTGTAGTGCCGGTTACGGCTTCGCGCCGCAACGTCTTTACATCAGCGAGATAACCGCCACGAGCACCAGCACCGCGATCAGCCCACCGGCGAGGAGCACGATCGGCAGTTTCGATCGGCCGCGCCGGGCCGCATCGCGGGCGTGCTCTTGGATCTCGTGCTTGTGTTTCTTGCGGGCCTGCTCGTGGTGCTGCTTCTTCGTGCTGTGGTTCATCGGCGAACCTCACCGTTTGTGGGAGAGGCCGCGGGACCGCCGGAATTGGAATGAGTGCGGTGTCGCGGCGCGAAAGGTGAGTGAAGTGTACCGCACGGTGTTGCGGTTTGTCGAGGGGGTACCGAGATTTGTGCCCGCCGTAAATAAAAGCGCCCGGCCGAATTCGGCCGGGCGCTCAAGGGCTGGCGAGAGTGTCGCGTTATTTCCGCTTTTGGCTCGGTTGCTTCGGCTTTTCGAGTCCGGCTTTTTCCATCAGCGATTGACCGAACACGTTGTCCTCTTCCTCGAAGATTTCTTCGAGTTTTACGCCGGGGCGGGGCTGGTACTGGATGATGTACTTGTGTTTGGCAATGTCGATCTCGTCGCCGGGGCGGAGCGGGCGCCGAAGGGTGCGGTCCCCGTTCACCTTCACGCCGTTGGTGCTGTTAAGATCCCGCAGGTGCCAGATGCCGTCGCGCAGGGACAACTCGCAGTGCGAACCGGAGATGTTCTGAAACCGCAAGCAGATGTCACACGATTCGCGCCGGCCGATGGTCATCACTTCGTTAACCAGCGGAATCGCGTCCCCGCCACCCACCGGGACGAGTTCCCCGAATTGGCCCTCTGCCATGACCGTACCTCGCCGAGATTGGAATAGATTCTGAAGGAAAATAGAAGGCGAACGCCATTGTGACGTCAATTTATCGTAACTGGTTCCGGTCAAGATACCAGCGCGAACGCACTCCTTGCACCCGGCGAAACGAGAACCGCCGCCCGAACCGGACATCCGGTGCGAGCGGCGAAAATGTATGATTCGGCCCGAATTTAGCGGCCGTGCGGGGACGGCATCTGCTGCGGGACCGGACCGCCGTAGCCCGGTGCGCCACCGGGGAAGTACGGGTTCACCGGGAAGTTGCCGGAGACCGGCGGGCCGTAGAACGCGCCGGTGACCGGGGCGGGCGTCATGAAGTGGCCGTCGTATGGCCAGTACAGGTACCACGGCGCGGCCTGGAACGCCGGCAACTGCTTATGGCCGATGCCGCCGAACAGCGTCCGCGGCGGGCCACCAGCGCCGATGCCGCCGCTGCCGCAGTTGGAGCACCCCTTGGGGCCGCCGGCGAGAGCGCGGTCCGCGGTGGCGCTGAGCGCCAGACCGACGACCGCGGCGATAATGAACGAGCGGAACAGTTTCATCTCGGGATCCTTTCCTTGAGTTCTCGTCGCACTTCGTGAGTAAGAGTGCGGCGAGCGAGGGTCGAACCAGTCCAGTGGCGACCTCGGGGTCACCTCGTCGGACAACCGGGCGCACGTCCGGTGCGCCCGGGGCAGTCACTTCGTTTGGCCGGCGGTCGGCACGAGGTCCAGAACCGGGTTCAGCGTCGGGGTCGCGGAGTAGAAGACCGCAGACTGTTCCGGTGAACCGGTGCCCGAATACCGGGTGAGTACGTCACCGGTCGGCTGAGCGGGCGCGGCCAGCGCGACCCCGCCGCACGAGGAGCACGACGGCTTGTGGCTGTGGGACAGCGATTTGCTGTGGGTCCAGGTGTGCCCGCGGAACCAACCGCCCTGCAGCCACGAGGCGTGCCAGAAGCCGCACGACGAACACGAGGGCTTGTGGAACAGGCCGCGCAGGTGCCCGCCGTGCGCCCACCCCCCGTGAGACCCGCCCGTACCGGGGGTGCCGTAGAAGTTCGGGTCGTAGCGCAGGTACTCGTCCCAGGGACCATACGGCTTAAACGGGTAGTAGCCGTAGTACGGGCCGTAGTTGTACAGGGGGCCGTTCTGGTGGATGCCCTTGAATAAGCCGAGGCAAAAGTCCCCGCACCCGAACCCGTAGTGCGTCGGGTTCGACGAGGCTTTGTCCGGGGTCGCTAACAGCAGGAGGGGCACCGCCAGAAAGGCGGCAATCGAAAGGCGTCTCATCGGCGCGAATCCTTGCGGTGCTGCCCGCGGCGGGCCGAGGCCCGTCCCCGTCCGTGCTGCGGGCACCGGTAACCTGCCCCGGAAACGCCCCCCACGCCAGCGAAAGGGCCGCGAAATGGCGCGCCGAAATCGGCCCGACGAGCGCGCGACGCAAACAATTGGAACCGCACGCAGAACGGGGCGCTCTTCAGCGAACGGCGCATCCCGCGCGGTCGCGGAGCGCGGTGAATTCATCAAACGTGACGGCACACGAACCGATGCGCCGATGCGCCGGGTCCGGGCCGTGGCAGTCGCTCCCGCCGCTGACCGCGAACCCGAACCGCGCCGCGACCGCGCGCAAGCGACTCACCGGGGAATTGCGGCCCCACGGGTACACGACTTCGATCGCGTCCAGGCCGAACGCGCGCAGCGCGCCGAAGTCGTCTTCCGTGAGGTGAGGGGGCGGGTGGGCGAGTGACGAGACCCCGCCGGCCGCGTGGACGAGGGCAATCGCGCTTTCAAGTGGAATAAGCGTTTTGGGCCGAGTTTTCCTGATGAGCGGGTTCACGAACCGGTGAAAGGCCTCGGTCCGCGTGGTCGCTGCCCCGCACGCGACGATCAGGCTCGCGACGTGGCGCCGGCCGAGGCTCGCGGTGGATTCTTCCAACAGCCGTGCGCGATCCGCTTGGACTTTGACGCCCCGTTCGGGCAGAAGGGCGACAAGTTCGCGGAACCGCTCGCGGCGCGAATCACACACGGTCGCGAGTGCCGCGTTGAGGTCCGCGCAATCGGTGCGCACGAAATAACCGAGCAGGTGGAACTCGCGCCCCGCGAACGCGGTGCTGATCTCGACCCCGGGCACGAAGTCGATCGCGGTGCCGGCGGCCGCTTGTGCGTCGGCGACCGACGCGAGGGTGTCGTGATCGGTGACCGCGACGGCTCGTAACCCCGCTTGCCGAGCAAAGGCGACCGCGAGCGACGCGGTGTACTCCCCGTCGCTCGCGGTCGTGTGGACGTGCAGGTCCGCCCGGACCGGGGCGCCGAGTTGTGCGAGCCGACTACAGACGAGCGTGAAAGGAGAGCGCTTGGGCACGGCAACCAGTGCGACACGAACGAGGGAAATGCGAAACCGGGCCGCGCCCCGCGGTCAGGGGGCGCCGCTGGGCGCGTCGGCTTTCCCTTTCCCCTTTTCCTTTTTGATCGCTCCCACGCGGTCCAGCACGCCGTTCACGAACGCGGGGGAGTCCTCGGAGCCGAACCGCTTGGAGAGCTCGATGGCCTCGTTGATGACGACCTCGAGCGGCGGCCGGGCCGCGTCGAAGAGCAGTTCGTAAGTGCCCAGCCGGAGCACGTTTCGGTCCACCGGGGTCATGCGCGACAGGCGCCAGTTGGTCGCGGCGGCTTTCAGCGTTTCGTCGATCTCGTCCTTGCGCGCCACGACGCCGTCGAGGAGCGCGAGGCTGTACGCCTCCATCTCGGCGTCGGCGAGCAGGCGGTCGCGGACGAACACCTTGATCGCCTTGCGCGGAACCGGGGTCGGGTTCTGGTCCCACTGAAACAGCAGTTGCAGAACCACTTCGCGGGCACGGGAGCGTCGGGCCATATTGGGAACATCTCGGTAAGGGGGACACTCATCATGCTAGTAGCTTTCTGCCCCGCGCGGATATAGAACGCACTCATCCGCCGGTTCCACTGCGAAAACCCTCCCCATTTCGAGTACCCCACATGCCCCGGTTCCGTGTCGTCGTTGCGGACTTCTTGGCCGATGCGCTCAGCCCCGAGCGCGAGTTGCTCGGCGACATCGCCGACATCGTCGCGCTGAACGCGAACTCCGAGGCCGACATGATCGGCCGCATCGAGGACGCGGACGCGGTGATGCTGTACCACAACATCGCGATCACGAAGGAGACGATCGGGCGGTTGCAGAACTGCAAGCTGATCGTGCGGTGCGGGGTCGGGTTCGACAACGTGGACCACCGACTGGCCCGTGCGAAGGGCATCCCGGTCGCGAACGTGCCCGATTACGGCACGGAAGAGGTCGCGGACTCGGCCATTGGCATGATGCTCACCCTCACGCGCGGGATCAACTTCTTCAACAACCGCCTCCAGCGCAAGGCCGGCGATTGGAGCTACATGCAGGGCACGCCGCTGGTGCGCCTGCGCGGGCGCGTGTTCGGGGTGATCGGGCTCGGGCGCATCGGGACCGCTGCTGCGCTCCGCGCGAAGGCACTCGGAATGGACGTCGCGTTCTACGACCCGCACAAACAGGACGGGTACGACAAGGCGAACGGGATTCGCCGGGTGGAGAAGGTCGATGACCTGTTCCGCCAGTCGTTCGTGGTCAGCGTTCACTGCCCGCTGACCGAAGAGTCGCGCCACATTGTGGACGCGCGCACCATCGGGCTCATGCCGGACGGTTCCTACCTGGTGAACACCGCCCGCGGTGCGACCGTGGACGCAACCGCGATTCCAGCGGCGATTCGGTCGGGTAAACTCCAGGGGGCAGCCATCGACGTGCTCCCGTTCGAGCCGCCGCCCGAAGATCACCCGCTGCTGGTCGCGTGGCGCGACCCGGCGGACCCGTGCTACGATCGCGTGATCCTCAACCCGCACTCCGCGTTCTACTCGGAGGAAGGGTTACTCGACATGCGCGTGAAGGGCGCCCAGGCGTGCCGCCGGGCGCTACTCGGCGAAGCACTGCGGAACGTGGTGAACTGAGCCGGCGTTCGGCTCCGCTCGAACTCACGCCCGAAGACGCGCCGTTGTCACTTACCGCTCTTCGGGCGTGACCCATTTCGTCGTGGGTTCCGCCGGCACCCACGCGGTGAGCTTCGCGAGTAACTCCGGTACGCTATCCGCGACCACGAGCAGGGCGCGGTGCTTCGACTTGAGCAAGCCTTCCGTCACGATGTGATCGAGCCACGCGAGCAGCGGCGTGAAGAACCCGTTCGTGTTGAGGATCGCGACCGGTTTGCGGTGGATGCCGAGTTGCGCCCAGGTGAGAATCTCGAACAGCTCGTCGCAGGTGCCGTAACCGCCGGGCAGCGCAACAAACGCATCCGAGCGGTCGGCCATGAGCGCCTTCCGCTCGTGCATCGTGTTCACCACGACCAGTTCTGTGCAGTCTTCCTGTGCGATCTCTTTCAGCGCGAGCGAGTGGGGGATCACACCCACCACCGCACCCCCGGCCGCGAGCGCCGAACTCGCGACCTCACCCATCAGCCCGACGCGCCCGCCGCCGTACACCAGCGCCAGACCGTGCGCCGCGAGCGCGCGCCCGAGTTCGCGGGCCGTGTCCGCGTAGCTGGAGCTGTTGCCGGGGGACGAACCGCAAAACACACAAACACTTTTCACGGGAGAATACCTGATTTTCGTGTTAACGAAATTGCTCCTTCTGTGTTCTTCTTATCGCTACCGGGGAGGAGCGTGCCGAAAGGAGGACACATGACCGCCGTACTCGTGTTCGCCCTCATCGCCCCGACCGCTCAGCCGAAGAGCCAACCGCCCAAAGCCCCCGATCCCGTCGGGTTCGGTCTCGTTGCCGATTCCGAGTTCCACTGGCCGTTCTACATCACCAAATCGCCGGACGTACAGAAAGAACTGAAGCTCAGCAAAGAGCAACTGGCCGCGTTCGATGGGGCCGAAGCCGATCTCAAGAAGTCCGTCGCGGACCTCGGCGGGCTGAAGCCGGCACAAGCGAAGACCTACGCCGCGAAGGTCACGAAGTGGGCCGACGAGACGGTGGCCGCGGTTCTGAAGACCGAACAGCAAAAGCGGCACCGCCAAATCGTGTGGCAGGTTCTCGAATTCACCGGCGGAACGCGCACACTCGCTGCGAATCCCGTGTTCGCGAAAGAAATCGGGCTGACCGCCGATCAACTGAAGCAGGCCAAGAAGATTGACGCGGATTACTACGTCGGGTGGCAGAAGTTGGTGCGGGCGAACCCGCTGGTGGGCAACGGTCCCGTGCCCGGCGAGGACGCGCTTGCGAAAGAGAGCGAAGAAGCCGCGCTCAAACTGCTTACCGCCGAGCAAAAGAAGAAGTGGAACGAGGCGCTCGGCGAACCGTTCGTCGGCGAGGTGAAGCAATTCACCATCCCCGGGTTGCGGCCGGTTACGTTCAAGGCGCCGGAGAAGAAGTAGGTAGTTCTACTCCGGCGGGTGCGGAGCGCGGGGAAGGGGACTAACCGACCGTGCTCCGGGTCTTCTCCGCGCCCTCTGCGCTCTCCGCGGTGAGGTTCACACCTAAAAAACCGCTGCGTGCGATTGGTTCTTCGATCTCCGTTCCCTTTCGCAGCCACAGTAGTAACGGCGTCGTGAGCACGGTCGTCGCTAGCGCCATGATGACGAGCACGCAGAACAGGCTGCGCGGCACCACGCCCAGCTCATATCCGAGGTTGATGGCGATGAGCGCCATCAGCCCGCGGGCGTTCATCATCGCGCCGATGATCCCGGACTCTTTCCAACTAAACCCGCTCAGCCGGGCGGCCAAACCGCACCCGGCCAGTTTCCCCACAACTGCCGCGACGGTTACGGCACCACAAATGACCCACATCGCGGTGCCATGCAGAGCCGTGATGTCGGTACGCAATCCGGTGTAGGTGAAGAACACCGGCACGAAGAACGATGTGACGATGTCGTACAGTTTCGCGTGCGCGGCGTGTCGGAGTTCGGGCTGGTCCGACAGCACGGCGCCGAGCAGGAACGCGCCGAACACCGCGAAAATGCCGATCAGGTTCGTCGCCACGGACGCGAGCAGCACACTGACGAGCAGCACGGCCAGCGCCGTTGCGCTCAGGCGCCCGCGGTTCTCGCGCAGCGAGTACGCGAAGTACCGCACCAGCACCGGGCGCACCACGAACCACATCACGAGGGCAAAACCGACCGTCAGGCCGACCATGCCGAGCGTTTCGAGCGGGTCGAAGTTCGTTTTCACCACCGCGGTGACGCTCGCGAGCAGAATCCAGCCGATCGCATCGTCCACGGCCGCCGCGGTGATCGTGATCGCACCGAGGCGTGTGCGCGTGATGTTCAGTTCCATCATGATGCGGCCGAGAACCGGGATCGCGGTGATGGAGAGCGCGATCCCGAGGAAGAGCGTGAGCCCGAGCAGCGACACCGGGCCGACTTTCGGGTGCGGTTCCAGGTGCGGGTGAACGAGTTGCGCGAGCCCGGCCCCCAGCGCGAACGGTAGGGCGATGCCCGCAATCGAGATCAGCACCGCCGCGCGCCCGTGCGAGCGGACGTGCTCGAACTCGAACTCCAGCCCCACGAGAAACAGGAGGAAGATCAGCCCGAACTGTGCGATGACGGTGAAGATTTTGGGGAGCACCGCGTTCGCAAGTGGTTGCGGCACGCCGCCGAGCGCCGGGCGAAAGAGGCCGGCAAAGAGTTCCGGGTGCAGCCACCCCAGCAGCGACGGGCCGAGCAAAAGGCCCGCGACGATCTCGCCGACCACGCTCGGTTGACCGAGACCCCGCGCCAGCGCACCGAACGCTCGCGCCGCCGCGATAATCACGACCAACTGAATCAGCACCGGTAGCAGTAATTGCTCGACGTCCAGTTTGACGAGCGCTTCAACGGCTTCGGTCGTTGCGAACAGTGTGCTCATTTCGGCGGGGAGTCCGTCTAAAAAATGCGCGCGAAGGCGGGTCGTTGAGGTAGAGGTAATGGAACGGGCGGCGGGCGCTTACACGCGGCGGGTCATTTTTTCACGGGCTTACTGGCTTTGCGCATGTCGTCGAGGTTCGCCTGGCAGTACGGGCAGCCGATCGTTTTGAGGTGGAAATCGACGTAATCGATCAGTTCCGGGTCGCCGGCCCCCAATAAGTAGCCGCCGAGCTGGTCGCGGGTCGGACAGCTCACGCGCTCGCGCCGCCAGATCGCACCGACCGTGTGCTCCCCGCGGTCCTCTTGCTCGACGACCTCGTGGTACACCGCGCGCAGGTCCGCGGACTCGCGCAGTGCTTTCTCGACCGAAGCGAGCTCCGCGTCGGGGAGCGCGTCGTTCAGGTAGTCGCGGAGCATCTGCCGGGTGATCGCGGACATGAAAGGTCTCGCGGAACGTGTTCGCCCATCAGTATATCGGCCGGACACGTACCGGTCGAACCGAACCCACGCTGCGCGCGTGAATAGATCCGGGGCGACACGTTAACTTTGTGCCGGCCCGCGTCAACTAATCGCTACAACTTGCCCATCCGCCCAGAAATCGCCTGCGATTCGAGTCTGTTTGTACCCATTCTGCGGTTTACTCGGATGGGGCGAGTGGGTAGAAATACGAAAGGCGCGTCGGATAACGACCAACGCCCAACGATCCGGAGTTACCATTTAAAGCGGCCCCTTTGCCGCGAACCGGTCACTCCTGCATTCCCTCCTCAGAGACGCCCATGAAGCTCCGCCTGCCCGTGGCGGTCATTGCGGTCGCCGGGTTTTTGTTTCAGTCACCGCGTGCATCCGCCGAACTGCTCACGCTCCACCTCGACCAGACCACTTCAGGTACGGTGAGTGTGAACCTGGGCGGGAAGACCATTTCCAATGTTTACCCCGGTCCGTACCACTGGTCGGACGTGAACGATCCACCGAACTCGAACTTCCCGCCGCCGATCGCTACCTTCTGCATCGAACTGACCGACACCCTCACCGTGGGCAATTCCTACGTGTTCGGTGTGTACGCCCCAGAAGACGCTCCGACCATCGGGAGCACCGCCAAAGCGGACGCGATCCGTGCCCTTTACGGCAACTTCTACAACCCCGCGTGGACGGACCCCTCGTTCAAGGGTAACAACGAGTCGAAAGCCTTTCAGCTCGCGCTGTGGGAGTTGGTGTACGAGACGGACCCGACCAAGACGGTCAGTTCCGGCAACTTCCAAACCGGGAGCACGGCATCGACTCGTGCCAATGAGATGCTCAACGGATTGGCCGGTGGGTTGGATAAGTACAACTCCGCGGACTACGAGCTAGTCGCGCTGATCGCCCCGGCTCCGGGTGCAAAGGACCAGACGCCCGGCCAGGATCAACTGGCCGTCCGTCCGAAGTCGGCACCTGCTCCTCCCGCGGCACTGCTGGCGGGCATCGGGGGCCTGATCCTGATGGGCCGCGCTCGACTCAATCGGCGCCAAACCGCGACTGCCTAAGATCGCGAACGAAGACGAAACACGAGGCCCGCACGGTACTTACTGTGCGGGCCTCGTGCTTTTTGTCGCAGTCACGCAGTCACGCAGTCACGCAGTCGGCGGTGGCGGTCGTGCTCGCGAGCCTCGCACCGTACACGGCACTCTGGTACGCCTCCACGACTGATTACAACGAAGCGACGCTCTTCAACGCGCTCATGTTCGCAGTCGCGAGTGCCGCGGCGCAGTGGGTGTTGCGCCGGCGCTACGCCCCGCTCGTCGCGCGCAACTCGATGCACCGTGTGATGCTGTGGGGGTGGCTCGCGGTGTATGCGTTCGTCGGGATTCAGATGGGGTGGGTGCTGCGCCCGTTCATCGGGCACCCGGAAATGCCGGCCACGTTCTTCCGCAACGAAGCGTGGGGCAACGCCTACGTGGTCGTGCTCGAATCGGTGTGGCGGGCGCTGAGGTAGTTTTGCCCGGTTCCGCTATTCGGTGCGGAACCGGGCTCCGTGGAGCGTGAACTACTTCGTCCCGATGGCCCACAAGTGGCCGTAGCCGCGGAAGTAGATGCGGCCGTCGGCAATCGCGGGGCCGGCGAAGATCGTATCGGGCAGGGTGTTCGTGGCGAGCTTCTTGAACTCCTTGCCGGTCTGCACCACGTCCGTGATCCCGTTCGCCGCGGGGACATAAATCTTGCCGTCGCCCGCGGCCATGTGCCCGCGGTGGACGAACTTGGTCAGCGCCTCGCGGTAAATCAATTTGCCGGTCTTCGCTTCGACCGCGGTGAACGGGCCGTCGCCGGTCAGGTACACCACGTCGCCGACGCGGATCGGGGCGACCACGTCCGGGGTGCGGAAGTTCGCGCTCGCCGGCACGCGCCACAATTCGGCCTTGTTGTCGGCGGTGATTTCCCCCTTCGCGCCGACCGGGTTGAACGCGACCGTCGGCCCGTCCTTGCACGACGGGACCACGATCAGGTCCGGGAGCACGAGCGGGTTAGAAACGAACCGCCACGCTCCGCTGCCGTTCGGGTTCAATCCGGTCACGCGCCAAACTTCGGTACCATCGGTCAGGTTGTGACCGGTGCAGAAGTCGTTGCCGTGGGCGACGAGCAGCGGACCGCCCTCGCCCTCCCAGATGAACGGGGAGGCGTACACGTCCGGGCTCTCGCCCTTGCTGTACCCGGGGCGGTCCTTTTTCCACACTTCTTTGCCGGTCGCGGCGTCGAGCGCGACCACGAGTTGCGCGCCGCGGTGCATCACCTGGAGGTACAGGTGGTCCTTGTAGAGCACCGGGGTCCAGTGGACGCCGAACTGGATGCGGAACTTGCCGTACTTCTGGAGGTCGTCCTTCCAGACCTGTTTGCCGTCGAGGTCGAAGCACGCGAGGTCGCCGCTCCCGGCGAACGCCCAGACGTGCTTGCCGTCCGTGGTGCAAGACGCGGACGCATCGGACACGTCGGCCCCGGACGGGTTCCGGTACTTCACCTTGCCGGTGCCGGACACCTTTTGCTTCCACCTCTCTTTGCCCTCGGTGCCGACGCACAGCAGCACGATGTCGTCGCCGTCCACCGACGTCACGAAGATCTTGTCCCCCCACACGACCGGGGTCCCGGCGCCCATGCCCGGCATCTTGAACTTCCAAACAACGTTCTTGTCCTGGCTCCACTCGGTGGGCAGGTTCTTTTCGGCCGAGTGCCCGTCGTTCTTGGGTCCGCGCCACTGGGGCCAGTTGTCGGCCGAAGCGGGCGCGGCGAGGCCCGCGACGAAGAGCGCGGTCAGGAGGAACAAGCGATTCACGGATGAGTCCCTTGGCGGAATTCGGGCGGGTACTGACAGAAGGTAACGAAACCCGCCGCGATCCGCAACGATTCAGCCGGTGCGGTAATCACTTCTTAATGTCGGGCCGAATTGGTCGATTAGCGGAGATCCTGCATTCCGAGCTCCGGCGCGTCCCGGAAACGCTCCGGGCGCGGGCGTAGCGAATGCGCGGGGTTACTGGAAGCCGAACCGCACCGCGCTTACAACACCCTCTGATTCTCGTTCGGTATCTCGACATCAAGAGGTGCGGCCGTGGGGGTCGTCGTTCAGAAGTTCGGTGGGTCGAGCGTGAAGGACGCGGAGAGCGTCATGGAAGCCGCGCGCAAGGCCATTCGCGCGAAACACGCCGGCAACAAAGTCATCGTCGTGGTGTCCGCGCAGGGCAGCACGACCGACGACCTGATCGCGAAAGCGAGCCAGATCACCAGCGCGCCGTCCGCGCGCGAAATGGACATGCTCCTCGCGACCGGCGAGCAGATCTCGATCGCGCTCACCGCGATGGCGATCCACGAACTCGGCGAGCGCGCGGTCAGCTTCACCGGTCCGCAGATCGGCATCGTGACCGATAGCACGCACCGCAAGGCCCGCATCAAGAAAATTGACACCGTGCGCCTGTGCGAGGCCCTCGACACGGGCCACATCGTCGTGCTCGCGGGGTTCCAGGGCGTGGACGAACTCGGTGACATCTCCACCCTGGGGCGCGGCGGGAGCGACACCACGGCCGTGGCCGTGGCCGCCGCGGTGAAGCTCGCGGGGTACGAGGTCGAGTGCGAAATTTACACCGACGTGGACGGCGTGTACACGACCGACCCGCGCATCGTGCCCGACGCGCGCAAGATGGACGCGATCAGCTACGACGAGATGCTGGAGATGGCGAGCATGGGCGCGGGCGTGATGCACTCGCGCTCGATCGAGTTCGCCAAGAAGTTTGATGTGCCCCTCATGGTCCGCAACGCCAAGTCCGACGCGATCGGCACCTGGATCGTGCCCGAAGCGCCGTGGATGAGCGAGATCCCCGCGTGCGGGGTCGCGCTCGCGGCGGACGAAGCGCGGCTCGTACTCGAGGGCGTGCCGGACCGCCCGGGCGTGAGCCACCGCGTCTTCGCCGTGCTCGCCGACGCGAACATCGCGGTGGACATGATCGCACAGAGCGTGGGGGAGGGGGGCAAGGCCACGATCGGGTTCACCGTGCTGAACACCGAGCTCGACCGCACCAAGAAGATCCTCGCGCCCATTGTTGCGGAACTCGGAGCGGCGCTGAACGAAACCGGCAAGGTGAGCAAGGTGTCGGTGGTGGGCGCCGGGATGCGCTACATCTCCGGGGTCGCGGAGCGCATGTTCCAGGCGCTCGCGATCGAGGGCGTGAACCTGAAGATGATTACCACCGGCGACATCAAGATTAGTGTGCTGGTGGAAGAGGACGGCGCCCCCGAATCGGCCGTTATCGAGTCGCCGACCGGTGAGCCGATCAAGAAGGCGCACCTGGAGAGCAAGAAGGCGGTCCGCGGGCGCCGGGCGCTGCGTGCGGTTCACACCGCGTTCGCGCTAGCGCAGGCGCGCAAGGGCGCGGGCGAACCGCCCGCGAGCGGCGAGTTCAAGCCGCGCCCGAACCCGCTCATGGTCGCGGCGACGAAGGACCGCGAGGCCGCCATCGCCCGCCTCGAGGGGATGGAGGACGTGCTCGTGAGCGGCGTCCACCTGAACACGGAGCAGAGCCGCGTGACGGTCCACGACCTCCCGGACAAGCCGGGGAACTGCTCGCGCGTGTTCAACGCGGTCGCGACCGGCGGCATTCTGGTGGACATGATCGTTCAGAACCAGAGCGGTCCCGCGCGGGCGGAGCTGTCGTTCACCGTGCCGCGCGCGGACCTGACGCGCGCCCTGAAACGCACCCAGGACGTGGTGCGCGAGATCGACCCGGTGTGCCGCGTGGTGGGCGACGGGGACATCGCGGTGCTGTTCGTGCAGGGCGTGGGGATGCGGACGCACACCGGGGTCGCGAAGACGATGTTCGGCGCGCTGGCCGCGAAGGGCATCAACATCAGCATGATTAACACGAGCGAAGTGTGCGTCGGTGTGGTCGTCGAGCGCGCCCGCGGCGCCGAGGCGCTCGCGTGCCTCACCGAAGCATTCAAGTTGGGGTGATGCAGCCGTTCCCATTGCCCGGCTGACGCGCATTCGTTTTGCGGGCCGCCCGATCGTATCACCGAGCGGGCCGGGGCTCGATTTTCCAGGTCAGATTCTGGCCCTCCATTGTCGTTGAGATGCTCAGCGCCGGACCCTTCTCCAGCGTGGCCGTGCCGGTGTAGGTGCCGGGCGCCCGGCGGGTCAGCGCAAACGACTTGATTTTCGTTTTCATCTGCGCTTCGATGCCCTCGCGCACCAATCGCTCGACCGTTGATTGGCCCGGCGTGGCATTGAGCACGATCCCTTGTTCCTTGGTCGGGGCGCCGACGGCCACCTCGTAGGTGTCGGCTCGCACAGTGGTCGCGGTCCCGGTGTACCCGCCGTCGGGCTGCTTTTTCAGGTCGAGAGCTGAAACGTCGACGGCAAGGGCCTTCTTGAGGTGCTCGCGCACCATGCTCTCGACGGTGGATTGCGCGGGCACCGCTTTCCACTCGAACCGCCCGCTCGAGGGCGCGGTTGTCGTCACGTCGTAGGTGTTGCCGTTCGCGGCGGTCGCGGTGCCCGCGTACCCGCCATCGGATTGCTTGGCGAGGTCGATAGCGGTGATCTCCGTGCCCAAACTGGTATTCATTTCGGCTTTGACGGATTTTTCGATGTCGAGTTTGCCCGGCGCGCAACCTGTGACCGCGAGAGCGAACAAAGGTGCGACGAGAATGGCGAATCGGAACACGGAACACCCTCCGGGGAAACGGTCCATGCAATCAAAATAGTCTATCGCGGGCCTCGACTCACCCTGCCAAATCACAAGTGCCCGCAGCGAGCACGCCCATTGTGGGTGCCGCTTGACCGGTCGTTCGATTCCCGACGGTACTGAGCGCTCCCATTCGTGCGGACTACTGATCTCGGCGAGGCTGCCCGCAACCGCGCGTACCCATCGCTTCGCGGCCCGAGAACACGGCGGACCGGTGGTCTTTGTCGTAAATTGTGGGGGTGTAATCGATTAGGGCCAGGGCCGAACAGTAGGTTCGCGCGAATCGCACGGGCGCCATCTCGAATACCTAAAGAACGGGAGCGTCCCTGCAAACGCTTTCCAAGTCGCGCCGTTACGTTTGGCGTGGCGTGAACAATATTCACGCGCCAAATTTTCACATGCGTTTATCAACCTTGTTGCTTGTGTACGCGTCTTACCAGGATATGATCATGCGGTTTAAATTTCGGGCCGGTAGCCCAAATTACGTCTGAGTGCGGAGCACACATGCCGTTCTTTACACGTTGTCCGTACTGCCGGTGCGGGGCCGATGCGCCTGACAGTGCGATGGCGGAGAATGTGAAGTGCCAGGCGTGCTTGTCGTGGTACACGGCAATTCCCGAGGAGCCCGGGCTGGAAGGGGCGGCCCCACCCGTTGATGTGAGAACACGAGCGGCGGTTCCGGCGTGGGCTGTCCCGGAGCCGGTTTCGGCTCCAACCGAAACCGCGGTCGCCGCAGAACCGCTCGCCGCTGTTGCGCCGGCGCCCGGCCCCACTTTCCGGGTCGCGGTGAACCCGGAGCCCTCGGAAGAAACTTTGGGCGACAAGAGTGGACCGGTCCTGATCGGGGTCGTGGCCTGTTTCCTGGCCGCAGCCGGCCTCGCCACGGCGTCGTTTCAATCGACGGCGGCCTTCGCTCGCCCGTTGGCCGGTGTGGGCGTGCTCGTCGGACTCGCGGGCGCGCTCGCGTCGGGAGCGGAGAAACTGTCTCGGCTCGCCGTACCGATCGGCGGCGCGGGCGTATCGGGCTTGGCGCTGGTCGTCGCGTGGTTCCTACCGTCGTTACTCGGCCCCGGTTACGAGGCGAGTCGCGTGACGTCCGACTACGACCCGGAGGCGATTCGGGCCGTTCCGCTGCAACTCGTTCCGGGTGGTGCCGAAGAACTCGGGCCGGGCGGGTACGCGGACGCGAGCCGGTCGGCCCTTCACCAGGGGCTCGTGGGCGTCCAGATTACCGGAGCGGCCGTCGCCCCCGTCCAAGTCGTGGATTCTAAAAAGCGGTTCACGAAGCAATCGTTCCTTGCGATCAACGTGCGGATTCAGCACCTCGGCCACGGGGAACGGTTCCGGTTCGTTCACTGGGATACGACGGGTGCGCGCCCCGTCCCGGCCGCCAGTGCGACCACCGACGGGCGGAAGCTGAGCGCTGCGAACATGGGACCGGACGTCCCGGTCGGAGTCACGTTCGGGTACGACGTGTTCCCGGGAAAGGCCGTCGACGATCAGCTCCTCTTCGAGGCGCCGGACGCCGTCGGCCCGGTGCGGGTCGAGTTGCCCGCGGAAGCGTGGGGCGGGCGCGGGGCGCTCCGGTTCCAGATCCCCAGTTCGATGATCGTCGTTCAGCCGGGCAAGAAGCCCCGGTAACCACTTCGAGGGTCAATCATGTTGCACGCACGAGCGCGTCGGTGCGGGTTCACGTTGATCGAGTTGCTAGTGGTAATTGCGATTATCAGTGTCCTCATCGGGCTGCTGTTGCCCGCGGTGCAGAAGGTTCGAGAAGCGGCGAACCGCGCTAAGTGTCAGAATAACTTGAAACAGATCGGGCTGGCGTGTCACCTCTACGAGAACGGGCGCGGGCACTTCCCACCGACGCGCTACCGGGGCGAAACGCAAACCTGGGCCTGGTTCATCCTCCCACAGTTGGAGCAGGACAACCTGTACAGGAAATGGCCGGAGGACGGTAATTCGATCGGGATCGGGCAGTTGTTGGACCCGGGGTTCCTCAACACGCCCGTTCCCCTTTATTTCTGCCCGTCGCGCCGCGTACCTGGCCAGAACACGGCAAAAGGGTTCGTACAACCTCCGGGTTGCGCGTTCCCAAATAGTGTTGGTGGGGCCGTTGCGGACTACGCTGCCGCGATTGGTACAACGGGTGACGACGGGGCCGATAGGATGGGCAACGATCAAGGGCTCGTGGTCCCGCCGACCGGAGCGCTCGTTGCCCTCCGCGGCGTGCGCGTGGCCGAATTCACCGACGGCACGAGCTGCACCCTGCTCGTCGGTGAGAAACACATTCCCAAGGGCTTTTCTGGTTCTTACCCCTGGGACTGTAACACTTACGATGGGCACAACAGTGTGTGCTCGACGCGAACCGCCGGTCCGGGGTTCCCGATCGCGACCGCCGACACCGATTCGCGCCTGATATTCGGCGGCCCTCACATCGGGATCTGTCAGTTCGCGTTCGTGGACGGCAGCGTCCGGTCCGTTCGGTCCGGGATCGACGAGTTCACTCTGGGACTGCTCTCCCACCGGAGCGACGGTCTACCGGTTCCGGCCGACTACTGATGTCCGTCACTCGCCGCCCTTGCGTTTGGAGTCGCGGTAGTCCAGCGGCGGGGGCTGGTCCTTCTCCAACATCGCGGTGTACTTTCGGCCGTCGAGCCGCTTCGTCAGCTCCGTTTTTGCCGCCGCCCGCAAATCCGCGTCGGTGAACAGGTCGTAAGCGGTCGCGGCCAGCGTGCGCGCGGCGAGGTTCATGCCCTTCTTCGCGATCGTCGTTCCGCCGCACGCGACCGCCTGCCACGAGTGCCCCGGCGTGCCCGGCACCCAGCACGCGGTACCGAACCCAACGACCGGCACCACCCACGACACGTCCCCCACATCGGTGCTCCCGCCACTCGACTTGCCGGAGACATCGAACACGCGCTCGATCTCGTCCAGCGGCGGCGCTTTGTCGGGGAACGTCTCCCTCAACCGGAGGGCGAACCTCGTTTCGGTGTCGTCGTACTTGAGGTCGTTCAGCGCGGTCAGGTTCTTCTTCGCGACCTGCGCGAGTGTGTCGTTGGGCAGGATCTCCATCGTGCCGCCGAGGTACGCGACTTCGAGCTTCGTTTCCGTGGCGAGCGCGCCGGCCTGGGCGCACTTCAGCACGCGCGGGTAGAGCTTCTGCACCACGTCCGCTTTCGGGTGGCGCACGTAGAAGAAGCCCTCCGCGAACTCGGGCACCACGTTCGCCGCCCCGCCGCCCGACGTGACCGTGTGGTGCAAGCGCGTACCGTCCGGGGTGTGCTCGCGCAGTAACTCGACGCCGTGCATCGTGAGCACGAGCGCATCGAGCGCGCTGCGGCCCTTTTCCGGTGACCCGGCCGCGTGCGCCGCGGTGCCGTGGAACCGGAACTTCACCGCGATCCGCGCGAGGCAGCTCGCGTCGCCGGCGCTGTTCCGCGCCCCGGGGTGCCAGTGCAGCACGGTGTCGCAGTCGTCGAACAGCCCGGCCCGCGCCATGAACACTTTCGCGGCCCCACCTTCTTCCGCCGGGCACATGTAGAAGCGGATCGTCCCCTTC
Source organism: Gemmata palustris (assembly GCF_017939745.1). Lineage (NCBI taxonomy): Bacteria > Pseudomonadati > Planctomycetota > Planctomycetia > Gemmatales > Gemmataceae > Gemmata > Gemmata palustris. The sequence goes on along the minus strand of NZ_JAGKQQ010000002.1, from coordinate 50,512 downwards.
AACTTGCCGGCCTTGATTTGTTCCGCGATGGCGATGCTCGCGGAGAGCGACGCGGTGCCGAACAGGTGGTGCCCGCAGGCGTGGCCGTATCCGTTACCGTCCTTACGCGGACTGCGGAACGGGACCGCTTCCTGCGACAACTCCGGGAGCGCATCGAACTCGCCCAGAATGCCGATGACCGGCTTCCCGCTCCCGAACTCCGCGGTGAACGCGGTGGGAATCTTCGCGACGCCCTTCGTCACTTTGAACCCGGCCTTCTCCGCAACCGCGGCGAGTTCCTCAGCGGATTTCTTCTCCTGGTAGCCCGGTTCCGCCCAGTTCCAGATTTTGAGGGCCGCGGGCCAGTTCGCGTCCGCGTGTGTGGCGGCGGATTTGATGGCCGCGTCCTTTTGCGCGAGTGCGAACGTGGGGAACGCGAGAAGAGCGAACAGGGAAAGCAATCGCATGGTGTGTCCTGTGACGAAAACGGGACTGGTGATTGTCGCCGAGCGGAGAGGGGAGGGCAACGGCACACGGAGTGCCCACTACTATGAATTCCATATAGGGGACCACGCATGCCGATACCGTTTCTGGGCGCGGGCGAAATTCTCGGGGCCATGATTACACCCGCGGTGCTCATTTCCGCGTCCGGCACGTTGGTGCTGTCCACATCGAATCGGCTCGGGCGCGTCGTGGACCGCATCCGCGCGCTCGCCACGGAAGCGGAAGGGTTGCCCGACGTGTCGGCCGCGCCGGAGGTGGTCGAAAAACGCGCCCTGATCGCGGAGCAGATCGATTTCCTCACCGCCCGGCTGCACATGCTGCAATCGGCGGTCGTCACGCTGTACATGGCGATCGGGCTGTTGGTCGGTGCGAGTCTCGCGGTCGGTCTGTCCGCGTCCGCCGGACGCATGATGGAGTGGGTGCCGATCGGGTTCGGGTTGCTGGGGGCCTCCGCGCTGCTGTTCGGCGCGAGCGTGCTGGTGCGGGAGTCGCGCCTGGCGGTGCGCGGGACGCTCCACGAACTGGCCCACGTGCGCAAGGTCGTGGAGCGCAAGACGAGTATGCGCGCGGCCCCGGACGAGAAGCCCGAAGGCGGGCAGGGAGAGGGGTAGTGTTCAGTGAGCCGTAGCGATTCGCGGCCCGGTACGTTAGAATTCGAGCAGTCTGAGAGGGCGAACTGATGTCAACGATAGCTCCTACCGAACCCGCTTGGCAAGCCGCTCTGGTGTCGTCCGCGGTCGCGCTGCGCCGAATAGCCGGGTACACGCTCCCGGCCGAACTGGACCGTCGGGTGCTCGAACTCGGTGAGCGCAAAGAGTCCCTAACCGACACGGAACGGGCTGAACTGCTCGCGTGGGTCACGTTCACGCAGCAGCGCTCCGTCGAGAAACTCGAAGCCGAAGTCGCGCTCCGTCGATTGACGGCCGTTTGTCCCGAAGTGGTTCCCCCGGCGTGAGCGCGTTTTCGGACGTTCGCCGAGCCGAGGTTGCCGCGCGAGCCGGGCACCGCTGCGAATACTGCCACTTGCCGACCCGTGGGCAGGTAGCAACTTTCCCGATTGACCACATTTCCCCCCGCAGTGCCGGCGGTACCAACGAACTGAGCAACCTTGCCCTTACGTGCCCGCACTGTAACGCGCAGAAGTGGACCGCTGCCGAAGGTACTGATCCCGAAACGAAAGAGCGCGTTCCACTCTTTAACCCGCGGTGTGACGAATGGGACCAGCATTTCGAGTGGGCGGTTGACCCGCCCGGTGAACTGGCCGGCCTCACGGGTACGGGGCGGGCCACCGTCGCGATCCTTTGCATGAACGCGATCGAGATGGTCGCTCTGCGCCGTTTACTCGCGGAAGTAGGGTTGTTCCCCGAGTTGCGGTGATACCTCCGCTGTCAACCCAACTCCACCACCGCCATTGCGTGAACCCGGAGCTTCGGCACGGTGAACGTAACTGCGTCACCGGTTTTGATGAACTTCAGGCCGTGTGCGCCCGGTTCCTGGCGCACCTCCTTCACGTTGTAACCCTTCAACGTGACCTCAATGTCGTGAATCGGGATCACCTCTTCGCGGAGCGGAACCTCTTCCGCCGGGTGCCCGTGGCCCGCGGTTGTGTTCACGTCATTGAACAGGTGGATTACGAGTCGCTCGCCGTTCTTCTTCTGGCGCACGGTGCTCACCTGCACGCACATCGGCGCTTTGACTTCGACCGGGGGCGGTGTACTCGCGACCGCGCGCATGGCGCCCGTCAGAACGAGCCGGTAGTACGGGTAGGACGACGAGTAGTGGGCCGCATCGATACCGGCCGCGAGGTACACGGCCTTCCCGCTCTCGAATTTGTGCGACACTACCGCGGGTAGTTCCGGTTCCTGCGTGCTGTCCTTCGTGCGCACGGTCGCGTCGACGGAGCTCCCGGTCCGCGCCTCGACGCGCGCGACCGGCCCCTTGAAGGTCACGAGCGCCTTGCCGAGCAGTTCCGTGAGCTTCTCGGCTTCGAGGAAAGACTGCGCGTTTCCAACACGTTTGAAGTCCCACACGCCTTTTCGCTTCGCCCAGTATTCCGGCGGGAGCGTGCGTGCGAAGTTCTCATCGATCTTGTCATCAATCTTCCCCGCGACCGCGACCCCCTTGTGGGTAGTCCCGAGCACTTCGGTCAGCGCCGGAGTTTTGCGCGGCGTGCCGAACTCGTCGCACAGTCCCGTGTCGAGGCTTGCGACCAGACCGCCGCCGCGCTCGACGAACTTCCGGATCGCGTCGCACTGCGCGTTATCAAGGCACGCGGCGTTCGGCAGCACCAGCACCTTGTACTTCGCGAGGTCAGCGGGCGTGAGATTCCAGTCGTTAATGAGCGTAACGGGCAGGTGCTCTTCCAGCGCCGCGCGGAAGAAGCCGAACACGTTCGCGAGGTAGCGGTCTTCCACGTGCCCGGGGTTCCGGCCGTAGAACGCACGGGTGTTATCGCTCACCAGGATCGCGGCCCACGGCTCGGGCTCTTTGTGCGTCAGCCAGGGCTTCCGTTTTTTCACTTCGGCCAGGCAGTGTGTCACCGCGGGTTTCAGGTTGTCGGGTTGAAGCACCGCGAGGCTCGGCCCGGCGCCGTGTGTGAGCGCGAGCATCATCCGGCGCTCGATCTCGTGCGCCGGGAAGCTGTCCTTGCCGTAGGGGTTCCCGCGGCTCATCAGGTACGGTTCCGCGAACGCGACGCGGTGGTTCGACACGGCCCAGACGTAGGCCACGCCGAACGCCGGGACGATGCTCGACCCGCGGTTCGTCTCGTCCAGCCAGAACTCCTGGTCCGGCGCGTCGAACAGGAGGTTCATCCGGGCGGACATGTTCCGCGGGATGTCGAGCAGGTGCCCGAAGCGCCCCGCGTTGGTGGTCCAGGTCACGAGCGCGATGTCGGGGTTGATCGTCTTGAGGCGCGTCTGCATCCGCTGAACGAGATCTTCGAGCTTGCGGTCGGCCCAGTGCAGGTACTTGCGGAAGTCCTCGCTCTGCATGTCGCGCTTGGGGATCGCGTTACCCGTGTCCTTCTTGTAATTCGCGCGACAAATGCGGCAATAACACCCACCGCCGTGGTGCAATCCGTCGAAACTGAAAGCGCTCACGGCCGGGAACTCGGTGACGATTTCCGCGAGCACGTCGATGAAGAAATCGCCATACGGCCCGAGCGGACAGAGCATCCCGCCGTGCGGAAATTTCTTCAGGTCGATTTCGGGAATCTGGTCGGTGTCGGTTGAAACCCGGCGCCACTCGGGGTGCCGTTCCCACACTTCCGCCTGGAGCGTCGGCGGGTACACGCCGAGGATGCGCACGCCGAGCTTCTGGTACTCGGCGATGTCTTTCTTGAGGCCGTCGGGTGCGACGTGCGGATTGCGCCGTTTGAGGAGCTTGCTGTCGTAGTAGGCGTAGAACGGATCGACGAACCCCATCTCGCTGATGGTCACGCCCGCGTCCGCGGCGTCTTTGCGCTGGGCACTACTCATGACCGAGAGCGTGTACCCCGCACCGGTGCTGTCTTGCACCCAGGCCGGAACCTTCACTTCACGGAATGGCCCCTTCTCGAACGGTTGCGGCAGGATCGTGCGCCCCCAAATATCGGGCTTCGCGTCTTCAGTGGCTGGGGCGAGGGGGAGTAGACCTTCTGAGGCGCCGACCGTGCCGGCAACGGCCGCAGCGCAAACGAACTCGCGGCGGGAGGGGAGAGACATGAGGGGCTCCGGGGTGGGGAGAACTCCGTGCGGAGCCGCATTCTAATCGGCAGACGTGTGCGTTGCTCGTCTTAAGTTCGATATTTTGGGGAGACCTTGGGCAGGTTGCGAGCGGCGCGGCGTAAGCCCGCCGGTGGCACCTAAACACCGGCGGGCTTACGCCGCGCCGCTCGCACGATGTCAACGCAAGTTCGATACCGGTGCTTCTCTGCGGCACATCGAAATAGAAGGGGCGGGCGCGGGCTCTGTGCCCCGCGTCCGCCCCTGAGTGATCGCGCAATTTACGGCTTGGTGAACGTACTCGCGTCGAGCTTCTCCGAGAGCAGAACCTCGGACGATTCGCCCTCCATGAACAGCTTGCCGTTCCGCTTCACGGTGAACTTCATGGGCTGTTTGGTGCCCTGAACGTCCTTGTACTCGCTGTGGAACGACTCTTCGGTCACCTCCTGGCCGGTCCCCTCATCCTTCACACGGCCCTCGGTTTTGACCAGCAGCCCGGTTTCCTTGTCGAAATAGAGTTCGACGTCGCGGTACCCCTTGTGCGACACCTTGACGCCCAGCGCCGGCCGCTTCTCGATTTCCATCTCGCCGGTGGTCGAAAGGGTGAACTTTTTGTCCTTGAGCGGGGCGAGGGTGGCCACCCACGAGCCGTGGGCCTGTTCCAGCGCCTCCTTGAGCTCGTCCTTGTCCATCTCCTTGGTGTCCTTGGCGATCTTGGTCCAGCCCTTGTCGCTGGTCACGACGATGGTGATCGGGATCTTCTGCCCGCCGGCCTCCACCTCAATTTCGACCCGCTGTCGGTCCGCCCCCTGCACGGAGATCTCGCCGCTCATCGGGATGCCCTCACCCATGCCGTGGAACGTGCCCTTGAACTTGGTGACGATCGCCGGCAGCTTCTCGAGCTTCTCCTGCCCGCCGTGCGCTTTGACGGCTTTCTCGATCAGCGCCCGCGCGTCCGCGGCGTCGTCGGCGCGGGCCGGGACGGTCGCTGCGAGAACGAATCCGAACGCCAGGAACGCATGTGGGACGTGTCTCATCGTCTCTCTCGTTGGGGAAGTGGTGTGGGGCCGCGTGGTGACGACCCCGCCAGTGATTCGCCGCATCCGTCGCAGAATTGAGTCGAGGTGCGTTTTTGCACCCCGAATTCGATTTTATGCGCCGCGACTCACTCTTCCTTGTGCGTAACGATTTCCAGGATGGCTTTCTCGCGGAGTGCCAGCCAGCGCCCCTCGCTTGACAGCACGGCTCGGTAAGTGAGGGCCGCAATTCCCAGCCCGAGCACCGACAGGACCAGGGATACCGGCCACCCTCGGATTTCGCTCAGCTCGGCCAGAAGTAACTCGACGCCCAACGGGATCGCGACCGGAAGTAGTACGACGGGAAGAACCGCCAGAAATGCCATCTGGAGCAACACGGGGAGCATTTTCACGCGACTCGGTTGCATGGACCCCGCGGCCATCCGGATCGGGGACAGGATCGAAAGCGCGTTCGCCAGTAAGCAGAGCAGGAGGTACGCGGTCACCAACTGGGCGGCCACCGCGGGGTAGTGGTCGATCCGCATCGGGTACGCGATCCCCGCGATCAGGACCACGATCAACCCCATACCCACGCCGAACGGGGCCAGCGCCAGGTTCTTACCCAGGAGGATCTCGCGCCGCGGGGCCGGGGAGAGGACGTAGGCCCGGAACCCGGACCGGTCGTACCCGAACTGGTTCCCGATCAGTTGCACCCCACACAAGAACAGTACCGCGATCCCGGACCCGAGCGCGATCAGTGGCCGGACGGCGGCGGGTATTTCGGCTTTTGCGGACACCGCGCTTCCACCGAACACGATCAGCATGATGAAGGGCGCGATGAGCACCATCTTCACTTCCGGCGCCCGAACCAGCGACCGGAACGTGGTGAACGCGACCACTGAGGCTTGTTCCGAGACCCACGGGATGGAGCGCTCCAGTAGGCGCACGCGGCTCGGATCGACCGGGGCGCTGCGCACGGGCGCGGGCCGGCGGCTCTGTCCGGTAAACGCCCCGGTGTAGAGCCGGACCGTCGTCCGGTACGCGCGCCGGAGGCTTACGACCCCAATGAGCCCCAACCCGAGTGTCCCGAGCAGAGCGGGAGCGACGGCTCCGGTGGCCAGCTCCGAGGTGCCGAGTGCGAGCCACCCGGGTGGGAACACGGTACTGGCGATCCGGGCGATGCGCTCGGTCTGTTCCAGTGCCCGGAGTGATTCCTTAATTTGTCGTTCGTTGTGCTCGTTCTGGAGGTCTTTCTCCCGCTGCTGGTACTCTTCCGGGGTGATTTTCTTGGCGGCGAGGTCCGCGCTCGCTGCGGCGCGCTGTTCGTTCCATTGCGCTTTCGCATCAGTTTTGGTCCGGTCGTCCCACGGACGGGTCACGTTCAGCAGGTTCGGCAACTGAGCCAGCAGGATGAACCCGGCCGTTATGCCCACAATCACCGCCCGGCGCCGGCGCGGGTTGGCCATGAGTGACGCGAGCCAGCCCTGGAACTGGTACGTGAGCCCGGTGACCGCCAGCACGAACGCCGCCAGGAGCGGCAGGGCCAAAAGCGTGACCACCGACCCGGCGCACACTTGGCCGAGAATCAGCCCGACCATCCCGGGCGTGAACGCGATCAGTGTCAGACTAAACAGGGAACTGATGTAGTTGATGACGAACGCGCCGGACGGGGACACCGGCAGGTGCATCACCTTATCGAGGGCCAGCCCTTCCGCGCGCTGGAGCTCGGTGAGTAGGCCGATCATCCAGAAGAACAGGAACGCGAGAACCACACCGTCCCACACGAGCAACCGCACCGTGGGGGAGGCGTGGGGGAGGGCCAGGAGCCCGACCAAGAACCCGGTCACGAGCAACCCGACCGCGGCGATCAGTGTGGAGACAACGAAGACGATAAAGAGCGCGGCGTTCAGCGCTCCCGCTTTGCGGAACTGGTTGATCCGCAGGCGCCAGCGGAGCCACAGGAACGCTAGAAGGTGTTCGCGGTTCACTGCGCGGTCTCCAGCCAGGCCAGTTTCGATGTGGCCGTCGCGTCCGCGCCGGCCAACTGGATGAACCGGTTCTCCAGGGAATCACCCTGCCGAATGGCTTCCAGGGACGCTTGCTCGGTGAGCCGCCCGCCCGTAATGATCCCGACGTGCGTGCAGAGCCGCTCCACGATCTCCAGCACGTGCGACGTGAGGAACACCGTGGACCCGCGGGCCACGAACCCGGCCAGCAGGTCGCGGATGACGCGCGACGTGATCGCGTCCACCCCCTCGAACGGCTCGTCCAGGAACAACAGGTCCGGGTTCGGCAGCAGCGCCGCGGCCAGCGCGAGCTTCTTCTTCATCCCGTGCGAGTATTCGAGGGAGAGTTTTTTCTCTTCGTCGGCCAACCCCAGCACGTCGAGCAATTCGGCGGACCGCTGGCGGATCGTGTCGCGCGGCATCAGGTACATTCGGCCCACGAACGTCAGGTACTCGCGGGCGGTCAGGTTGTCGAACAGTGACAGGTTCTCGGCGATCACGCCGATGTGCCGCTTGGCGTCCAGGGACTGTTGGGGGTCGAGGATGTCCCGGTCGAGCACGCGGACCGTGCCCGCGCTCGGCGCGAGCAGCCCGGTGAGCATTTTGATGGTGGTCGATTTGCCGGCCCCGTTCGGCCCGAGGAACCCGTAGAAGGTGCCGCGCTCGACGCGCACATCGATCCCGTCTACGGCGCGGAAGTCGCCGAAGTCTCGGGTCAGTCCGCGTGTTTCAATTGCCGGACTCATGTGGCTCCTCGAACAAATGGTCGGACCGGTGGATCGGAGCGGGTACAGCCTACGGTGTCTTCGTTCGCGAAGCCCGTTTATTCAAGGCCCGGTCGCGGGCGCGCGGACCGCATTAGTCCGCGCGATCTGGTCGCGTGCCAACCTGATAACGCACGGCGCGCCGACCCAATTCAGTCGCGTAACGGGGGGCTGCGTGCATCCACCTTCCCGAGCGATAAATGCGCTCGTTCGTTTCGTTGCTGATTTTGGCGCCGGTGCGACGGGGGGGGGCGGCCACCGTTCGGCTCAGGCCCGTGGGGATCGGGGTAGGGAGAACTCGTAGGAGAACAAGCTCAGCCCGCCGTTGACGAAGGCCCCCGGGCGCCCGCAGGTGTGCAATTGGCGGAACGCCTCGGCCCAATCTCGCGGCCGCAGCAAGTGAGACGCGCCGATGGCGAGTGATGTGATCGCCACGAACCACTCAACGGCGCGCTCCAATTGCCCCTCCGCGGCCGAGTTCAACAAAATGCTGCGGCAATGACCCCGGAAAGGCCGGCACCGATGAAGGCGATTGCGCCCAAACACCCTTTGGGTTTCATTTCTGGTTTCGCCGCTCTCAGCTTGTCCGTGTAGGACTGAAGATCCTCTCCGGTTTCCGTCCATTCGCAATCGCGGAACGGGACGTGTTTGCGGCACCCGCAGCAGAACGTCGCGTCGGCCATGTACATGTACGGGTTCTTGAGGTAGCTGCGGATGATCTCCTCGGGCATCCCGGTCGCCACCCCGCACTTCCGGTGAACGTACACTTGGGGCACGCCCGCGAGGTCGCCTTGCTCCTGGTCCTCATCGGGCAAGGTGGCGTAATCCGTTTGCTGCCCGTCGGGACGGGCCTTGCGGTGCGCGGCTTCGTGAGCCGGGAACTCGGCTCGGTCGATGTACTCATGGCAATAGGGGCAACGAACCTGTGCCATTCTGAGATCTCCGCGTCTGTGCTTGGATTCACGGCTTGGTGGGTTGTTACCACGTATTCTGACCCGCTTCCAGCCCCCACGACGCCAGCACCGCGGTCGGTTCGTGCCACTCGATGGCGCGGACGTGCGCCCAACCGAGCAGCTTGCGTGCGGCCTTTGTGCCAAGTCGGTGCGGGTCCGGGGTGATCCCCACGCGCCCCAAGTCTAACCGGTCCGCGTCCCAGCACGCCAGCAGCGTTCGATCGCCGTTTGTGCCACCCTCGGTATGGAGCCGGCACGCCTCGAACAACAGGTCGAAGCGGTCGTCGTCGAGGTGAACGAGTTCGCCGCGGAGTGATCGGGCGAGTTCCGCGCCGCGCAGCCCGTGACCGGTGTCGCGCTCCTCGTTGATTCGCCGCGCGTCGTGAAACAGAGCGAACAGGGTGACGATTTCCCGGTCGGCCCCGTTAATTTCGGTGATACGCAATCCGTTTTCCAACACCCGCGCCCAGTGGCCGACACCGTGGACCCCGCGCAGAGCGAGCGGGTAGCCGCTGAGAATCGCGTCCACGATCGCGGGTATGTCGTGCATTGTGCTGTGTTTTATGCGTGAGCGACAACTGAATTGAGTGGGTAATCAAAACCTTCGCGCGATCTCTTAGCCGGCTGGCGTTAAATTTGCTTCATGTGTCGATGAAGTGAGCCGTTCGATTGGGTCCAGGTTCGCGCCCGAGCTTCGGCCCCGCCCTCAGTCGCGTGTGCGCCCGCCTCAAATTCGCGTATCCGATTGGACTTCTTGCACATAGTGACTTACGGTTCAAACGGCAATTTCTCGGAACTCGCAACCGGTGCGGACCGTCCTCGCGCACCGGGACAGGTTATCAAACGTTATGAACTGGCTCCGCGAGCCCGATGGGGAACCGCTGCCCGGGTACCGACTCATCGAACCCATCGGTACCGGTGGGTTCGGTGAGGTGTGGAAGTGCGTCGCGCCCGGCGGCATCCACAAGGCGATCAAGTTCGTCTACGGCAACCTCAACGCCCTCGACGGCGACGACGCCCGCGCCGTGCAGGAACTGAAGGCGCTCGAGCGCGTCAAGCAGGTGCGGCACCCGTTCGTCGTGTCCATCGAGCAGATCCAGGACGTCGGTGGCGAACTCGTCATCGTGATGGAACTGGCCGATCGGAACCTGCACGAGTGCCTAGTCGAGTACCAGAGCGCCGGGCGCCCCGGCATCCCGCGCGACATCCTCCTGGGGTTCCTCGACGACGCGGCCATCGGGCTCGACCACCTGATCGAGAAGCACAACCTCCAGCACCTCGACGTGAAGCCGCGCAACCTGTTCATGGTCGCGGACCGCGTGAAGGTCGCGGACTTCGGGCTGGTGAAGCAGCTCGAGCGGTCCAGTTCGTCCGGGCTGATGGGGGGCGTCACGCCCATCTACGCGGCCCCGGAGACGTTCCAGAACAAGATCAGCAAGCACTCGGACCAGTACAGCCTCGCGATCGTGTACGTCGAACTGCTCACGGGCAAGCGCCCCTTTCCCGGGAAGAACATTCGGCAACTCGCGCTCCAGCACATGTCCGAACCGCCGGACCTGTCGATGCTCCCGGAGGGCGACCAGCCGGTGGTGGCCCGGGCACTGGCGAAGAACCCGGACGAGCGCTGGCCGAGTTGCACCGCGTTCGTTCGCGCGCTCGGTGGGGCACGGGACGCCAGTGGCAGTAGCGGCGGGGGCGAGGCCGGCAGCGGCGTGCGCGAGCCGGGCGCGTGGGCGCGGACCGGGCGCACCGTTCACGACGTGGAGCTGACGCCCTCGGTGTCGGCACCGGGCCGCGGGGCCGCGGCCGTGATGTCGGGGCCGGCACGCCCCCACTCCGCGCCGCAAGAGCACCCCGAGATCGACGAAGACCACCTGCTCGGGGTGACCGCGGCGCAAAAAGAAGTGGGCGTGCTGCGGCCGACCATTCTCATCGGCGTGGGCAGCTTCGGGCGCCGGGCGCTCCAAGAAATCCGGTGCCGGCTCACGGACCGCGTCGGCGATGTGGTTCAGGTGCCGTGCTTCCGCTTCCTCTACGTCGATTGCGACCCGGACGCGGCGACGAAGGCGGTGAGCGCGCCGCCCGACGTGGCGCTCGGGGCCGATGAGGTGTTCTCGGTGCCGCTGCAACCGGTCACGCAGTACCGGCGCCGGCAACTCGAACAGATCCTCGACTGGTTGCCGCGCGAGAAACTGTACGCGATCCCGCGGAGCCTGCGCGCGGGAGGGGCACGTGCGCTGGGGCGCCTCGCGTTCTGCGACAACTACCTGCGCTTCGTCACGCGGCTCCGGCGCGAGTTCCAGATCGCGACGCACCCGGAATCGCTCGCGCAGTCGTCCGACCAGACCGGGTTGACGGTCCGCGACAACACCCCGCAAGTGTACGTTTTCGCCAGCGCCAGCGGCGGGTCCGGCGGGATGCTCGTCGACTTGGGGTACGCGGTGCGCCGGGTGCTCGCGCGGGTGACGCCGACCGACGCCCCGGTGACCGCGTTCGTGTACGCGGCCGCGCCCGAAGACCCGAACTCGACGGACGCGGAACTCGCGAACCTGTACGCCGCGCTCACCGAGCTGAACCACTTCTCCGACCCGGAGGTGCCGTTCGTTGCGCACTACGGCGGCCCGGAGGGGCCGAAGGTCGAGAGCCGCGGGCTGCCGTTCACGTCCACGTACCTGATGCCGATGGCGGAGCGCAGCGCCGGTTCGTTCCGGGACTGTCTTTCGCACCTCGCGGGGTACGTGTCGCACGACATGACGACGCCCCTCGGCCCGGCGCTCGAGCAGCTCCGCTCCCGGCCCGTCGGGTTCGACCGGAGCCCGTTCCGCTCGTTCGGCACGTATGGCGTGTGGTTCCCGCGCGGGCTGCTCCTGCGGGCCGCGGCGCAGAAGATCTGCCTGCGGTTGCTCAAAGAGTGGAAGGTGGACGCGGACCCCACCGACCCGACGCCCGTGCAACAGGTCGTCGGGCACGCGGTCAACGATTCGCGCCTGAAGCCGGACGCGGTGCGGGCACAAATCGAACAGGAAGCGGTGCGCGGGCCGGACGGCGGACCCGGGGACCAGATCGAGCGCTGGCTGAGCGGGCTGGAGGCGCAGCTCGGCGCCACGACCCGCCGGCCCGACGCGGGCGCGTGGTCGCGCGCCGTGTGGGAGCAGGCCCGCGACCTGATCGGCACGCGGCCGACCGGCGAGCAGGACAGCACCGTGCGCCGCAGCCGCACCTCGAAACTGCTGGAAGAGGCGGTCAAGCGCGTCGCGGAGATGTGGGGGAACGAGTTCGCGGAGATCGTGCGGCCCCTCGAGGAGTTCCCGGGGCGCCGGTTGGGGGCGATCGGGACCGCGCTAAAGAAGCTCGCGGCCGCGTCCACTGAGTGGGCCGCCGCCGCCGCCGCCCGCGCCCAGCAGTTCGCGGTGAAAGCGCGCCAGGCGAAGAGCGACGTCCAGTCCGCACACGACGTGTGTCAGGCCGGGAGCGGGACGTTCAGTTTCTTCGGCGGGCGCACCGGGCGCAGCATGCGGCACTTCCTCGACCAGATCCGGGCGTTCGCGCACGTCCGGTTGCAAGAAGACCTGGCGGACGCCACCGCGAAGTTCTACCGCGCGCTCCGCGCCCGGATCGAGGACCGGCTCCGCGAACTCGCGTACTGCCGCACGCGGATGGAACTGCTCATCGACGTCATGGAGTCCCCGCTCGCGAACCTGCCCCCGTCGTCGGACACGCCGGTCGCGCTCTCCGAAGAGGCGCTCCAGCAGACGCTCCGGCCGACGAACACGCTCAACGTGGTGCTCCCCTCGGGCGAAACGCACATCGAGCGCTCGGCCAAGCGGGTCGTGAACTCGGTCAAACCGCAGGACGTGCTCCGCCTGGAGGTCGCGCTCCAGAAACTCGTGCTCGAACCGCGGGGCGGGCTGACCGCGCTGTGCCAACTGAACGCGGACATGAGCCGCACGCTGGTCGCGCCGATGGTCGAGCAGACCACGGCGTTCCTGAGTGACCTGCTGCCGGTGACGGACGTAACGGAAGTGGAAGTGTCCACGTCCCGGGCGCGAAACGTGGATCTGAGCACCCGGATTCACGATTACCACGCGCGCTCGGCCCCGCCGTGCGGGTCGGAGACCGGGGCACAAACGTTCGTGCTGGTCCCCGAAACGGAATCGGGTAACGCCTTTGCCGGGCTGGTCAAGAAGGCCGTTCCGAACGCGCTCACCATTGCGGTGAACGGCGCCGCGACGGACCTGATGTTCTGCCGCGAGCACGGGAACCTGTTGCCGGCCGAGGTCGCCGCGCTCCTGGCGGCGTGCCAGCCGGCGTACTACGAGGCCCTCGCGACCGCACAAACGTCTCCGCACTCGCGGTTCGATGTGACCGAATGGCTACCGCTTTCAGAATAGTTCTGGTCGCAGGTCGGTGGTGACCGCTGTGCTCGGGCTGAACTCTGGGGCGGTTCCGGGTTTCTCGTAGGGAGCGCGACCGCAAGGGAGCGGGGGACACTCCCGCTCCCTTGCGGTCGTTACATTGATCTCGAAACGAGGCTAACGTTCCGAAGTAATGGGGGGCAGTTCAGTGCTTTGGCTCGCTTCGGTATCTGGCCGGTGACCCGCAGAAATCGACATGGTTCCTTCGGCCACAGCCGCTGTGCTGAACGCGGGTGAAACGAGTTCTCGGAGCGGAGGCCCGCCTGCGGAAATCGGCGTGCGCCCCTCCGCGAGCGCGGCCGCCAAGAACGCATTGAAATCTTCCTCGTTCATTCACGCCCTCCACGTCGTGAGCCGTTCGGCCACTACTTCTTCAGTGTACTTTTCGCCGAATGTGGTAACGTTACACGCTGTAAAGCCGGCGCCTCACTCTGAGATGGGCTTTACGGCTTCTCTACCTCATCGTCCCACCGTTAGTCAGGTTTCAGGCTTCCTGTAACGAGCCGCGACCGTAAGAGGTCGGACGAGCCGCGACCGCCAGGGAGCGGGAGGCACCACCGCACTCAGGTGCTCTCGTGGTAACCCGAGGAGCCGCGCCCCGCTCCCTTGCGGTCGCGGCTCGTTTGCCCGCAACATACTCGTGGTGATTTCGGCGCCCACGCGCCCGCTCCCTTGCGGTCGCGGCTCGTCCGACCTCTTACGACGATCCCGAAACGAGACCGGTTAGCGACGAGGAAAAAGAGAAGGTCGAAGGCATCACTTGTTTGATGCCTTCGACCTTACGACTTGTGACATTACGGTCTGCGACTTTCGATCTACGCTCCCCCGAACGCCAACCCCGGCTTGGGCGGGGCTTCCGGCTTCGCGACCGGTTCGGGTTGAGGGGCGGGCGCCGGGGCCACCACCTTGGGCACCTCCGGGCGCAGTTCCGCGAGCGGCACCCCGGCCATCAGCTTCTCGACCTCCGATCGGTCGATCTCTTCGTGCATGAGCAGCGCGTCCGCGATCACGTCGAGTTTGTCGCGGTGGGTGCGCACGAGGTCCTGTGCCCGGGCCTCGGCGTCGATCAGGATGCGCTGGATCTCCTCGTCAATGAGCCGCGCCGTGCCCTCGCTGTACGCGCGCGATTCGACGATCTCCTTGCCCAAGAACACGTGCTCTTCGCCCTGCTGGTGGTACACCGGCCCGACGCGGTCACTCATGCCGAACTGCGTGACCATCACGCGCGCGATCCGCGTGGCCTGTTTCAGGTCGCCGACGGCCCCGGACAGCGGCTCGCCGAGCACGAGCTTGTCGGCCGCGCGCCCGCCCATCGTCATCACGAGCATCGCGGTCAGCTCGCTCTGCGAGTGGTCCACCCGGTCCTCGTCCTGGTGGAACATCGTGACGCCCCCCGTGCGCCCGCGCGGGATGATCGACACGCGGTCGAGGGCGTGCATCGCCGACGGCATGAGGAACGCGCAGAGCGCGTGCCCGGCCTCGTGGTACGCGGTGCGGCGCTTTTCGTCGTGCGAGAACGGTTCCTCGCGCTGGCTCCCGAGCCGCACGCGGTCGGCGGCTCGGTCGAAGTCCACTTGCTCGATCTTGTTCCGCCCGGCGCGGACCGCGAGCAGCGCGGCCTCGTTGCACAGGTTCTTCAGCTCGGCCCCGCTCATGCCCACCATGCTCCGGGCCACGCGCTCCAGGTCCGCCTGGTCGGAGAGCGGCTTGTTGCGCGTGTGAACCTTCAGGATCTCGAGCCGGCCCTTCCACGACTGGCGGTCCACGGTGATGTGCCGGTCGAAGCGCCCCGGGCGCAGCAGGGCCGCGTCGAGCACGTCCGGGCGGTTGGTCGCGGCCATCACGATGACCGTTTCCGTCGGCTGGAACCCGTCCATTTCGGACAGGATCTGGTTGAGCGTCTGCTCGCGCTCGTCGGACCCGCCGCCGTACCCGGCCCCGCGCATCCGGCCCACGGCGTCGATCTCGTCGATGAAGATCACGCACGGCGAGTGCTCCTTCGCGGTACGGAACATGTCGCGCACGCGGCTCGCCCCGACGCCCACGAACATCTGAATGAACTCGCTGCCGCTGATGGCGAAGAACGGCACGTTCGCTTCGCCGGCCACGGCCTTCGCGAGCAGCGTCTTCCCGGTTCCGGGCGGGCCGACGAGCAGCGCGCCCTTGGGCACCGTGGCCCCGATGCGGGTGAACTTGCCGGGCTCCTTCAGGTAATCGACCATCTCGTTCAGCTCGCGCTTGGCCGACTCCATCCCGGCCACGTCGTCGAACGTGATGCGCCCCTTGCCCTTCTCGTACCGCTTGGCCGGGCTGCGGATGTAGTTGTTGATGAACCCGCCGCCCATCGGGTCGCGCAGCTTCGGGAGGAAGAACACGACGAACACCGTGATGATGCCGCACACGATCAGGAGCTGCAGGAGCAGCGGCCCGAGCCACGGGGTCGGCTCCTCGCGCCGGTTGATGGTGACGCGCTCCGGTTCCGGCTGGTTCGCCTTCTTCAGGTCCTCGTGGTACTTCTGATCGGCCTTTTCGATGTCCGCAGTGAGCGCGCGCTGGTCGTTGGAGTGGGGCAGGAGCACCGCGAACCGGCCCGTCTTCCCGAGCTCGAGCTTCTTGGCGAGGTCGGAGTTCGCGTCGCGCACCTCGCCCTCGGCCCGGTCGGTGCCGACCAGGGTCACGGACTTCAGTTGGCCCGCGTCCATCAGGTCGCGGAACCGGGAGTAATCGATCTCGCGGTAGTTATTTTTGAACGCGAGGAACGCGAACGCGATGACTCCGAGCACGATGAGCGCGATCCACCCGCCGGGGAGCAGCGGGTTGGTCCGCTTGGGCGCGGGCTGGTTCGGTCCGCCGGGGGGCACGTTCGGGGACGAGTTGTCTGGTTGCTCGGCCATGTTTATGTCCTCGGTCGCGGGCCAAGTGGCCCGCGCGGGGCGACGATGTCGTTACGACCCCAGTAACCCCTTCGGAGTGGGCGTGGAGTGTGTAGACATTGTACGGGCGATTGGGTGTGGGAGGTGAACTCGAAGCGCGAGAGCCGATTTTGCGGCCCAATTCGCCCAGAGAGTCGCACGGATTTGTCTCATGACACGACCGCGGCCGGCGCCAGAAGCAGCGGTTTGCTTCTGGCGCCGGCCGCGGTCGCGTCGCAAAGTGAGTCGGCGCGGTCAGTTCTGGCCGCTGTCGGCCTTGGGTTCTTCCGGCTTCGGCTCCTCGGCTTTCGCTTCGGGGGGCGGTGCCGGTTTCGGCTCCTCGGCCTTCGGCGCTTCTTTGGGCGCTTCCGGCTCCGGCGGTTTGAAGAACGCGAGCAGTTCGCCGAAGGTGTTCAGCGCCGCTTTACCGGCCTTCTTTTCGGGCGTCAGGTTCGGCAGCGGTTTGGGCTTGCCCGGTTTCTTGGGCGGCTGGGGTTGAACCTGCTCCGCGGGCTGAGCACCGGCCGGCGGGTTAGTGTTCCCCGGCGCGTTCGGACCCGGACCGCGGTTGTTGAACCGTCCGCCCTGGCCCTGCCCCTGACCTTGTCGCGGTTGGAACCCGCCGCGTTGCGGGTACCCTCCCCGGTTCCCGCCGCGATCGTCGCGCGCCGGTTGCGGCGGGCGCTCGCGCTGGTCCTGTGGTTGCGGCGCGGGCCGATCGCCCCGGGGCCGGTCGCCGCGCGGCTCCCGCTGCTCGCGCTCGCGTGGGGGCGGGCCGTCCGCGCGCCCGCCGCGGGCCGGGCCGCCGCGCTCTTGCGGGCGCCGTTCCTGGCCCGGCGGGATCATCGACAGCGAGATCTTCTTCTCGCCGGCCTTCACGTCCATCACCCACACGGTGACGACGTCGCCGACCGAAACCACGTCGTAGGGGCTCTTGATGTAGCGGTTCGCCATCTGGCTGATGTGAACGAGCCCGCTCTCCTTCAGCCCGATGTCCACGAACGCCCCGAACGGCACCACGTTGAGCACGGTGCCCTTCAGCTCCATGCCCTGGGTGATGTCCTCGAGGCGCAGCACGCCCGTCTTGAAGATCGGCGGGGGCAGGTCCTCGCGCGGGTCGCGCCCGGGGCGCGCGAGCGCCGCGAACACGTCGTCGAGCGTCGGTTCGCCGACGTTCAGCCGGGCCGCGACTTCGGGCAGGTTCACGCCGTTCAGTTTGGCGCGGAGCTCTTCGACCTTCGACCGGTCGCGCAGGTCCGCGGGCGCGAACCCGAAGTCCGCGAGCACCTGGCGCGCGAGCGGGTAGCTTTCCGGGTGGATCCACGTGCTGTCGAGCGGGTCCGGGCCGTCGGGCAGTTTGAGGAACCCGGCGGCCTGGGTGAACCGCTTTTCGCCCAGCCCGGGCACCTGAAGGAGCTGCTCGCGGCTGGCGAACGGCCCCTGCTTCTCGCGGTAGGTGACGATCTCGCGCGCCACCAACTGGTTCAACCCGGACACGTGGCGCAGGAGCGGCACGCTCGCGGTGTTCAGCTCGACGCCTACTTGGTTCACGCTCGACTCGATCACGCCCTCGAGCGATTCCTTCAGGAACTTCGGCTTCACGTCGTGCTGGTACAGCCCGACGCCGATGTGCTGCGGGTCGATCTTCACCAGTTCCGCGAGCGGGTCCTGGAGCCGGCGCCCGATGCTGATGGTGCCGCGCGTGGTCGCGTCGAGGTCGGGGAACTCTTCGCGGGCCACCGGGCTGGCCGAGTAGTCGCTCGCGCCGGCTTCGATGACGATCACATAAGCGAGGTCTTCCGGGGCGTCCGATAGCCCCTCGAGCGAGATCGGGGGCGGCGGGGGAACCGCGGGCGCGGCAGGCGCGACGGGCACCGACGCGGACGCGGGTTCGCCGGTCGTCAGCGTCTCGCCGGCGGCCGGCGCGGCTTCGGCGTGCGTGGTGGTCGTTTCGGCCGGGACGAGGGCGGTCGGCGCTTCGGACGAGAGCGTAACGGCTTCCGTTGATACCGCGGGCGCTTCGGAATCGAGCGTCGTCGCCGCGGGCGCGGCCGTCACGACCGGCGCGAGCACGGGTTCGTGGGCGACCGGGGGCGGCGCGGCGGGCGCTTCGGGGGCCAGCGTGGACGCTTGCGGCGCGTCCGGCACGGGGTTCAGGCGCCGGTGCGCGAGGTCCGAGATCAGGTCCGCGACGAGCTGTTCCGTGTCGCGGCACCCGGTCCCGTTGCCGATCGCGATGACGGAGAGCTGGTGCTTGCGGACGAGCTGCTCCATCTTCCGCTTGGCGTCGGTCGCGTTCTTCTTCTGGCCGTGCGGGTAGATCACCGCGTCTTCGAGCAACTTGCCGGTCTCGTCCAGCACCGCGAGCTTGCACCCGGTGCGGATGCCCGGGTCCACGGCGAGCACCTTGCGGCCGCGGAGCGGCGGCTGCAGCAGCAGGCTGCGGAGGTTCTTCGCGAACACCATGACCGCGTGCTCCTGGGCGCGGTCGGTGAGCTCGCGGCGGATCTCGCGCTCGAGGCTCGGCTTCAGCAGGCGCTCGAGCGCGTCCTTGGCGACCTCGAGCATCAGCCCGCGGTGCGGGTGGTCCGCGAGCCCCAGGTGGTAGGTCGTGATCTCCAGGCCCATTGCCGGGTCGGTGTCGATGCGGACCTTCAGGACGCCGGCCTTCTCGCCGCGGTTGATCGCGAGCACGCGGTGCGGCGGGATGTCCTTGACCGGTTCGCGGAAGTCGAAGTACGGCTCGTACTCTTTGCCCTTACTCTCCGGGACGCTCTCGCCCCGGACGGAGACGAGGACGCCGGTGTCCCACGAGAACGCGCGGAGCGGCCCGCGCACTTCGGCGAAGTCGGCGATCGTGTCGGCGAGGATGTTCCGCACCCCGGCCATCACGTCGTCGGTGTTCAGCAGCCACTTGTCCGGGTCCACCAGCCCCTGAACGACCTCGTCCAGCTTGTCGACGGCCGGGTCGCGGTTGAAGATCGCCTCGGCGAGCGGCCCCAGGCCCTTTTCGCGGGCCTCGGTCGCGAGCGACTTCTTCTTGGGCTTGAACGGCAGGTACAGGTCTTCGAGGCGCTTGGGGGACTCGGCCGCGAGGAGGGCCTGGGTGAGCGCGTCGTTCAACTTCCCCTGGAACGCGATGCTCTTCAGGATCGTGCGCTTGCGGTCGGTGAGGCCCCGCAGGTTCGTGACGCGGTCCTGGATGCGGCGGATGACGTCTTCGTTCAGCCCGCCGGTGCGCTCCTTGCGGTAGCGCGTGATGAACGGGACCGTGTTCTCGTCGTCGAGCAGTTGGACGACGGCCTCGACCTGCGCCTTGCGGATCTGCAGGTCCTGCGCGATGCGCGAGAGGTCGTGCGGTTGCGGGGCCGGCGGCACGTCCGGCACCGGCTGAGCGGGCAGGGCCGGTTCGCGGTGCGCGGGCGGCGGGGCCGCGGGGGCCGTGCCTTCGCCCACCGGCTCCGCGGGCGCGGCGCTCTCGACCGCCGGCGCCGCAGCGCTCTCGGCCGGCGGACCCGGCTCGGGTTCGGTCGGTTGCGCCGGGGCGACGTCGGTGGCGGGGGCAGAAGAATCGGCGGGCACGTTGGTCGTCGGGTCGGACGGGGTCATGTTGCGAGCGTCCTGGGGACAGCGGGGCGGCTCCGGCAGCCGGAGTCGAGACGGTCCAATGGCCGTGTGGGTTCGCGCGACCGGCCGGGCGCGCCTGAAGAGGCGTTCAGATGGTCATGATTACGGGCCGGTTCGCGGGGCGTCAAGGAAACAAGCGTTATCAAAGCGCCGCGGGGCGCGCGTATTCGCGCCCCGCGGCATTCGCCCCGACGCCCGTCAGACGCTCCCGAGCAGGTCCGCGAGGACGTTGTTTTTGGGGTAACTGTGGCCCAGGTGCTGGCGGTAACCCTCGGCGAAGGGGACGCCCGCGTGCGCGCCTTGTGCCGCGCCCCATTCCCGCATCGAGTCCACCAGATTGTCCACCCCGTGGTGCGCCCGCAACCACGCGCGCTGGCTCTCGTGGCACTCCAGCATCCGCGCCTTGTCCGCGATCACCGCACTGATGTCGATGCGGAACCCGGGCACGATCGGGCGCCCGAAGGCGTCGCTCCCCTCGAGCGGGTCGCAGTAAAAGAGGTGCGGGATGTGCGCGACCGGCGGGTGCAAGTGGCGCCCGTGCAGGAAGTTCGGGATCGGGGCCGCGAACGTCGCCGCGCGCACGATTTTGCTCGTCTGCTCGTGGTCCAGGTGGTAGTCGTCCGGGCTGTGCGTGAACACCACTTGTGCCGCGACCGCGTTGACGAGCCGCGTGACTTTTTCGAGCGCGTTTTCGGAGTAAATCACCCGCAGGTCGCGCTCCTCGAGGCAGTGGTAAATCGCGCCGATGGCTTCGGCCGCGGCTTTGCCCTCCGCGCGCCGGATGCGCGCGATCTCGTCCGGCCCGTGCTCGGCGGACCCGCAGTCGCCGGGGGTCATGGTCGCGACGTGAATCGCCCAGCCGTGTTCTTTCTTCAAGCGGGCGAGCGTGCCGGCGCAGAGGAACTCTGCGTCGTCGGGGTGCGCGAGGACGCAGAGAGCGGTACGGTTCATGTGCGGTGCGGTCGCGGGTGAAGGGACGGTGAGGAGGGTGTTGTACGAACCGTGGGCCGCGGAGGTGTCCCCGCGGCCCGGTCGGTGCTTTTTGTGTTGTCGAATCTGCCGTCGAGCCGGCCGGGCCTACTGGCCCGGGGGGAGCGGGACCGGGGGGGGACCGCCACCCGGACCACCCGGACCACCCGCGCCGGGCGGTGCGGTCGCTTGCGGCTTGCGCGACACACCTTGCTTCACGCGCACGGACTCTTTCAGCCCCTCGGCCACCCACGCGAGCCGGTCGGGCGCGAGCGAGCCAACAAACGGCGAGGAGAAGTCCGCGTCGGAGACGTTCTCAACGATGTACCACTTGAGTTCCTCGCGGTTCGTGTTGGTCCACAGCGGGTCGGGGACCGCCACCTGCCCCGGGGCGAGCGCTTCGGTCTGGAACGGGAGCGTCAGGAACGGGATCACCCCCTGTGCCCCGTGGACCAGTTCGTTGGCCCGCTTGCGGACCCGCTCGTCGTCCTGCACCAGGAGGCGCTGGTACGCCAGCTCGAACTCGAACGTCTCCTCTTCGGTCCGGTCGGACCGCTCCGGCCGGTGGAAGTCCTTGTTGGCGACGAGCACCTGCTTCCACAGCTCCAACCCCTCCTTGTAGAGCCGGATGGCGAGCGGCGGGTTGCTGATCTTGCGGGCCTGCTCCGCCTTCCAGAGGGTCTTGCGGGCCTGCACGGTCAGGGGCTTCGCTTCCGCTTGCGAGGACGCGAGGAAGAACGGGAAGTTCGTGACGCTCCGGTTCGTGCCGTAATACTCCAGCGCGACCTTGGCCAGGTACCGCTCCCGGATCACCGGGTCGGCGAGCTGTTCCGGGGTCGGGTCGTTGGGAACGGACCCGGGGTCGCCCCGGCGGTTCTCCAGGGTCTCCTTGCGGCCCTGACCGAAGATCAGGCCGTAGTCCCGGCCGTGGCGGTCCCACATCTCGGCCGCCTGGCGCCACTCCTCGAGCGACCAGGCGCGGCCCGTGCCGACCACCACGGGCCGGGGCCGGGTCGGGCGGTCCGGGTTGTTCGGGAACCACCACTTCGACGGCTGGTCGCTCGGGTCGTCGATCAGCCACCCCTCGTCGTCGAACCAGCCCTCTTTCTGCTCCATTTCCGCCTGGTAGCTCTGCGCGCGCGGCGCGCCCTGGCGGAAGATCACCATCATGGGGAGCCGCGGGACGCGGTGCTTCGCCGGGTCGTGGTCGAAGGTGCCCGGGGGCGGGGTGGGGCCGGGGACCGGGATGCCCTGGGCGTCCTTCATCGGCGGCGGGAGCAGCAGGAGCGAGTAGCTGAACCAGGCGCGCGCGGCCTTGTACCCGCTGAAGTACCCGAGCCCCGGGGCGCGGTCGTCGGCCGTCCCGGACGCCGGGTGCGCCTCGTCCGGCCCCTCGTTGAACTGCGGCGGGAGGGCCGGGAACTGGTTCTCCGGTTCCGCCAGGTCGTCGGTCGGTTCCTTCAGGAAGTTGGCCCGGTACCGGGACGGGACCTCCCAGTTGGTCCGCAGGAACTCCACGACCTCTTTCGGCGTGCCGCGGCGCAGCTTCTCCTTCGCGCGCTTGTCCGTGTACCGCAGGTCGTCCCCGCGGATGCGGCGCACGAAGTGCGGGTGCTTCTCGCAGAACTCCTGGAACTTGGCCTCGTTGACCTTGCCGGTTTCCGGGTCCTCGAACTGTTTGGGGTTCCGCTGGCTCGGCGGGATGCAGCTCAGGTCGAACAGGCACCGCAGGGTCTCGACCTGGTCGGACACGCCGAACTTGTTCTGGTAGTAGAACGCGATCTGGTACCGCATGTCCGGCGAGCGCTTGTTGTGGCGCTCGCCCTCCGCGAGCAACTGGATGCCGCGGACGATGTAGAAGTACATGTCGCCGCTGCCGTGCATCTCGACCGACACGTTGTACGCGATGTTCCAGCTCTGGAAGATCCACGGCGTGATGAAGTTCGGTTGCAGCTTGGTGACCATCATCACGCGCTGCTCGAACTCGTGGAAGTCGTTGCGCTTCTGCTTGTCGATGGCCGACAGCCACAGCGCGGTGACCGCGACCCCGCGGCTCCCGGTGAGGGTGAGGCGCAGCGCGCTGCCGGTGATCTCGGCCTCGCCCTCCTGGGGGTCGAGTTCCCACACCTCGAGCTTCTCGGCCTGGGTCTTGATGGTGTGGTTCGCGGCCCAGCGGAACGGCCCGCTCGCGCCGCTGAGCGGGACCGGGAGCGCGCCCCGCCAGACCATGCTGACCGTGAACAGCACGAGGATCGCGCCGATGTACGTCGCCTTGCGGACGATCGCGGCTCGTTGCAGGGGGTTCATAGTCGTGTTCGGTGTTCGGTGTTCGGTGTTCGGAACCCAGGGCCCAGTGTTCGGCAGCGGTCGCCCCGACCGCTGCCGAACACCGAACGCGCCTTACGCGGCCACTTCGCGGGACTTCATCAGGTAGTACGCCAGGATCGCCCAGGGGATCAGGTACCCGAAGGTGACGAGGACGTTCACCACCAGGTACTCGGTGCTGATGTTGAACCCCTCGGAGACGAAGTGCCCCCAACTGAACGAGTCGATGTCCGGGATCACGTTCTGGATGCGGCGGAACAGCCACGCGGCGAACTTGTCGGCGAGCATGAGCGTCCGCGCGGAGGCGGTGTCGGACACCGGGGTCGTGGACTGCTCGGCCTTCACGATCTGCGCCATGCTCTGGAACGGGCCGCCGATGTTCCGGCCCGTGGCCAGGTCGTTCAGGTGGTCGGTGAAGAACCCGGTGATGTAGATGAGCCCGGTGGCCAGGAACGCGAGGATGCCGCTCAGGTACGTGCTGGCCGCGACCGCGACCCCGATCACGAGGCACAGGCGGCACCACAGCCCCACCATGCCCTTGAAGAAGTTGACCGCGTAGGGCATCTCGTTCTGGAGCAGGTACAGGTCCGGCTCGGCCATGCCCAGGAGCTGCCCCTCGCTCTCGCACTTCACGAGGATCGAGAGGCGCGGGAGCGGCTGGCCCCTCTCGTCCTTGCCCGGCTGGGCCTTCGGGTTGTTCGCGTTGCGGAACAGCCCGGCGGGGACCTCGATCCCCATGACGGCGTAGTCGAAGACCGGCTTGCCCTTGTACTCGAAGAACCCGAACTCCTCGGCGAGCTCGTTCACCTTGGCCCACGCCGGGTCGCCCGGGGCGGCCCGGTCGATCTGGAACCCCTGGCGCCGGAACTCCTCGGCGCGGGCGAGGTACTGGTCCCGGCGGGCCGTGTCCACCCACTGCCACTCGGCCCCCTCGTCCTTGGTCGGCTGGCGCAGCGGGGCGTTCTGGGTGACGAACGTGAAGTTGACCATCACGCCCTTGTCCTGCTCGCCCTTGGTCATGCGGAACACGTCGAAGGTGAACTCGACGGGCACCTTGTCGCCCTGGGCGTGCTCCATTTCGCCCGGCACCGCCGCGAACTTCCAGATGGCCCGCTGGGGCGACTTCTCGTGCCCGGCGATGTACCGGCGGTAGTCGAACTCGCGGCCCACGTTGGTGCCGTCGAAGTCCTTCTTTTCCTGCCGGTCCTCGGCCCGCATGCTCTTGAACTCGAGCTTCCCGCGGTGCGGCACCCGGGCCTTGTACGTTTCCTCCCGGGCCTTTTCCGAGATCGCCGTGTTGGTAATGAGCACGACGCTCACGCCGGTCAGGGCGAAGAGCACGAGCGTCATGAGGGCCGAGTACCCGATGAACCGGCCGAGCACGATCTCGAACCGCTCCACGGGCTTCGACACGACGGTGAAGATGTTCAGGTTCTTGATGTCGTCGGGGATGCCGAACCCGGCGAGCAGCCCGGCCGGGACCAGCACCAGGACGCTCAACACGACCGTGAGGAACATGGTCGTCGTGCGCAACTCGTCGGCCGCTTTGACCTGCACGAACCACTGCACCGGGAACAAGAACGGCAACAGGATGATGAGGAACACCCAGAGCAACTGGCGCCGGACGGCTTCCTTGAAGCTCAGTTTCGCGATCGCCCACACCGGGCCTTCCGCCTCGAACAGCATGAGCAGCGCGAGGGCCGCGAGAAACACGCCCGCGCTCACGGCGAGGAGCCACGTCCAGATGCCCGTGAGGCGCGGGACCCCGATGGCGAACAGCAGCACGCCGACCACCGCGTACAGCCCGAGCGCCCCGGCCAGCGCGATGGCGCGGTTGCGGGTGAGCAGTTCGGCGGAGTACGTGCTGAGGGTGCCGCCGAAGCGCCGCGCGCCGGAGGTGTTGAACGAGACGTTGCGCCGGAGGATCTTGAACAGGTCGCGTGCGAACGGCTCACCGAGCCCGAGCAGGGCGAACAGCCCCGCGACCATGAGGACCATCGGCTGCAGCTCGCGGTGCCACGCGGGCGGGTCGATCCGCACCGCCTCGCCCGGCTGCGGGACCGGGGCCGGGGGCAGCGCGCCGCGGTTCAGGAATATCAGCACGCCCAGGGCCACGTAGCAGACGAGGCTGATGGCGCCCATCAGCAGCATCCACTTCGACACCGGCACGCGGAGCCGCTCGGACTCGGACTTGTCCGTGGGCGTGGTCAGGGCGTAGATGAGGTACACGACGAGCCCGACGGCCGCGAACCCGCCCGCGTCCTGGAGCCACGCCTGGAGCAGCCCGGCCACTTGTGCGTACCCGTAGGGGTCGCCCCGGTCCAGTTGCAGAATGCCGAACAGCGCCGACGACATCGGGGGAGCCCTTGAGAACTCTTGAGTACCGGGGGGATGGCCCCCGGCTACAGACCGGTGACCCCCGAAGGGGTCGGAAGAGTGCAAAACAACGGGGTGCGAATCGTTGCGGTCGCGTCGGGACCATCTCGACCCGGTTCCGGCTATCGCTTCTTCTTGTTCTTCTTGCCCTGGTTTTGGTGCTGCTGTTGTTGCGCCGGTGCGGGCGGGGGCGATGCCGGGGCCGCCGGCGCGGTCGCGGTCACCGGCGGAGCGGAAGCCGGAGGGACCGCGGTATTACGGGTCGCCTCTTCGGGCGGCAGGTAGCGCCGACCGGGGCGGGCACGCGACTCTTCGATGACCCGCAAGAACAGCTCTTCCAGCGTGCTGGACGGGTGCCCGACCGTTTCCATCGAGCCGCCGTGCTTCTTGAACACGGCTTCCAGGTCCGCCCGCAGTTCCGGCGACTCCTTGACCCCGCTGGCGCGCACTTCGAGCCGCACCGCGTCCTCGACGAGCGTGGACACCTTGCCGAGCGTTTGCAAGTCGCCGTTGTACAGAATCGCGATCCGCCCGCACACGTCCTGCACGTCCTCGAGGCGGTGCGAGCACATCAGGACGGTCTTGCCCTTCGCCTTCAGGTCGAGGATCAGGTCCTTCATCCACCGGGTGCCGAGCGGGTCGAGGCCGGACGTGGGTTCGTCGAGGATCACGAGGTCCGGGTCGTTGATGAGCGCCTGGGCCAGCCCGATGCGCTGCCGCATGCCCTTCGAGTATTCCTTCAGGATGCGCTTCTTGTCCGCGCCCAGCCCGACGCGCTCGATGAGTTCGGCCGCCCGGCGCTTGCGGGTGTCCGGGTCGATGTTGAAGAGCCGGCCGTAGAAATCGAGCGTCTCTTCGGCGTTGAGGAACCGGTACAGGTAGGATTCTTCCGGCAGGTAGCCGATGCGCTCGTTCTTCTCGACCTTCGCGGCCGGTTCGCCAAACACGAAGGCGTCGCCGCTCGTGGGGAACAGCAGCCCGAGGAGCAGCTTGATGGTGGTGGTTTTGCCGGACCCGTTGGGCCCGAGGAGGCCGAAGATTTCGCCCTTGTGGATCTTGAGGTCGAGGGCGTTGAGCGCGGTCTTTTTCTTGCGACCCCAGAAGTCGCGGTACACTTTCGTGAGGCTGCGGGTTTCAACGACGAGGTCTTCGGCCATTACGCGATCTCCGGAGCCGACCCAGGCTTGAAGGGCGGCGCGAACCGATACGGGGTGCCAAGTGTGTTACGCACCGGCCCGCAGACCGGTTCGCGGGATATGCTAGGAACCCGCCGACCGGCGGCGAGCGGCATCCGTCGCGATACGCCCCCAATACCGGCGGGAACCCGGAGCGATCCCGATTTGTTGAGTTTGGCGTTTCGATGAAGGACCGGGGCTCGGCGAACCGTGCGCGGCCGTTCCGGGGCGGACCCGACCCGCGCGGCACGGGGCCGATCACCAGAATTTCCACCACGGTCGGCGCGGTACTGCTTCGGGTTCGGGTTCTTCGTAGATGAGCCCTACAAGCATCCCATCGTTAGGTGGATACAGTTCCGAGAGCATGTCATCAAGTGCTTGGCGCCTGGGCATCAGGTCGCCGGGGTAGCGTAACACGTCGAGTTGGACCGCGACGCAGTGCCCCAGGCGCGCGCGATCCTGCGCTTCCGGTAGAGTGTGGCAGTAATACACATTTTTTTGACAGGCGCTACAGTGCCGAACCGCCGGATCGTTGATGACCTTCAGGCTTTCCCACCGTTTGGGGCACTTGAACTGGAACACGGCCTCGCAGTTTTCGATTTTCGGCCGGTCGAAGACCGCGACCCAATTCGGATCGAGCGCGGTGCGGAGTTCCCGGAGCCGTGCTTCCACGGTGTACCACTCCGGGTCCGTGTTGCGGAGCTGTCCGCGGCGCACTTCCAGTCTGAGAAACTCGGCGTGGAGCGGGTTGTCGTGTTCGTCGAGCCAGTCGGCGTAGACGAGCCACGCGGTCAGTTCGGACGGGTTCGCCAGGATGGTCCGAATGAACGCTTTGTCCTCGAGCGTGAACATGCGCGGAACTCCGAGTACACTCGTGTTCGCTCTCCAGCATACCACGAGGCCCGCCATGAACCCAACACGACGCGACGCACTCGCTTCGGCTCTCGCCTTAACGGTCGGCTCCTCAACCGCAACAGCCCGAGCCGAAGAACCCAAACTCGCGCTCGCGACGTTCGACACGGAAGTGACTATTCCCATCGGGCACCCGTGTATGGGGGGCGGAATCGCACCGGCGAAGGAAATCGTCGATCCGCTGCTCGCGCACGGGTTCGTGCTGAGTGGGGCCGGGAAACCGGTGGTGTTCGTGGCGCTCGATTGGTGCGAAATTCGGAACGGGGCTTACGACCTTTTTCGTGACAAGATCGCAAAGGCCGTGGGTACCGAACCGGTCCGCGTGATGCTCTGCGCGCTGCACCAGCACGATGCGCCCATCGTTGATCTCGAGGCACAGCAGTTACTCGAAAAGCACAAGGCCAAAGGCGCGATCTGTGAACTCGCGTTTTTGGAAAAAGCCGTTTCGCGCGTCGCTGATGCGGCGAAGGCGTGTCTGAAGAGCGCGAAACCGGTGACGCACATCGGGACGGGTGAGGCGAAGGTGGAGAAGGTCGCGTCGAACCGGCGCTACCTTGATGAGAACGGCAAGGTGCAGTACAACCGCATGTCGGCGAGCCGCGATCCCAAAGTGCGCGCGGGCGAAGAGGGCACCATCGACCCGCTCCTGAAGACGATCAGCTTCTGGACCGGCGACACACCGCTGTGCGGGCTCTCGGCCTATGCGACGCACCCGATGAGCTTTTACGGCCGGGGCGGTGTGACGGCGGACTTCGTCGGGATGGCGCGCAAAAGGCGCCAGGCCGACACGCCGGGCGTGTTCCAGGTGTACGCGAGCGGGTGCGGTGGGAACGTGACCGCGGGCAAGTACAACGACGGTGATCCGGCCAACCGCGAAGCACTCGCCGAGCGCATTTATTCCGCGATGACCGCGGCGTGGAAGGCAACGAAGAAGACCGCGGTGAAAGATGTGACGTTCCGCTCTGCGTCGCTCGCGCTGGAAGCACGCACATCCGACGGGTTCTCGGAAGAGGCACTGATGAAGCGCCTGAAGGACGATCCGAAACCGTTCGGGCAGTGCCTTGCTGCGCTCGGCTTGAGTTGGAAGAAGCGCTGCGACGCCGGCAAGCCGATCGACCTGCCCGTGCTCGATTTCGGTGGCGCGGTGATCGCACTGTTGCCGGCCGAGAGTTACGTCGAGTTCCAACTCGCCGCACAGAAAGCCCGGCCCGATGCGTTCGTACTGGTCGCGGGCTACGGGGAGTGCGGACCGGGGTACATTCCGATCGAACGCGCCTGGAAGGAAAACGACGGTAATTTGAGTGACTGGTGCTGGGTGAACCCGGGCAGCGAAAAGCGGATGAACGAGGCGATTGCAAAGGCTCTGAAGAAATGAGGGCGCGCGGCAGAGGGATTCAATCTCTCGTTTACAGCCGACCACACGAGAAAAATCCATGAAGATTGTTCGCATCGAAGCGATCCCGGTGTGCGTGCCGCTGAAGAAGGGCATGACCGCGAAGACCGCACACGGGGAGCACGTCACATCGCCCTACGTGATCGTGAAGGTTCGCACGGATGCGGGGATCGTGGGACTCGGCGAAGCGACCATTTCCGGGCTGTGGTCCGGTGAGACGCAGCGCGGGACGGTCGCGGTCATTGAGGAATACATCGCGCCGCAACTCGTCGGCAAAGACCCGCGCGACATCACCGCCGCGCGCCGGGCGATGGACTTCATCATCAAGCTGAACCCGTTCACGAAGTCCGCGGTGGAGATGGCCCTGTGGGACATCGCGGGCAAGTCCGCGAACGTCCCCGTGTACCAGCTTCTGGGTGGGAAGGTACGCGACCGCGTGCGCATCAAACTTGTCGTGTGGGCACGCGACGTTCCCGGTTCGCGGGCGATGGCGGAACAGCACCTCGCGCTCGGCGTGACGTGTGTGAAGGTGAAGACCGGGCTCGACCCGGAAACCGACATCGCTCGGGTGCGAGCGGTGCGCGAAGTGACCCCGCGCCACATTCCGGTTACGATCGATTCCAATTGCGGTTGGACGATTCAGCAGGCGAAATACTGCCTACGTGCGCTCGCGGACATCGATCTCCTGCTCGCGGAACAGCCCATTCCCGCGGGCGACCCTGCGGCACTTGCTGAACTCCGGCGCGATACGGTCACGCCCATTATGGCGGACGAGAGCGTGTTCACGCTTCAGGATGCCTGGTTACTGAGCGTTCACCGCGCCGCGGACGTCTTCAGCGTGTACCCGGGCAAGCACGGCGGGATCGCGGGCACGGCCGAGATCATCGCGGTCGCGAAGGCGGCCGGGCTCCGCTGCACGATCGGGAGCAACCTGGAACTCGGCATCGGCACCGCGGCAATGCTGCACGTCGCGGCCGCGTTCCCGGAAGTCGATTGCGACACGTTCCCGGCCGACACCATCGGCCCGTTCTACCACGACGGCGAAATCATCACGCGCCCGCTCGACCTCGGCCCACCTTACGCGAAGATTCCGGACGGTCCGGGGCTC
This sequence comes from Gemmata palustris, assembly GCF_017939745.1. NCBI lineage: Bacteria > Pseudomonadati > Planctomycetota > Planctomycetia > Gemmatales > Gemmataceae > Gemmata > Gemmata palustris. Next base: position 20,374 of record NZ_JAGKQQ010000002.1, on the reverse strand, counting down.
GGCGTCGAACTCGACGAAGCGGCCCTCGCCCGGTTCCGCGTCGGCTGATGGGCTTCGCTGCGGTGCGTTGAATGTGTGTGGCTGCTTGTGGCACAGGCCAGAGCCGTAATTGCCACGCTAAAGGCAACCCGCCACTTCAATTGCGAATGACTCCGGGAAGCAAGCACAGTGCTTGTTTTCGGGGGTGGTGGAGGTTACGGTGTTGGTAACCTTTGGTGGTCTAGCTCGCTGCTTTGCAGCAGGGCGATGTTGCGTCGCCCGAGCGAATACCGCCACACTCGTCTCGGGGAAGGCTGTTCCAGCACCGCTTTCGGTGCGCACCTCCTGACTGATCAGGAGGTCTGGAACAACCCCGCCGGTCGTGGTTCCTCCTGATCAGTCAGGAGGTGCGCACCGGCGGTGCCGTGAGCCTTCCGCGAACCAGGACCAGAAGTAGACATCAAAGGTGAACCCGGGGCGCGGAGCAATCCGCGCCCCGGGTTATTTTGAGTGTAGTCCGCTCGCTCCGCGAGCGGTTGCAGAGCCCACTTGCCGAATACTTGAACTGCCTTTGTATTTCTACGCAACTGCTCGCGGAGCGAGCAGACTACATTGAAAACCTCAATACTCCGCGTTGCCCGGCGTGCGCGGGAACGGGATCACGTCGCGGATGTTCGCCATCCCGCTCAGGAACAGGATCGTGCGCTCCAACCCCAACCCGAAGCCCGAGTGCGGCACGGTGCCGTAGCGCCGGAGGTCGAGGTACCAGCCGTAGCCTTCCGGCTCCAACCCCTGTTCCCTCATGCGCGATTCGAGCACGTCGAGCTTTTCTTCGCGCTGGCTGCCGCCGATGATCTCGCCCACACCCGGCACGAGCACGTCCATCGCGCGGACCGTCTTCTGGTCGTCGTTCACCTTCATGTAGAAGGGTTTCAGCGTCCGCGGGTAGTCGTAGAGGATCACCGGGCACTTGAAGTGCTGTTCCGCCAGGTAGCGCTCGTGCTCGCTCTGGAGGTCGCTGCCCCAGGTCACCGGGTACTCCCACTTCTTCCCGCTCTTGAGCAGGATGTCCACGCCCTCCGTGTACGAGACGCGCTTGAACGGGTTGTTCAGCACGTTCTCCAGCTTCGCGAACAGCTCCTTGTTGTTCTCCAGCTTCTCCGCGAAGAACTTCAGGTCTTCCATGCAGAACTTCAGCGCGTCGGAGATGATGCGCTTCAGGAACGCCTCGGCGAGGTCCATGTTGTCGGTGAGTTCGTAAAAGGCCATTTCCGGCTCGATCATCCAGAACTCGGCGAGGTGGCGCGGGGTGTTCGAGTTCTCCGCGCGGAACGTCGGGCCGAACGTGTAAATCTTCCCCAACGCGCACGCGAACGCTTCACCCTGCAACTGCCCGCTCACGGTGAGGTACGCGGGCTTGCCGAAGAAGTCCTTCGTGTAGTCCACTTTCCCTTCGACCTTCGGCGGCTCGGCCGGGTCGATGGTGGACACGCGGAACATCGCCCCGGCGCCCTCGCAGTCGCTCGCGGTGATGACGGGCGTGTGGATGTAATAAAACCCGTGCTCGTGGAAGAACTGGTGGATCGACATCGAGACCTGGTGCCGCAGCCGCGCGACCGCGCCGAAGGTGTTGGTCCGCGGCCGGAGGTGCGCGATCCCGCGCAGGAACTCGAAGCTGTGGCCCTTCTTCTGGAGCTGGTACGTTTCGGAGTCCGCGTCGCCGATCAGTTCAACACGCGACGCGAGCACTTCCGTGGCTTGCCCCTTCGCGGGCGACGCCTTCACTTCGCCATCAATGCTCACGCTCGCGCCGGTGTGCAGGTGCTTCACCACGGCTTCGTAGTTCGCGAGCTCGCCCGGCGCCACGACCTGCACGTTCCCCTGGCACGAGCCGTCGTTCAATTCGATGAAGCTGAACCCGCCCTTCGAGTCGCGCCGCGTGCGCACCCACCCCTGCAACCGCACCTGTCGCCCGACCGCTTCGGCCTTGCGCGCGTCCGCCACACTGATCTTGTCCATGTGCTCAACCCGCTTCGTAGGGACTGATGTGATGACCGTGTCAGTGTAGCCGCGGGGCGGGTGCCCGGTAGTTGTGTTGCGCCGGCGCGGTGACCGTAAAGGCGATTTTTGAGGGGCGTTGATTGTTGCGAGCGCGGTCTGCGCTGTCGGATAATTGGGCCGGTGCCGATGGTACGGAGGGCGAACGATGACGTGGATCAAAACGACGCCGGTCGAAGAGGCCGGTCCCGAGTTGCGGAAGGTTTATGAGGCGGTGTACTCGCTGTACCCCAGTGAGTACGCGGTGACGGCCGCGGCGCTGATCCGGCCGGACGGCGGATCGGACAGCATCGTTGCCGCGCACAGCTTAATTCCCGAAGCGATGCGGCACATGATATCCGGCCTCGCGGTGATGTTTCAGCCGCACCTGCCGCTCACGCGGAACCAGCACGAGATGATCGCGTCCGTGGTCTCCGCGCAGAATCAGTGCTTCTACTGAACGGAGAGCCACATCGAGTTCTTCCGCCGGGCGAGTAGTGCCGATCCCGAGCACCCGACCGCCGCGACCGATGGACTCGCCGCCGAGTTACGGCGGGACTACACGAAGGCGCCACTATCCCCCGCGGACCGAGCGATGCTCGATTTCGTGGTCAAGCTGACGCACGCACCTTACAAGCACACGAGTGCGGACGTGGAGAAACTGCGCGCGGTCGGTTTCGACGACACCGGCATTTTGCAGATCACGCTGATCGCCGCGTACTTCAATTACATCAACCGCGTCGCGGACGCGCTCGGGGTCGGCAAACCGGCAGAGTGATTCCCGCGCGGGGGACTTTTGGGCGAACGGTCGGTGTCAGCCGGCCGGTGAGAACTCCATCCAGAATTGGTCCACGGTGCGGAACCATCTTTGGCGTCATCGCGACTCGCACCGGCCGGCTGACACCGGCCGTTCGCCCGTAGTGGTATCTACCGGCTTACGAGAGCCGCGGCGAGCATTAACAGCGCTGCGATCAGCGCCAGGACCGGGTTGAACGGGCGCGCGAGTCCAACCGGTCGGCGATATCCCACATCGTGTCCCCACAGTGGCTACTTGGGCGCGGCGAAGTCGAACACCAGGGTCGCGGTGTGCCGAATCGCGGTGTATTTCTTTCCTCCGAGTTCGCCGCTCTTGTCCTCTGACCGTCGAGCCGCGACGCAGTACCGGCCCTTATCAGCGAATGCGGACGTTAGACCGTCCTTGTCCGTTTTCACCGTCTCGTCCTTGTCTTCACCCTTTCCGGGCAACCCGACCGTGACCTCGGCGCCGGCCATCGGCTTTCCTCCAGCCAGAACCTTGAACCGGACCTTGTCCCCGTCCCGGACCGGCACGAGTTCCAGCGCGCCTCCAACTTCCGCACCCTTGATAAACGGGTCGCCGACGATCACCTTCGGGTAGTAGAAGGAGAGCAGCGGAGGGTTGTCGCCGCGCTGCGTCACCCCGGCTTCGGTGATCCCGAAAACGACCGCGTTCTTCCCCGCCGGCAGTTTGGCCCGGAAGAAGTTCCCGTCGCCCTTCTCGATCGCGACCTTGATGTCTTTGCCGTCCGCGTCGCGAACGGTGAGGATTGTCTTCTCGGCGCGGGTCGGGAAACTCGTCAGGTCCGGTGCGGCGGTGTGGCCGAACACGATCCGGGCTTCCGCGCCGTCCACGTACACGAACACGAAGTGAGCGTGCCCGGCAGCAGCCAGGCACCCGAGGGTCAGAAGCGCAGCGAGGTAACGCACGAGAGGTCTCCGGGAGAATGAGTGTGGTGGTGACCGGCGGTGTGACCAAAATGCACCAGCGGCATCTGTGACATCGGTGTTACGAATTTAAGAAGTGTGTTACTATCTACGGCGATCAGTGGCCATGAAAAGCGTGTGAACTTCGGCCCGAAGCCGCCGGGCCGAAGTTCACACGGGAGCGAAAGAGCGTAGTGGGCTAGTCGCGGGGGGTATTGTTGAACAGATCGTAACGTGAGGAATTTGGCGTCTTTGATTCTGAACGAGTGGGCGGGCGAGGGCGAGCGGTCTTGTCCTCAATACAGGGCGGGCAGGTAGCTATCGAACTCGGTCACGCGCGCGCATTCGCCGTGCGTCGCGATGAGTTGCAGAAGCTCGGCCCGGATGTCGTCCGCACCGAACGGGAAGATCATGTGCTGGTTCAGTTCCCGCTTCTCGTTCTCGTTCAGTTGCTCGAGGTCACGGACCGCGTCGGCCAGCGTCGCCTCCGGGAGCGTGAGGAACCTCACCACGAGCCAGTCGTGCAGGTCGTCACTGCAAAGGTTAGAACCCATTCGCCGTCTCCATATCTGCCACGCGGCGGAACTGTTTACTGTGTCCCACCATTTGTTGCGTTTTCCGTTCGCTTAAATTCGTTGCAAAATTGCGGCCGTACACGGGTCGCTTTCACATTCTGTTCGCTCGACTCGCGAGGTGTTCAGGCGGGGAAGATGGGTAATTCATAGCCGGCCGAAATTGCGATGCTTTGCCGGGCAAAATGGCGTGTTTTGCGTGACGGGAAAGGCTCGTGCGCTCACCAATCTGAAACACGACAGATCGATCGGCGCCTCGGCGCTGTACCATTCTGCGCACTGGGGCGTGCAATTTTGAACCAGCGGAGGCGCGGGTCGAGAACCAGCAACGCGCGCACCGGATGGAAGCCCCGCGCTTTCTCTTCACTATCAATGCCCTATGTAAAGCGAAGGTGTCACGCGGATACTCTGGGTGGGGAATTGTGCGACTTAGTTCGCGTCGCGTTCGATTCTCTGCACATGTGCGGGCGCTAGTTTCGTCATTGAGACCCGAGATGCAGCAACTTCCGTCGCCCGCTTCCGAAGTGCAACTCCTGGACTGGTTGCTCACCGCGCTCGCGCCGATGAACCGCACGCGCGTGAAGCAGGTGCTGCGCTCCGGGCGCGTTACGGTCAACGGCGCCTCGGTTACGCGACACGATCACCCGTTGCGCCCCGGCGACAAAGTGGGTATCGAGCGCGACGCGCCCGCCCCTGCCTCGAACCTGGCCGGGATTACCATCGTTCACGAAGATGCGTACCTCATTGTGATCGATAAACCGTCCGGGTTGCTCACGGTCGCGACGGAATCGGAGAAGACCGACACCGCGTTCGTGCGGTTGAGCGCGCACCTCGCTGCGCGGAACGCCGGGCGCCCGTTCGTCGTTCACCGGCTCGACCGCGACACGTCCGGGCTGCTCCTCTTCGCGCGGAGTGCCGAGGTCCGCGACCAACTTCAGGCGAGCTGGGAAGACGTGACCAAGACCTACCTCGCGGTGGTGGAGGGCGTGCCGAACCCGGCGCAGGGCACGATCGAGAACTTCCTGACCGAAGGGCGCGACTTGCGCGTGCGCGCGGGACGCACCCCGGGCAAGGACGCGAAGCGCGCGGTGACGCGGTATAAACTGCGCTCGTCACGCGGGGGCCATTCGCTCGTCGAGGTGGAACTGGAAACGGGCCGCAAGCACCAGATCCGCGTTCACATGGCGGGTTTGGGGTGCCCGGTCGCGGGCGACAAGATGTACGGTGCGACCACCGACCCCGTGCGCCGGTTGTGCCTGCACGCCTGGCGCCTCGCGTTCGACCACCCGTTCAGCGGCGAGCGCGTGGAAACGGAATCGCCCATTGCACCAGAGGTGGTGCGTATTGTGAATTAGCTGGACCGGAGTTTGAGTTCTTTCAGAGCGGTTCGGAGCAGGTCGGGGTCGCGCGCACCGAAGTGTTTGCGGAGCACCTGTTCCGGGTTGGAACAGATTGTGCACAAAACGGTAAAGTAAAGGGGCGTCGCATCGGTGTATGTGAAGAGTGACCGTTCTAGCGCGACCAGCAGATTCGGCAAGGCGCTCGCCGCTTCGCTGCCGTAAGGGTACAGCGCGCGCGCTGCTTCGGGCGCCGTGTCCGCATCGAGCAGTAGTCGGTTCAGTTCCGGTACCACGTCTTTCGCCGGCGGGCGCAACGCGCTGAGGCTCCGAACGACGTGGGCACGGAGGGCGCTATCGTGGAGGAGGAGTTCGAGCAGTTGGGGCACGACCTCGAGGGCCGCAGTGCCGAACTCCGGCACCGCTCGGACTGCGGCCGTGCGTATGGCGTCGTCTGGGTGCTTGAAGTGCGCGACGACCGCGCCCAGCAGCTTCGGGTCGGTCAGCCCCGATTCGAGAACGTCCCACAGCGCTGCGAGCCGGAACGTCGGGCTGCGCATCGCCAACCGTTCCAGGACGAGGGCGGGCGTCACGGCGGGCCGCCTATCGACCGTGTCCGGCGTGAACAGCGAGTCCCCCGTTTTGCGGAGGAAGCGCAACCCCGTTCCGAGCGTCTTGCGCGCGTCGGTGCGCAGGTGGTGACGCCACTCTGGAGATTCTTCGCCGCGTGCGTGGGCGAAGAGGGCCATCGCGTAGCCGAATTGAATTGACGACAAGTACCCCTGCTTGGAGACCGACCACCAACTGATGTTCCCGTCCCGTTTGGTCTCTTCGCGGATGGTCGCGTTCGCGGCGAAAATGCCCGCGCCGAGGAACACGGGGAGCAGGTCCGTCGTTGTCTCGTGGTCCGGTTCGTGCCCCGTCAGGTGCCCGCCGCGCAACAGGATCTCGTGCGCGAGTTCGTGGACGATCGTGGCGATCAGCCCGGGCGGGTCCGCGAGGCGCGATTCGGCAATAAAGATGTGCCCTTTCGCGCGCATCTCGTACAGCCCGGCCGCGTCCGGCATGAGGCGGTCGGGGAGCAGTTCTAGCGCGATCCCCTCGGGATCGATGCCCATATACCCGCACATGCGGTCGAGGCAGCGGCGCACGCTCGCGTAGTCCCCGGTGTACGCGTCGGGGAGGAACTCGGCGGTCGGGAGCACGACGCGCGCGTTCCGCATTCGGTGCGCGCCGAACCGCTCGGCGAACCACAGCATGCGCCGCTCGATCCACGTTTTTTCGGCGAGGTCGAGTGGGCACTTGGGAGTGAACAGGCCGAACATGGGCACCCCGGGCGCGGTGTACGTCTCGTTTCGCGATCATCGTACCACGAGTGCCGCGCCGTGACAGCACGGGGACCGGGCGATTGTTGGGTAAACGCCGCTTGGAGGTGTTTGTTACCCTTGGAGCACCCGCCGCCCTTGTGGGTGGTGGGTGTTGCCGCGAGCGCTCCGGGTCGGGAAGTAGACACCACGGGCTGGGGCGATCCTCGGCCCGTGGTGCCTATTTTCAGGCACGGAGGATCAGCGGCGACCGAAAATGAGGCCGAGCACCCGGAGCACCCATACGCCGTCGGTGGTGGGATCGCCGGTGCGACACGAGTTGAGCAGGTCCGCGCTCGTGCAGCCCGCCTCCTCCAGCGCGTCGGCCAGAATCGGGAACGTGTCCGTGGCCCCGTGGTAGCGGATCGAAAATGCGAGGTCTCGGGCCGCGTTGTTGTTGAACGCGAACCAGCGCTTCACGTCGTCTCGGTCGGGCTTCACTTTCTCGCGCACAGGGTTCCACGGTTTGAAGTCGATACCCGTGGGCTTCTCGCCTCCGTCTTCTTCGATACCACGAACTTGCTCCGCCCACACGCCCTGGATCAAGTCCGCGAGCGTCTCTCCGCGGTCCTCGGGATCTCCCTCCTCCATGCGTCGCAGGCAGTAGACTCGGTACTCGTTGCCCCTTTTGTGCGTGACGTCTTTTGGATCCCAGGCGTATGTGCGGCCACAGAAATCCGACCCGAAATACACGAGGCGGCCGAGCCAAGCTGCATTGGCGTTAGGGGGAAGATATTCGGGCCTGCGGTTCAGAAATTTGCCGCGGCAAGCGCTAGTTTCTGCGATGAGGTTCTGGTCCCCCTCGTCGCGCACGCCCAGGGGCGGTAAGCGGATGAGGTCCGCGGCCTCGCCCGGGCCGAACCGCTTCATGAACGTGCGGTAACTCTCGGGCACTCGGCACTTGAGGTGCGCTTCCAGTTCGTCCAACTCGACATCGGTAACCGGCGCCGGGTATACGTACTCGGGGAGGCGCGGCCTGGGCCGGACCTGGATCTGGTCGAACACCGCGTCCCACGGTCGCGCCTGCTTTCGCTTCGCCACGGTGGTTACTCCTTTTTTCGGTACACGCGCTGATGGTGAAGAGGATTTCACCGCAGAGAGCACGAGAGGGCGCGGAGAAGAACCGGAGCCGAACCGATCACGGTTACCCTGCTTTTTCTCTGCGCTCTCCGCGCCCTCTGCGGTGAAACACTCTTAAGCTCACCCCGCAACCGCCTTGATTTCGCGGCTCACGACCTCGATCACCGTTTCGAGCGAGCCGGGGGCGACGGCCGCGATGATCTCCTGATAGATGCCGTAGTCGTAGCTCGATGCGGTCGGCAAATAGCCCGGCTGCCAGTCGTTCGTCACCGTGCTGATGACGAGCGCCAAGTTCGGGAAGCGCGCGCGGAGCGTCGTCTGGAAGACCTGATACAGTTCGCCGGGGCAGAACACCCACACCGAGCTGCCGATGCGCGACACCGCGATCTGGTACGGGTACGATTTCCCCGGTGGCATTGCTGTGAGGCGCGTGAGTTGGCGCGTCATCTGCTCCGCGCGGGCGCGGCACTCGGACACGCGAGCCTCATCATTCCCAGCGCGGGCCGCAGATTCTTCGCGCTCCCACTTCGCTAGCTCGGCCCGCGTCTCTTCTATTGTGGGCAGCGAGAGCCGGTACGGGAGCGGGACGACGAACCGGCGCGTACACCACGCGGCGAACGCCGCCTGTTCTTCGGCGGGAACGGAACGGTGCGCCCAAGTGCCCAGGATCGCGCCGGACACGACCGATCCCGTGTACTCGAAATAAGTTCCCGGTGCGGGGAGCGATTCCAGCGCGGAGAGCGCGGCGAACCCGAGCTGCCGGCCGTTGCGGTCGGCGACGGTCGCGTCCCCGACGTACCCCTCGCGCGGGCCGAGGTCGCCGGACGCTCCCTGAATGAACAAACACGGCGCGCCCGTGCTCGTTTCGATCACCTCGCGCATCGCGCCCACGTAATCCGGGCTGATGAGAGTGTTCGCCCACGCCAGTGTCGTCGGGTGGCACGCATAGTTCACCACGGTGCCGAGCGTGCCGCGTGTACCGTCGGCGAGCACTTTTGCCACGAGCACAGTGTCGTCGGCCGCCCCCTCGGTGTTGAAGCCGCACACGAACTGCTTCGCATTCTCGTCCCAGGTGTCGCGGTGGGCCGCGAGTGCGCACCGTGCAGAACCATAAAGGATCGTTGCGTCGCGTGCCGAATCAATGGCGCGCCGCGCGAGCGCAACGCAGGTGCCCGCGAGTTGGTCGAGGTACGGCCCGATGAGGTCGCCGCCCGGGAGGTTCGCCCGCGAACGCGACATCCACCCCGAGCCGTGCGTGTGTGATAGCGCCACCATCACATCATCCGGCGCCACTTCGCCAACGCGGGTGCGGACGTTCTCGATTTCCGCACCGTCAAGGATGCAGTGATCCATCCCGATCACGAGTAACCGCCCGCCGCCGTCGAGTGCTTCGAGGAACAGCGCGGTGGCCGTGAGCGGCTTGTGGACGCCGGTGGCACGGTCGTGAAGTGCCGCGCCCCACATCCGGTGGTAGATGCCCACGGGGGGCGTGATGTCGGCCCGTGCGAACCCGGCCCGGCACCGTGCTTGAGGGGTGTTTACCCGCGTCTTCATTCTGGTTCCTCGAACAGCGTGCCCTTCGGATTCAAGAGCGTCCAACAGACCGCGGACCCGGCGAACATTCCCGCGAACAGGAGCAGCGTGAGGTTCCAATTACCCGTTCCCCCCACGAGTTGCCCCACCACGAACGGGAACAGCCCGGCGCCGATGTTCCCGGCCATGTTCATCGTGGCGAAGACCGGCGCCACACGCTTCCCGCCCATCGAGAGAGCAGTAGCGTAGGCGCTCACACCGCTCGCGTACCCACAGAACGCCGCGACGCTGATGAGCAGTACCGCGGTGTTCGCATCGTCCGCATAGAACGCCGCGAGTGAGACCCCCGCGCACACCGTCGTCGCGCACGCGGCGAGCCCCTGCCGGCTGAGGCGCGGGTTGCCGGTGCGGACCAGGAGCCAGTCGGAAATCGTTCCGCCCAGCAGCCCGCCGAGCATCCCGGCGAGGAGTGGCCACGCCGCCAGTCCGCCGGAACTCGCGACGCTGACGCCTTTTGTTTCTTGCAGGTACCGCGGGAACCACGTGAAGAACAGCGCGACCGCCCCGGCGCGCTGGAACTGCTGCGCACAGAGCAGGAGCATGTTTCGGTCGGTCAGTAACCGCGACCATTGCGCAGGCGCGGGCGGTTCGGCCGGCGCGGGGGGAACGAGCGCCCAATCGCCCGGCACCTCCGATTCTGGCGGGGGCTGTTCGGGGCGCGGAACCACCAGCGCGAACACGAACGCCCACACCAGCCCCGGCACCGCGTACACGACGAGGATTTCCTGCCACGCGAGCGGCCCGAGTAGCCGACCGGTGACGAACTGCGATAGCGCGGCCCCGCCGGCCATGCAGCACGCCAGCGCCCCGGACGCGAGCGCGTGCTCGGTGCGCGGGAACGTTGCGCCAATGGCCTTCGTTGCGCACACGAAGATGCCGGCCTGGGCGATTCCCATCAGCCCCCACAGTACCCACAGCCCGGTGAAACTCGTCGCGGCGCCGACGACCGCGGTCAGCGTGGACCACAGCACCGCGAACGTAATCAGTGCGGACTTGCTGCCGAGTCGGTCGGCGATCCACCCGGCGGGTAACTGGAACGCGGCGTACCCCGCGTACCACGCGAGCCACACCAGCCCCATGTCTTGCGCGGTCAGCCCGAGTTCGCTCTCAATGGCTTTTGAGGGCACGCCGAGCGCGGACCGCTGGAGGTACGCGATCACGGTCGCCGCGCACAGGAACGAGAGGAGTTGGTATCGCATGGTGGGGCTACGGCGGGGTGCCGAGCGCCTCCTGGAGGTGTGCGAACAGGCGGTCCACTTCGGTAGCGGTCTCGGCGTCCAGTTCCCAGCCGTAGGGCTTGCGCCGGCGCACACTCGGGAACAGCCCGCGCTTGTGCATCAGGTACTTTTCGACCGCTAGGAACCCGTCCAGCCCCGCTTGCAGTTGCAGCGCCACGATCGCGCCGATCGGGAACGAGACGCGGTACGCCGTGGCGTCGTCGCCGCGCTGGAGCGCTTTCCAAACAGCCACGATGCCGTCGAGCAGGTCCATTCCGGGCATCGTGCCGGCGATCCCGCGCCGGTAACTGTCGACGAGGAAGATCCCGCCCGAGCCCTCAAATATGGTCGCTTTCCCGCTGGTGGCGTCGCGCAGCGCGGACAGCGTGGGGCCGTTCGGCGCGGCTTCCGGTTTGAAGAGGATTTTGTCCGGGCCGTACTGTTCGAGGAGTTTGACACACACCGAAATCGGAATCGACTGCCCGACGTAGCCCGATGCGTCCTGCACGATGACCGGGATGCCGATCCCGTCGGCCAGCGCGCGGAAGTGATCGACGAGGTGCGCTTCGCTGAGCTTCGAGGTGAGCGGCGGAACGGCCATGACCGCGTCGCAGCCCTCTCTTTCGGCCGCCTTCGCGTGCGCGAGCGACTGCTTCGTGCTCTCCGCGCCCACCGCGACGAACACCGGTCCGCGGTTCCCGGCGAACCCGACCAGCATGTTCGCGAGCGACACGCGCTCGTGATCGGTGAGCCGCATCGTCTCGGACACCATCCCGGTGCCGACGCCGTTGGCGCCGACCCCGAACGCCCACTCGACCTCACGCTTGAGCACGAGTTCGTCGATCTCGTCGCCGTCGGTGAACGGCGTGTGCGCGATCGCCAGCACGCCGTGAAGCTTCTTGGGCATTCGGACTCCCGGAGAAAGGCGGAAAAGCCGCCGCAGATAAACTCAGGTACAGAAAAATCGCCGCGGATAAATGCAGTTACAGAGAAATCGCCGCGGATAAACGCAGATAACGCGGATTAAAACCAGATCAAGAATTATTCATGTAATCGCAGGTGCAGGCGTGTTGGGATTCGTTTTAATTGCATTAAATTGATAATTTTATTTCTGATCCGCGTTATCTGCGTTTATCCGCGGCTGCTTTCCTACCAGTCGCCCACGCTGCCGTCGGAGTAGAACACGCGCTGGGGCAGTTCCTGCTCGAACGGGTGCTTCTTCACCTCGGCCTCGTTGATGACGATGCCCAGGCCGGGCCGCGTGTTTGGGCGCACGATGCGGCCCTTCGGCTCGATGGTGAATCCTTCCTGCACCACGTCCGCGCGCCACGGGACGTCCGCGTGGACCGTTTCGCAGATGATGTAGCTCGGCTGGCTGAACCCGAACTCCAGGCTCGCGGCGGTGCTCACTGGTCCCTGCGGGTTGTGCGGCGCGAGCGCGATCCGGTGGGCTTCGGCGAGCGCCGCGATGCGCCGCGCTTCGCTCAGCCCGCCGCAGTGAGTGATGTCCACCTGGCACACCTCGCACGCGCGGGCGTTGAACAGATCCTTGAACGCGGCCAGGTTCGTCACGCGCTCGCCGGTCGCGATGGGCGTACTCACGGCTGCGTTGATCGCCGCGAGTCCGTCCACGCTCTCGGGCCAGCACGGTTCTTCGAGGAAGTACAGCCCGTAGGGTTCGAGCGCCTTGGCGAACTGCAACCCCATCGCGGGCGAGGGGCGGGCGTGGCAATCTACCATGATGTCGATGCCCGGACCAACGGCATCGCGCATCGCCGCAACGCACTTCTCGGCCGCGCGAATCGGCTTCTGGCCCTCCAGGGGAAGCGTCGGCGGAACGGCCATGCTCTTGAACGCGGTGAACCCGTCCGCGACCGCTTTTCGCGCGAGGTCCGCGAAGCGCTTCGCGTCCTCGGTGGCGGTTTCGTAGAAGTCTTCCATCTTGCCGCCCCCGAGGTGGCAGTACGTGCGGACGTGGTCCCGCACCGGCCCGCCCCAGAGCTTCGAGCACGGCACGCCGCACACCTTGCCCAAAATGTCCCACAGCGCGAGGTCGATTCCCGCGATGGCCGTGGCGCGAATGATCCCGTGCCCGTGCCAGAAGTGCTGGCGGTACATCATCTGCCAGAGGTGCTCGATGCGCGTGGGGTCTTCGCCCACGATCAGCTCGGCGCAGTCCTGGACGGCCCCGACGACGGCCCGCGTGTGCCACTCGAGCGTGGCCTCGCCCCACCCGAACAGCCCGTCCTGATCGGTAACGACCTTCACGAACACCCAGTTCCGCATCCGGGCGTGGCACACGTGCGTTTCGACCCGCGTAATCTTCATGGCGGCTCATTGTGCCGTGCCGCGCGCGCGAATGCTAGAGGCGAACCGGCGGGAATGCGGGTAAGCTATCGCGGTCCGCACCGGAGACCGGAATGAGCGACGAAGCCGCGCTGTTGCGCGCGATCCACACCGACCCCGACGACGACACCCCGCGCCTCGTGTACGCGGACTGGCTCGACGAGCACGGCCAGCCCGAGCGCGCCGAGTTCATCCGCGTGCAGGTCGAACTGGCTAACCAGAACGATGATTCGTCGGATGAAGCCCAAAAACTCACGCTCCGGGAAAAAACGATTCTGGAAGCTCACGGGACACAATGGAGGGTATCCGTTTCGCCGTTCAACGATGGGCTCTTCGTTCGAGGGTTTCTGGAAGTCGTGCTCGTGCGAGAACACGAAGATGTGTCAGCCAACTTCGAATTTCTTCATCACCTCCCCGCTCTTCGCCGCCTCCACATAAAAGCTTCCCTGACCCCCGACTTGCTCTGTACCATCGCCAACTTGCAGTGCCTGGAAGGACTCGAAATTTGGTCGTGGTTCGATCCCTCTTGGATCAAATTCCTCGATCCGCTTCCTTTCTGGACGTATGTGTACATTCAGCCGTTTGCGTGCGACGCGCGCGGGGTATGGGAAGAATTCCAGGAGCGCCGCATTAGCAGAGCGACGCGCCACGCCCCTGACCGGCAGAGATTGGCTGCAATTCGGTACCTACGTGGCATGAACGAGGACGACAAATCTTTGCGTCCAGATCGGCTCGTCAAATCTGTGAAGATGTGGGACATTCAAACGATCGATGCGGAATTTCGGATGTTATCGTACCTTCCAGAATTGGAAGAGATCGAGATACACCGAGGTCACGAAACCGTCGCGGGTCTTCGCCATTTCTCCTCCTTACCGCGCCTCAAGAAATTCGTCATCAGCGATACTGTTTGCGACTCACTCGTTCCCCTCATGAACTGCACGATGTTGGAGCACTTGGAATATCACAGCCTCGGAGGGGCGATCGGGGACGATAGCGTTATCGGTCTGGAACGACTCACGAAACTCCGGCATTTGGTACTGTGTCCTTGTACTTGGGGTAACGGTTTTCGCGACGCGACTCTACATCGAATCGGCGCCCTACGGGAACTACGATATCTCGAAATCGAACTCGGTACTCGCCAAGATGCTGAGACCGCCTGGGCGAATCGTATGGACGGCCAATTGTGGTTTGCCTCGATGCTCGAAAATAGTGCATCGGTTGCCGCTCTCGCGAACTTGACCAATTTGGAATTCCTATCCATCAACGATGACGAATACACCGGCGCCGAACTCCAGCAATTTCTGGCGGGTTTGCGCCAACACTAAGGAGCCCCATCGTGCAACGGATCACCCGCGAGCAAGCGCGGAAGTACGCCTTCGACTGGCGCGACGAGCCCCTGTTGCGCGTGCGCCCGGGCGAGTCGTTCGAGATCGAGACCTACGACGCCAGCACCGGGTACTTCAAGTCGCCGGCGGACAAGGCGATCCCCGGGAAGCGCCCGGGGTTCGACCGGTCCCCGCCGCACGCGAACCCGGTCGGCGGCCCGGTGTACCTCGAGGGCGCGGAGCGCGGTGACGCCCTCGTTATCACGCTCGAAGACATCGTGGTCGATGATTACTCGTGGGTCGCGATCGGTCCGCGGCGCGGGCCGCTGGGCGAATCGACCCGGTGGCCGGAACTGTCCGGCGACTACACCACGAAGATTTTCAAGCACACCCCGGGCGCCAGCGGCACCACGCGCGACGGCACGCTCCACTTCAGCGACAAGATCCGCTGGCCGATCACGCCCTTCGTGGGCACGCTCGGGGTGTGCCCGGACCGCGAGGTGGTGACCAGCCTGGACGGGCAGGGTCCGTGGGGCGGGAACCTCGACATCCGCGACGCGGCGGTCGGGAACCGCGTCTTCGTGCCCGTGTATCACCCCGGCGCGCTGTTCTACCTGGGCGACGTCCACGCGAGCCAGGGCGACACCGAGTTCACCGGGACCGCGGCCGAGACGAAGGCGACCGTCCGCGTGAAGTTGGAACTGGTGAAACAGAAGCGCGTGCCGTGGGTGCGGATCGAGAAGCCGGACGCGCTCGTGTCCGTGTTCGCGGACAAGCCGCTCGAGTCCGCGGTCGAAACGGCCACGTTCAACCTCATGGACTGGCTCATCACCGAGTACGGGTTCACGCCCACCGATGCGTACTGTCTCGTCAGCACGTGCCCGGACTTCCGCATCAACGTGTATCAGATGTGTAAGATCGCCAAACTGCAATACGTCGCGGGCGCGGAGATTCCGAAGAAGTACCTCGGGTGACCCGGGGCCGGGTGGTATTGGCGAACGGCCGGTGTAAGCCGGCCGGTGAGGAGAAGAACTTCGCGGTCCGGGCCTCACCCGCCGATTGTTTTCTCGGTCTTCTTGAACGCGACGGTCGTTGCTTTGGGAATTCTGACGACGTAAAGCGGGTAGTTGGGCTCGCACTGCACGTCGGTGGTCACCACGCAATACTCGACGACGACCTCGTCCCCGCTCGTAACCTTCTGCACTCCGGTTTGCTTCATCTCGGTCTTGGTGAGCACGGAACCGGATGGCCCGACCGCGACCGCGACCAGCACCTCTTTGTCGAAGTCCACTTTGACCGCGTCCAAGAATTTGCGGGTGTTCTCCGACGAGCACGTCTCGGTGAACGCTTTCCGCTCCTTCTCGGACCGGATGACGACTTCGGCCGCCTTCTTCGGCCCGCCGCTGTGGGTCTTCAGGATGGTCTCGAAGGCAACTTTCTCGTCACCGGTCGATGTGCCGACCAGGGCGACCGCGGCGACCACCGCGAGCAACTGTTTCATCGGGCAAGCTCCCCATCAAGTTGTCTGCGGCTCGTGCCGCTCAACTTTAGACGAGGGAACAGACGGCCCGGATTGTAACTGATCTGGTACAACTGTGGGCGCCCGCTCGGGCGCTGTTGGAACGGCTTTGACCGCGGTCGGTGCCGTCACGACTTCGTGGATGAACTGCAACTTCTCGATGACCGGGGCCGAAATCACGAACGGGTAGCCGTCCGACAGGCCCAGGCCGCGGTTGAGGTTGTTCAGAACGTAGGTCAGCGCGTGCCAGTCCTTGAGCATGGCGTCGAACGCCGACGGCGTGGGCGCCTCCACCTTCGTTCCCGGCTTCATTGCCGGCTCACCCACCCGTTTCGGCTTCACCGACAAGCCGCACCCGATGGCCGTTTCCAGGGTGTCGATCATGTGCAGGTAGTGCGCCCACGTCTCGGCCCAGTCCTCCCACGGGTGGGCGGTCGCGTAGGTGGAGATGAAGCGCTCTTGCCAGTCCGGGGGCGCGCCGGTTTTGTAATGCCGATCGAGCGCCAGAGCGTAGTCTTCGCGCTCGTCGCCGAACAACGCGCGGAACCGGTCGAGGTGCGGACCGTCCTTGATGAGCACGTCCCAGTAGTAGTGGCCGATCTCGTGGCGGAAGTGCCCGAGTACGGTGCGGTACGGTTCCCCCATCTGTTGCCGTCGGCGCTCGCGCTCGGCGTCGTCCGCTTCGGCGATGTTAACGGTAATCAGGCCGTTGTCGTGCCCGGTCAGCACCGCGGGCGCTGCGGGGTCGGTCGGATCGGCGAGAAACTCGAACGCCAGCCCGGTCGCGGGTTCGTCCTGTTTACTCGCGATCGGCAACTTGAGGGCGAGCAACGTGTACAGCAGGCGCCGTTTAGCGACTTCGAGCTTGTACCACGCTTCTTTGTTCCCGGGCGGGGCGAGATCGGGAATGACGCGGGTCAGTCGACAGGACGAGCAGTACGGGTCGTCATCGTCCGCGGGCACCGCCCAGTTGCAGACGTTGTGCTCGGTGTAGTTCTGACAGAGCCGATACGTCTTGCCCTCGGCCCGCGCGAGCGGCGACCGCCACAGCCCGTCGCCGGCGTTGTCGAGTGAACCTGTTACCCCCAGGTCCGGGAGATAGGCGAGCGGGTGCTCACAGCGGACGCAGTGAACGCTCTCGAAGAAAACGAGGTGATCGCAGTGGTCGCAATGGAAGACTTTCATCAGTGCTTTTGGCTTCGTTCCGCGCCCGTAGCGGGTTGGGGCAATACACCGCGATTCTGCAATAAGCGAACGACGTGCCGGTAATGGTCGCAATCTGACATTCTGCAGACGGATGGTGGCTGATTCGCGTTGTGCGACGGGATGTGTGCGTGAAATGGTGGACGGCGCTGGTGACAGGCCCGCACCCGATGGACCGGAAGGCCCACCGGGAACGCAGTCATTCCTCGTCCGCGGGGCGATTCGGCGCATCGCCGTGTTGGACCTGGAACGCCAACTGTTCCAATTGAATCGCCAAGTCGACGGTAACGAGTCGCACCCGGCGCGGGAGTTTGAGCACCACGGGGGCGAAGTTCAGGATGCCCCGAACTCCCGCTGCGACCAGTGCCTCGGCGACCGCGTGTGCCGGTTCCCCGGGGACCGTCAGCACGCCCAGTTCCGCCTGGAGTTCTGCGAGCCGAGCGGGGAGGGCGGACACCGGTTCCACGGTCAACCCTTCGACGTCCTGGCCGACTTTCGACGGGTCACTGTCGAACAGGCCAACGATTCGGAACCCCTGCGCCCGGAACCCCTGGTACTTCAAGAGGGCGCGGCCCAGGTTGCCGACGCCGACCAGCACCGCGCGCCACTGGCGGTTGATGCCCAGGGCCGTTCGGATCGCGGCGGCCAGTTCGTGCGCATCGTACCCGACCCCGCGCTGGCCCAGGTGCCCGAGCGCGGCGAGGTCGCGGCGCACCTGGGCGTCGCTCACGCCAACGGCTTCGGCGATGCGGCTACTGGAGACCTTTTCGCCGTCGGTCGGCCAGTCGCCCACGCACCGCAAATAGAGGCTGAGCCGCTGGGCCGCTGCCCGCGAGAGCCGTTGACTCCGCTCGGCTGGCACGCCGTCCAAAGCTGACCTCCTGTCGGGGAATGGGGCTACGAATCGACGGCGGGTGGAATTCGGGGAGCAGTAGTGGTCCGCTGTCGCCGACTCATTTTACCTCGAGTCGGCGCTCCGTTCTCGGATTCCTCGCACCTTTTTCGTCCCATTTTCGTGCGGACCCGGCCCGATCACGGACGCGACTCGAGGGCCGGGCCAAAGGAGTGTCTACGAGCAAAGTGCCGCGGGCGTTCGGGTTCGAGTGTTCTGAGTGTATTGAGAGCGGGTGGAAGGTCTATGCGTCTAACTTTCCGACGATTTTCGAGTGGTGCTCTCGGCGATCGAATCATCGCGGGGACACACCCCTTGTGGCGAATCGTCTCAAAACGCCTTGAACGGCGCTTCGGGTCACTTCTTACCGGTCCACGACACCGGGATCGACACCTCGCCCCCCTGTTCGCCCATGCGCACGCGCACCGTACACCGCCCGGCTTGCGCCGTGGCTGCTTCGGGGACCGTGATGCGAACGGTCGCGACCGGCCCGCTGCCCGTGGAGCACTTCACCTGCACGCCGGGGAGGTCGCTCTCCGCGCTCGCGATGCTCACGGCTTTTCCGTCCGGTGAGCGGAGTTGCACGAGCGTGGAAACCTCCGTTTGGCCGGCCGCGAGGCGCACCGATACGGCTTCCGGGGTCGCGGTCACCGCACCCGCGACGCGCTTCAGAACGCGCACCGGGATACGCAGTTCCGGGCACTCCGCGTCATCGGTGTACAGCACCACGGTTTCGTCGCGGTGCCCGGCGGGTGCGTTCGCGGCGAGTTTGACCGTCACCGACTGCGTGCGCCCCACAGCGCCGGTCGCCGCCGGCCCGACTTCGACCGTCAGGTGCGCGGCCGAGGACGCGGCTTTCAGGACGGTCAGGGGCTTGGCCCGCTTGTCACCGACCACGAGCGCTTGGCTCGCTTCTCCCGCGGTGGAGAACGCGACCTGCGGAGGTGTTACGGAGATGTCCCGCGAGAGCGTCGCCGTGATCTGAAGGAGCAACTCGCCCGTCTGGGCGGGAGCACCGGGCAGCTCCACCTTGTACGATACCGTCACCTGCCAGCGGTTCGGGCCGTCCGGCTGCGTCAGCGTGTTCACTTCGAGTGCGAGTTTGGTTTTCTCGCCCGCGGGCAACACGTTCGCGGCCACCCCCTGACGCAGACAACCGCACCCGGCCTCGACCTTCGTAATCGTCACGGTGCCCGCGGTCGCGTTCGTTAAGTCGAACGTGTGGACCAGTGGCGGGCCGGCCTTCACGTCACCCTTCGACGCGACCGGCGCCGGGCTGTGGAACGTGACCGGTGCCGGAGCCGGCTGGCCGGCGGCCAGCGCGGAGAGCAGAATGAGTGTGTTCATGACCACGTCGGATAGCGTCCCGCCGAACCCGCGCGAAGTGCAAAATCGTAACCCGTAGTGAGAGCATGACTAACGCAGGAAAATTGGGCGAAATGCGGGTGCTCGTGGGTGCGTGCCCCGCAGCGCTCGATCGCGTGCCGGGAGAACACGAGGTGTGCGCGTGGGTGGTTGATCTCGAGCGCCCGCCCGTTCCCGCCGAGGAACTGTTTAATCGGCTCACACCCGAAGAACAGACGCGGGCGCTGCGGTACAAGATCGCCAAGGCGCGCGAACAGTTCTCTATCGGGCGCGGGTTGCTCCGCGGGTTGCTCGGTGAGTGCCTGGCAGTGGCACCTTCTGCGGTCTCGCTCGCGTACCTGCCGTCGGGAAAGCCGGTGCTGAACGGGGAATCGGGGCTGCACTTCAACCTGACGCACACGGACGGGATCGCGGTCATCGCGGTCAGTTGGCGCCGCGTTGGTGTCGATGTCGAGCGCGTGCGGATTGTTGAAAACGCGGAGGGGCTGGTTCGGCGCTACTTTTCGTCCGCGGAGGGCGTCGCGTATCGGGCACTCCCCGAACCGAATCGACAGGCGGGCTTCTTTCGCGGCTGGACCACGAAAGAAGCTGTAATCAAGGCCGCGGGCGCAACAGTCGGGTGCCTCGCGGATTTCGATGTGGAACTGGACCCGGAACGCCCCCCGTGCGTGAACGCGGTCCGCGATCCGCAACTCACCGGACCCGGCTGGGCGCTCGCGGAATGGACCGCTCAGGGCGACGCCGCCATCGCCATTGCGGTGGAAGGCGCCGGTGCGCTGAAGGTCGAAAAGCTGGGTCACGGGTGAACGCAGAGGACAGAGGA